>DATKWM010000095.1:0-28251 GCA_035529575.1 Desulfatiglandales bacterium
ATAAATCGACCATATCTGCCCCGAAGGTGGCTGAGATCAAAACAGAACCTAATCCAGGGTCAACGCGCCAGAATTCTTCGGTGATGAGGCATTTCTCCAGGTAACCATACCCACTCCCACCATATTCCTCAGGGAAGTTGAGCCCAATAAATCCGAGTTCGGCTGCCTTTGTGACCAGTTCTCGAGGGTATTTTTCCTGTTGATCACACTCTTGGGCGATTTCTGGAAATTCACCCTCGGCAAATTCCCTTGCTGCCTTTTTAATATCTTCCTGATTTTTTGTTAAATCGAAGTCCATAAGATTTTTTCCTTTTACGAAATCTCAACAGAATGTGCCCAGCCTTTCAAGGCCGGGATAGTTCATGCGGCTTATTTCATTGTTGTCTGTAAGGCCTTACTGCACATTTTACTTAGGCTCCGGGCTCAAATTCAAAAAAAAACCTATCATCAGGTAACTTTGCTGCTACTACTTTTATCAACATACCCACCTCTATTTCATCCTCCTCAATATCCTGGCTTAGAATGGCAAAAATTTTTATCCCCTCCTCAAACTCCCCTACTGCCAAAGTATACGGTGCTTTGTCCTCAAATCCCAGTGGGCCATATTTTACCGTGCTATAAGTCAGGAGCTTTCCGTTTCCTTTGACTTCAAACCATTCCATATTACTGAGAAGACATTTTGGGCAGTCCACTTGAGGCGGGAAGTAAATGGTCTCACACGTCTTGCACCTCGTTGCCATCACCTTCCCCTGCTCTAAGTAGGCTACAAAATCTATTGCTTTGCTCTCTTTTGTATAGTTCACAATCCCAAACTTCTCGAAACTCATCCCCTTATCTCCTTAGAATGGTTACATTAGCATAGTGCCCAATGCCACCTATGTTATGTGCCAAACCTACTTCCGCATCCTTTACCTGAATCTCTCCAGCATCCCCCCTGAGTTGTTTTACTATAGTTCTGATTTGTGATCCTCCGGTTGCACCAATAGGATGACCTTTACAAAGAAGTCCTCCGTCAAGGTTTACCGGGATTCTTCCTTCTAGGTATGTCTCCTTTTCCTCTAACAACCTGGGCCCTTCACCGGGCTCGGCAAAGCCTAGATCTTCATAGGCTATAATCTCAGCTATGGTAAAGCAGTCATGAACTTCGGCTACATTGATATCCTTAGGTCCCACGCCAGCCATGGCGTATGCCTGCTCAGCGGCCTGTCTAGCACAGATAAAGCTTGTGAAAGATTTTCTTCGGCTTACCCCAGCGTCACTCCCAGTTCCTAGACCAGCAATCCAGACCGGGATCTTTGCTATTGTCTTTGCTATGCCTCCCTCAGCCAATATCATGCAGGAGGCACCATCTGCATTGGCACAACAATCAAGCATCTTTAACGGACTGGCAACCACCATTGATTCAAAAATTTCCTTCAGTGTGAGTGCTTTCTTAAACGTGGCTTTGGGATTCTTTACACTATAATAGGAATTTTTAACCCGGACCTTTGCGAGTTGTTCTTCAGTAGTTCCGTATTGAGCCATATGGGCTCTGGCATGCATTGAATAACCACCAGGCATGGTCAGACCAAAAGAAGATTCCCATGTCACATCATAGGCCCTGCCCATCCTCTCTGCTGCTTCACGAGAGGTCTGCCCAGACATCTTTTCTACACCTATCACGGCTACTATTTTATGAAGACCGGATTTTATAAAGGACCAGGCTGCCCTTAGTCCGGTGCTACTTGCAGCACAGGCATTCTCAATAAGGAAGGTGGGATGGGGTGTAAGCCCCAAATACTCTGAAATTGGGTTTTCAGGAGACCGCTGGGGATCATACTGGGAGGAGCATATTATGGAAGCTTCTATGTCACCATTGACAATATCTAAGCCCTCCATGGCCTCTTTAAAGGCTTCAAAAACCAACTCCTTGATAGTAATGCCACACTTACGTGAAAAATTACTCTGGCCAACTCCTATAATAGCAACATCTTCCATTTGAACGCTATCTCCCCTTCCAGAATTTTAGATGCGAAGTTATTTAAGAGTCTCATTAGCGATCACTAAACGCTGTATCTCCGATGTCCCTTCGGTAATAGTAAAGAGACGCCCATCTCGCCAGTATCTCTGAATTGGGTATTCCATCATATACCCGTAACCACCGTGAATCTGCATGCAATGAGCGAGGATCGTCTGTAGGGTCTCCGCACAGAATAGTTTGACCATAGAAGATTCTTTTCGGACATTTTTGCCCTGATCATACATCCAGGCAACGCGGTAAGTGTAAGAGCGCATAATATCGATATTCGTGGCCATCTCTGCCAGTTTGAACCGGGTAGCCTGGAATTTGATAATAGGTTTCCCGAATTGAATCCTCTCCTTAGCATACTGGATGGTCAGCTCATATGCTGCCTGGGCAGTACCGGTACACCGGCCTCCGTATGTAATACGGCCCGATATGAGGGTGTCAGCAATCATATCAAAGCCACCGCCCTCTTTCTCACCGATCATATTCTCTGCTGGAACTCGACAATCTTCAAAGACTAGTTCTCCTGTTTCAATGGATCGGTTTCCCACCTTATCCAGTTTCCGAGAGACAGAAAACCCAGGGGTACCTTTCTCCACAATAAATAGGTTGATCCCCACACCTCGTTTTGTGGGATCGGTGTAGGCCGCCACCGTTGCAAAGTCGCAGATGGGGCCATTTGTCGTAAATATTTTTGTTCCGTTAAGAATATAGTCATTACCATCCCTTTGCGCCCGTGTCTTTATAGAGGCAGCATCTGAGCCAGAATCAGGCTCAGTAAGGGCAAATGCAGCGATCTTTTCCCCTTTAATGGCAGGGATAAGGAATCTCTGTTTTTGCTGTTCGGAGCCATAGCAATAAATGGGCTGGGTGCTTAAGCCACCCTGAACCATAAGACAGGCAGCAATCCCTGCATTTACCTTGTTGAGCTCTTCGGCCATGATAATATCCATCACCTTATCTCCACCGCCGCCACCGAGTTCAATTGGGTATCGAGGACATAAGAAGCCAAGCTCACCCATCTTTTTGAAGAGCTGTTTAGGGAAGACATTGGTCTCCTCTGCCTCATCCACCAGAGGAGCTATTTCATTCTGTGCGAAGTCGCGAATTGCTTCCTGAAAGATGCAATGTTCTTCTGTAAGGTTAAAGTTCATATCTTATTCCTTCTGTGCTACCTTCTGGATTTAATTTGCCCAGTCTAAGGTTAATTATAGCAGTACAACCAGTTACCGTTATTTCAACCACTCTCTGCTCAATTAGCCTTTTCAATAATCGCGGTTATCCCTAGCCCCCCACCGCCACAGATCGTCTCCAGCCCATACTGGCTATTGCGCCGTTTAATCTCATGGAGCAAGGTTACTAATCTCATAGCACCGGTGGCAGCAATGGGGTGACCAAGAGAAATACCTGAGCCGTTGACATTGATCTTGATGTCAAAATCTTCCTGCTTAATTCCCATCATCCGGGCGTCAGCCAAGGCCTGCACTGCAAATGCTTCCTGTATCTCAATGAGGTCTACCTGATCTATTGTAATACCGGCTTTAGTGAGTGCTCTGTCCACAGATACAGGTACTGCAGGATAGGTGAGTGTTGGATCACTGCCAGCAATTGCGCAGGCTCTGAAAGAGGCCATCGGTTCTACGGTCAGTTCCTTAGCTTTCGTCTCACTCATGAGTACCACGGCAGCTGCACCATCATTCTCAGTTGATGAATTGCCAGCAGTACACACCCCATCAGGATAGACAGGACGCAGTTTCGCGAGTTTTTCCAAGGTGGTATCTCGTCGAGGAGATTCGTCTGTATCAAAGAGCACCAGCTCTCCTTTTCTTTGGGGGACGTGAACGGTAACAATTTCATCCCTGAATTTTCCTGAATCTATGGCGTTGATAGCCTTCTGATGGCTCCTCAAGGCCCACTCATCTGCCTCCTGGCGGGTGATTCGCTCTTTTCGAGCCGCTGTTTCTGCCCAAGCCATCATGGAGTTGAGTTCACCAAACCGCTCGACTGGTTGGGACATGACTCTGGCACGCTGAACCCTGTCATAAAGGGGTATCCCCCACATGGAGAGAGCCCCATGCCCTTTGGGCATAAAACCCCATTTGTTGTCAGTTTTTCCTCCCAGGCCCCACTTGACATCCCCTGGAATGTAAAGCTCTGCCTGGCTCATGCTATCCATCCCACCGGCAACCACAATATCAGCGTTACCCGTTTGGATCTTCATGGCTCCGAAGAAGATCGCATCTAACCCGGAGCAACAGCGACGATCCAATGTTACCCCAGGAACCTCATCCGGCCAGCCGGCTTCCAGAAGGGCCATGCGGGCACTATTTGCACACTCACCATTTTGGTACGATTGCCCCATGATCACATCATCGACCCAGGCGGCTTCAATATTGGCTCTTTCTATTACTTCATTGAGCACCAAACTTGCCAGCTTATATACGGGAATATCCCTCAGCGAACCACCATAGCTCCCTATCGGGGTACGTGAACCAGCTACAATGACGACGTTTTCCAATGTTCATACCCCCTTCTTGTGCTTAATCGCTATCATTTTCTTTTTGTAGTACCCATATCATGTTCTTGGTGTCTTCCGATTTCAACGGCAGGCTCTCTCTATATCTCTACATAGAGTCTTTCTATTGACATCGGTACGTTGGTTTCCGTTTTTCAATAAACGCCCGGGCACCCTCCTTCATATCTTCAGTTGCGGTGAGGGCCGCCCAGAAATCTGATTCAAGCTCTAATCCATCTGCGAGCGGAAGATCCTGGGTTCTATTGAGAACCTTTTTTGCCGCCACAACAGACAATGGACCTTTTTTCATGATTGTTGTTGCAAGCTCCATGGCAGCATCCATAAGGTCACTGTCTGAAACCACTTTTTCTACCAAACCGTACCTTAGGGCCTCCTGAGCATCGATCATTCTTCCTGTGTATGTCAACTCCCTGAGCTTACCGAGAGGCATATGGTAGAGCGCTCGCTGAGTTCCACCATTTCCAGGGAAAACAGATAAGTTTACTTCAGGAAAACCGAATTGGGCGCTATCTGTAGCATACCGAATGTCACAACAGAGCGCTAGTTCTAAGCCTCCACCAAGACAAAAGCCATGGATGGCCGCAATCACCGGCCACTCGAAGTTTTCTACGATATTGTATATCTCATGACTCTGGGTTAGACGTCTTTTGGCTGTTTCCGGGTTCAATTCTAAGAATGCCTTAATGTCAGCTCCTGCGGCAAAGGCCTTTTCTCCACCCCCGCGGAGTATGACTACCCTAATTTCCTTCCGACGGTCATCTAGCTCAAGAAAGGTCTCGCCTATAGCCTCTTTGGTGGCAACATTAAGGGCATTCATGGGCGGATGATCAATGGTAACGATTGCCACCAGATTTCTAATTTCATAATGTGCAAATTCTTGACCCATCTAGCCCTCTTCTCGGCTGCCATCTTCTTTATATTTGTACCATCCCTTGCCCATCTTGCGACCAAGATGCCCGGCTTTAACCTTTCTTCGTAAGAGTTGTGGAGGATAGAAACGTGGGTCCTTTGTCTCCTCATAGCAGGCCATCAAGGCCCCGTAGGTTACGTCCAGACCCACCATATCCCCGGTCTCAAAGGGGCCCATCTTGCGACCGAATGCCAGTCTCATTCCCTTATCAATATCCTCTACTGTTCCTATCCCTTGCTCCAACAGGCATATTGCCTCAATAGTAGATGGAAAATTGATTCTGTTAAGAAGGAAACCGGCCACATCTCTCTCTACCCTGATGGGTTCTTTGCCGATACTTTTTACGAAATCAACACCAAAAAGGATTGTCTCTTCTGCTGTGCTTACTCCCCTGATTACCTCTGCAACAGGCATCATGGGTACAGGAGAAAAGAAGTGAATCCCTAATACCTTCCCCGGCCTTTTGGTTATTGAGGCAAGTTCTGTAATTGGGATAGCCGAAGTGTTGCTGGCCAGAATAGTATTTGGCTTGCAGAACTCATCAAGTTTCAGGAAGATTTCCTTTTTAAGCCCTATGTTTTCAAAGACAACTTCCAGGGCCAGATCGGCATCAGCAGCACTGGAAAAATCATCAGCTGTTGATATACGGTTTAAAATGATCTCTTTATCCTCCGTTAGTTTCCCTTTTTCAATAAACTTGGAAACAGACCACGCGATATTCTTAAGCCCTTTTTCTACTGCCTCCTGACTAATATCATTGAGAACTACATTAATACCCGACTGTGCGCATACTTGGGCAATGCCACTGCCCATCAAACCTGCGCCAACGATAAAAATCTTTTTGGTATGCATAGGATGTCTCCTCAGTAAATTTACAATTCTAGACAAGTGCCCAAAACCTTATCACTAAAAAAGCAATTTTCATTCCATAAGACAGATATCATGTACTAAATTCCAGTTGTGAATAAATTTATCCTGTCTTTTAAGTGTGTTATTTCATCCATCTTATTTTTACCTAAAATGCAATTAAGCTTTTCGTAAACCAGTTCTGGCTAAAAATTATACAATGTCCGTCATAGTGGGGAGAGCTTGTATGAATTCCCTACTTATTGTAGAGCCATAAATTGATAAGAATATGAAATCCAAGGAGAAAGCACTTTTTGGGAAAGATTACAAATTATACTCCTTCAATTTATAATAAAAGGCCCTTCGGCTGATACCAAGGATCCTAATAGCCTCTGACTTGCTCCTCGATTGCTGAATAGCAAACCTTATAAGGTTACATTCAATTTCCTTTGTGATGATGGAAAGAAGAGGGATCTTTTTTTGAATGGAGATGATATGAGGTGAAAGCAATTGATCGGTAATTGTATCAAATTTCTTCGAAAATACAAAGCCAGGTAAGCTATGACGACTAATCTCTTCCTCGTCATTCATAGTAACAGCATAATCGACCACAGCTTTTAATTCTCGCACATTTCCAGGCCAAAAATAACTCTCAAGTGCTTTTAAAGCCTCTTCTGAAAAGGTGATACTCTTCTCTTGGCCTTTAGTCTGCTCATTAAGAAAGTGATTCGCAAGCAGTCTAATGTCTCGGCTACGATCTCTCAATGGTGGTAGGGTGATAGAGAGGGTATTTAACCTATAGAAGAGATCATCCCTAAACAGGCCTTTTGACATCATATTTTCGAGATCCTTATTGGTAGCAGAAATAATTCGAACGTCAACTTTTCTATTTTCAGATCCCCCTATCCTCCTGAATTTCTTTTCCTCAACCACTTTTAAGATCTTGGCCTGCGTTGATAGGGAGGCATCACAAATCTCATCAAGAAACATTGTTCCACCATTGGCCTTTTCAAAAAGACCCAACTTTCCCTTCGTCTGTGCTCCTGTAAACGCACCTCTTTCATACCCAAAAAGCTCAGATTCAATAAGGTTTTCAGGCAAAGCAGCGCAATTAATATCAACAAAGGGACCTTGGGCACGATGACTAATGTTGTGAATCGTTTTACTCAGTATTTCTTTGCCTGTACCACTCTCTCCTCTTATTATTATAGGCAAATCTGTGGAAGCTGCTCTCTGGGCGTTATGAAGGACTAATCTAAAATTTGGGGCTTCCCCTATTAAGATTTGAAACTCAGGTGCTAATGGCTCTGAAATCAATCTCTGCTCATTGATATAGCATTTAAGCAAATCTTTTGCGAAAAAGGATTCAGGTACACCTGACTGGTTTCCAGTCTTAACCAATACCAAATTAAACTTTTTTCTGGTTGATTTGTCATTTAGAGAAAATGCAAAAGCTTTGATTTCTCTTCCGATAAATTGGTCTAGGAAATTTTCAGAAATAAATCTCTTTTTCGATTTCTGAAACCTGAGAACAAAATCTTGAAGTTCCTGAAATTGGTTTTTATTGTGGGCATGTTGAAGGGGAGAATAGAGTTTCTTAAATTCCGTATTAGCATATTCAACCTGCTGATTATCATCAAAAATAGCTATACAATCAGAAACTTGATCTAGCACTTCATATAGGAGAGTTAATCTATTCATTAGTAATGGATTAGAAAACTGTCTTATGGACTCATAAGAAGCTCATTGTTTAATATTTAAACATTGTCCATTAATTGAAGTCAAGATATTTGAATACAAAATAATCCTAATAAGATTGGAATGCCTACATAAAGATATTGAAGCAGGAACATACCTTTAAAAATGAAGAGTATATTAATCTCTAGAAATACTCAGGCATAAGCGAGGCTTTATCAGCATTAGGTCCAAAAACTTAGTCATAAATTTATAAATAATACACATGAAAGAAATTAGGCCAGTAAATAAGCCTGAGAGAAGATCAAACAAGGAGAAGTAAAAATTAATAAAGATCTATATAGTAGTGTAAAAGAAGAATAACCCTGATTATAGCCCTCCTAGCCCTCTAAATGAAATTATTGTCTTGATTGAATAAAAGCAGAAGACATTATATAAGATTTCAAACTGCCAATGTCAAAATACTGCCAAAACAGCAAAACAAATCCTGAATTAGCTGCTAAAGCGTTTTTTTAGCTCTCGTTGTAAAATTTTACCATACGCATTCTTTGGGAGGGTATCAAGGATGTGGACCTTTTTGGGGCTCTTATAAGATGCTATTTTGCTTTTACAAAATTCAATCAATTCCTGCTCGGTGGCGTCTGCACCCGATCTAAGAGTCACTGCTGCCGTCACTGCCTCGCCCCATTTAGAATCAGGAATACCAAATACAGAGCCTTCTGCAACTGCCTTATGCTGAGCCAAAACTTCTTCTACCTCTCTCGGGTACACATTCAATCCTCCTGTGATTATCTTGCCATGTTTTCTATCCATCAAGTAGAGATAGCCTTTCTTATCCTGATAACCCAAATCGCCAGTATAGAGCCAACCATCCTTCAATGCCTCTGCTGTCTGTTCTGGACGATTCCAGTAGCCTTTCATTACCAAATCAGATTTTGTGATCAGTTCACCTATTTCACCGGGAGCGCATTGCTTGTGCTTTTCGTTTACCACCTTTATTTGTACACCTGGATATTCTCTTCCTACCGATTCGAGGTGTTTCTCGCGTTCTGGATCATTATTAGTTATATGCTCATGTTTTGGAAGGTGTGTTATTGTGATGATCGATTCGGCCTGCCCAAAGCTCTGATCCAGGATCGGACCAAATATGTTTACTGCTTCTTTAATTCGTTCAACTGGAGTTGGTGCCCCCGCATAGGTAATTGTCTTTAAAGAACTTAGATCATAATTGCCACGTTCGGGATGATCCATTAAGGCCAATAACATGGTGGGAACAGTCGAAATATCGGTAATCTTTTCCTTCCCTATGGTTTTAAAGATTTCTGACGGATCAAAGGCTCTTAGTAAGACATTAAGTGCCCCTCTTAATATAAATGGCAAAACCCTTACTGAGCCAGCGTGGCTTAGTGCTCCGACAGTCAGCAGTTTATTATCTTCCGTTATCCAATACACATCGGACAATAGGAACTGAACGCATGTCAATATGTTTCGATGGGTAATCATAATTCCCTTAGGCTCGCCAGTTGTTCCTGAGGTGTACCATATATCACTTAAATCTTCTTCATTGACTTCAACAGACGGCTCTTTTTTACTGCTAGAGGAAAAAGGATCTTCATAACCCAAACCCGGACCTTCCCCTTGATGAATCCTCATTTTCACTCCTGAGATACTTTCACAGATTTCATCTGCCACTTTTCCGAATTCAGGACCATGTAGAATGGCAGATGCTTGAGAATCCAGCATCATATTTGTCAACTCTGAGACACTGAGGCGATAATTTAACCGAACCCATACCAGACCTGCTTTATACAAGGCCAGATAGCTCTCAAAGTAGGCTAAAGAATTATAAAATAATAATCCAACTCGATCTCCCTTATTGAGCCCTTGACCCAGCAGGGAGTTTGCCAGTTGATTGACCCTCTCATTTATTTCCTTAAATGTTAATCGTTGTCCATCTACGACTAGCCCTTCCCTATCTGGAAAGTTTTTAGCAGTTCTTGTGAGAATATGGCCGACATTCATATTGTTTTCTCCTTTTAAAGTACCTTTATTATTCTCTTACTAGGATGTGTACTGCAACAGCCGCTGTCTCACCGGCCACGTTTCCTCCCCCATTTTCAGCAAGGGCAACCTTTGGGATTGGTTTAGTCTGTCGCTCCCCTGCTTCTCCGCGGAGATGCCAGACCAGTTCTGTAATCTGTGCTAACCCCGTTGCCCCCGCGGGATGGCCTTTCGAAGATAGGCCTCCAGAAGGATTGACGGGAAGGCTTCCCCCTATCCGGGTTACGCCTTCATCAATCCAATGCCCTGATTCACCAGGCTTACAAAACCCAAGTTGTCCATAAAGGAGTAATTCTATCGGGCCAACAGCATCATGGACCTCGGCAACATTCACCTTCTTTGGGCTGATTCTCGCCCTGTCGTATGCCTCCTTTGATGTTCGCTCAACAATAGTCCTGTCACCTATTTTGGATATCCTTGCAGTTTGTAAAACCGTTGCGGCAATCCGCACTGCTGGTTTGTTCAGGCGTGAAAGCACGCCCTCGCTTCCCAAAATGACTGCAGCTGCGCCGTCGCCCATCGGGCACGTCATGAGTAATGTGATTGGATCGGCGATCATTCTAGATTCCAAAACTTCATCTATACTTACACGGTTGCGGTACTGGGCGTAGGGGTTTAATGCACCATGGTCATGATTCTTTACAGCAACTTTCGCAAGCTGTTCTTTAGACAATCCGTATTTTTCCATCTGATTGCGTACCCTCATTGAATATATGCCGGCGAACAACATTCCCATCCGACCTTCTATGTCTAGGTCTGAAGAAGTAGACAAGGCATGCAAACTTTTATTTAGGTCTCCACAAAATAACTTCTCAGCACCAAGGGCGAGTGCAACCTCAACTTGCCCTGAAGCAACGGCTAAATGAGCCAGATAAAAGGCTGAAGAACCTGATGCACAGGCATTTTCAATATTAAAAATAGGTATGCCCATGAGCCCAATTTCTCGAAATACAGTTTGACCCCGTATGGATTCCTGGCCAGTTATTAATCCAGCGTATGCATTTGCAAAAAAAGCCATCTCAATTTCATTTAGCCCAATTCCAGAATCATGTATCGCATTCCACGCTGCTTCAAAGCTGAGATCCTTTAGCGATTTTTCAATATATTTCCCAAATTTAGTCATACCGACACCTAACACATAAACAGGCCTCATCTCTCATCCTCCTCAAAAACCGGACGGAAACGATATCCCAATCGTTCTCTTCCTTCTTCATCCTCTCCGATCCTTACGATTACTAATTTTGCGAAGAGTCCCGTCTTTAATTTGTTTCCATCTCCATATTCAACAAGTAATGTAAATAACCTTACTCCTTCTGAGAGATCAATGTAAGCCTGTACATGTGGAACGTCATAACCAGACGGTGCAACCTGTGCGATAGAACAACTGTAAATTTTTCCAATTTCGCTTAAGATTTTTATTTTCATTGGTTGGTTGTCATCCAAGCAGTCCGGACATATTTTCATTGCAGGAAAATAGACCCGGTTACAGGAAGGGCATTCAGAACCGGTCAAGCGAATTTCACCTCGATCCACCCCTAAAGTGTTCGGAACCTCTGGAATCCATTTTTGCATATGAACCTCTCTTTTTTCACTCCTGCCAGAATTAATATTTCAAGACAAATTCAATAATATTAAACTCAAATAATGAGTGAGGGAATTTTTGTTTATTTTAGACTAATAATACTGTATTCATTTTAGCATGACATGTTCAATCAATTTTTCTTGAAACCGTTTTTGAGCAAGAGTGACTAAAAATAATAATTTAGTATAATACTGGCATAATGATTGCTAGAATTATATATGATGAAATTTAAGGTAATAGATTATTCATGAGAAAGATAAAAATAGTTGAATGCTCCCCCAGGCATGGTGCTTTTTTATTTAAAAAGAGTAAATTCAGTGTTAGTGAAAAGATTTCTTATATAAATAAATTGTCTCAAACTGGACTGCATAAAATTGACTGTACGGCCTTTACTCATCCACGATTGTTTCCACAACATGCGGATGCTGAGAAAATAATATCCGGCATTAAGAAGAATCCAGAAGTGATTTACATAGGTTTAGTACCCAACGAGGTAGGGTTTCGCAGGGCAGCACTTACTGACATAGATGAAATAACATTATTGGTGTCCGCTAGCGATGAGTATAACAGGTTTGCCCTTGGCTCGACGATTAAAGAGACGGTAAACAAAATCTTTCCTGCCATTCTTGAAGGTGCTAAAAAATCGAGTAAATCGATCAAGGGCAGTATTTTGACATCCTTTGGTTGCCCCTTTTCCGGCCAGGTACCATCTACAAAGGTAGTGGAACTCGCCGCAGAGCTAGCCTTCATGGGAGTAACAGAGATAGCGTTAGTAGATAGCACAGGCTTGGCCAACCCGAAAAAAATAGAATCTCTTGTAAAGGATATTATGAATCAAAAACTAGACGTTTCATTGACTGTTCACTTTTACAATACCCGTGGCTCTGCCATAGCAAATGCTCTTGCAGCCTATGAGGCGGGTATAAATACCTTTTCTACCGCTATCGGAGGGCTAGGCTCTGATCTCTTTAATCAGCTCAACTTAGGCATAGGATACGGGAATATTCCCACTGAAGATCTAGTAAACCTTTTTGAGGAGATGGACATTTCAACCGGAGTGGATATACATAAACTGATACCATGTATCGAAATGGCGGAAAGAATGATTGGGGGTCCCCTCCCTGGGCATATTTTGAGGGCAGGACCTGGATCAAAAAAGATTAGCCTCCCTAAGGCCTCGATATCCCTCAATAATAGCACGCTATATTAACGAGGATAACTTTCAAATCTCCATCATGCCTTCATTATAAGAGAAAGCCTTTCTTCCTTTTCAAGAGGCTCAAGAGAAAGAAATCTTTGCTCATTTCACCAACCAGGCTACATGGCCTGGACTCGAATCTAATTTATAAGAACTTTTAGTCTGTGAGGCAGGCACTTCTAAGGGATAAATCCATCTTTGAGCTGAGGTTCTGTAATTGGTTTTTGCCAAAGAACCTTTGATTTGAAACTGCCAATAATTTCTGAGTGATTTATAACATATAAATTCCTCCATTCGAATCGATGGAAGCGCCGGTTATGAAGCTAGATTCCTCGCTTAATAAAAAAGCTATTACAGAGGCTTGTTCCTCTGGTTGTGCATAGCGCCGAAGAGGAATTTTCGCGCTAACCTCAGCCAACTGTTCTGATGTTCTGAGCCTAGTCACCATTGGAGTCAGTGTGGCACCAGGGCAAAAGGCGTTAACGCGGATTCCATGGGGACCCATCTCAAGAGCCACATGCCGTGTAAGTCCAAGCAGACCGGCCTTTGAAGCTGTGTAATGTGCTCCACCTAAACGACTAGTGCTGCGGCCTGCTTGCGAGCTGACATTTACTATGACACCTTTCTTTTGTTGCACCATATGAGGAATGACTGACCGACAGCAAAGATAAGGACCGCGCAAATTGACGGCGATAACTTTGTCCCACTCAGCTGGCTCCAAATCCAAGAAGGTCGTGGGCTCTAAGATGCCGGCGTTATTAACTAAAAAATCGATTGTTCCAAATGCTGTCAAAGCCTCTTGGACAATTCGGGCGATATCTGCTTCCTCGGCCACATCAGCTTGGATAGTCATGATATGGTTACCAAACTTTTTTATTTCGCTTTCCACTTGCTTAATTTGCTCCAAATTTATGTCTACCATGGCGACGCCAGCACCTCGCTCAGCAAGTAGTTTGGCAGTTGCAAAACCGATTCCGCTAGCTGCACCAGTAACAATCCCAAATCTTTTCTTGAAATCCTTCTGACGAAGCATAATCATCTCCCTTCGCTAAAGTCTTAAGCAATGCAAACCAGATATTCAATGAGCTTTCAGGTAAGATTTATTTACAAAGCTGTAGGAATAACCTGATCCGGTTATGAGGGCCTAATTTTGATTTTATCATATAAATTAAAATCAATAAAAAGATGATGATCTTAACAATCCTAATTGAATCTTTGTGGTTCTCAGCTTTTTTATGCTAAAATATCTGTAAGTTCTTTCAGGGTGTCAAGCCTTTCTAGATTAAATATAAGCTCTGTTGTCCTTGAAATATCCTTCTCGGATAATATCCCTCGAGTGAACTTATGGTACAGCTCTCGAAACTGGGCCAGTGACAAAGGTTCTTGAAAACTTCCAATTGCGTATTGTCTTTCCCGTGAGAATGTTCTTCCATCCTTAGTTTTGATTACTACACAAGCAGGCTCATCCAAAAAGTCTTCAGAGGAATCTTCTGGGGCAGGGATAAATTTTACCTTTGAGCGGGCTTCTTTCAACCTTGAATCAAAAACGGCCTCCGGCGTAAAGTGTTCAAGGCCTACATCCCCGTCCAACATTGCGACGCCCAAGTTGTGCTGAAAACTAAACTGAAGATCTCCTACAGTCTTTGGGTCTGGCCGGTTATTGCGTATATCACCCTTCCTTCTTGAATGGAGTTCGATGATCTCTACATCTTCGAGTGAAAGATTGTGTTCTTTTTTCAATTCAATGACCAAGTCAATTTGACGGTGGTTAGCAAGACAACAAGGGTATTTTTTGATTTGAATCTCCTGAAGCACCCATCGTTTGCCTAAATCTTCCACCATTTCTTCTGGTACCACCCTTTCCTTTCCGAGATAATTAGTTAAGTACGTTGCAATGTCGGGGTTGCCGCTCAGGCCGACATTAGCCATTTCAGCAGCCATTATACCCTGCAGACATTGGAGAGCGGATTCGAAAAAATGAGCATCTGTGCCAAAGTTTACCATCGAAATTGGAACCCCTGACATAGCAAGGCCAAATGCTGCAGCCGTTTCTTTCACACCTAAGCCTAAAGCCTTGGAAGCCCCAATGGCTGGGCCAATTGCCCCTGGCAATATAAACAGTCCAAGATGCTGGGTACTGAACAGACAAGTCCTCGTGTGAACCTCAAGCCCCACAACAAGTGCTTCCAGTAGAGCTTTGCCTGAAATCCCTAACTTTTCAGCAAGGGGAAACAGGAGGGGAATAACCGTGATATCCCAGGATACCCCGTGGACATACCTGTCATCCTCCAGTTCGCTGGCATGTGCAAAATAGCCGTTTAGAAAAGCTGCCTCCCACAATGAAGTCTTGAAATCACTACCTATTATTTCACATTCCTCAGGGAGTTTCTGGTCTCTAATAATCCCAGCCATCTTCTGGGCCGAAGCTGTGGTTGAGCCGGCCAGCATCCCTGCCACAGTCTTTAAGGTCAGACATTTGGTGAATTCGATGGTTTCTTCCGGAATGTCTTCATATTTGGCCTCAACTGCAAATTCAATCAATTGTGTAGCAACATCCCTCTCCATGTTTAAGCTCCTTCGCAAAAAACATTTTTTATGCAATCACCTCTTTTCGCGTTGATGACATTTTTTATAAAATTTGGACAGACCCCCTATTTATTTTCTAAGATATCTTCCTTATCAATACGACCTATAGCTGCATAGCCAGAATCGACTGACAAAATAGATCCTGTTATAATTTTTGATTCATCAGAGGCTAAGTATAAAGCGGCATAAGAAATATCCATAGGTTCAGCAAAACCTAATAAGTGAAGCGGACCTAATGTTTCGGCAGTAACGGGATTTGTTTTAAATCGTTTTCCTACACGTTCCGTTATAGTAAGTCCAGGGCAGATGCAGTTAACACGTATGTTGTACCTGGCATAATCTACCGCCATGACCCGAGTCAGGGAAATAATTCCACCTTTAGCAGCTGTATATGCAGAACGCTTCCAACCCCTTAAGCCGGCTATCGAACTAGTCAATATTACCGAGCCACTGCGGTTTTTAATCAAGTGAGGAATTCCATATTTACAGCATAAAAATGTGCCAAATAGATCCACCGAGTGTGTTTTTTGCCAGACCTCAATAGAAACTTCAGTAACCGCCCCATCATCCGTTAAAGAACCACCGGCATTGTTATAAATGATATCTAATTTGCTGAATTTATTAATTGTCTCCTGGACCGCATCCTTTACACTTTCAGGATCTGTCACATCGGTTTTAAGATAAATTGCCTTGCCCCCACTTTGGCTGATTATTTTAGCCGTTTCTTCGCCTCCGGATTGATCAATATCAGCTACTGCTACTTTAGCTCCTTCGCTAGCAAAAAGAATAGCTGAAGCACGCCCGATTCCTGTGCTCGAACCAGTTATGAAAGCCACTTTATCTTTCAATCTTTCCATATTCTATTCTCCTTAAGCTAAATTTTACCTCTTTTTCTGACCATCGCTATTACTTCCCAGCATCCCTGTCAGAGTACTTTAATTTTAGGTTATACACCATTAAAGTTGCACTAAATTTTGTTCTTTGACAACACGCTGATGTAAAATATCTCTCAGTAAGATAACGAGGTTTTCATTTCTGTGATTAAATCTCCATTCTATTTCCTTCAGGTAGAGATGGAAGTATTTCTTCGGGACTTCACGGTAGTGGTAGAGCCAATGTTTTGCATAGGACCAGAAACCCTCAATCCCGTTGAGATGGTCTCTGCCTTTCGGTCTTCCTTTCTCTTTTTTGATCACGACATGATTACCGCGGATGTCCAGAAACGCGTATACTATTGCGAGCCCGAATCACCATGAAACTTCCGTGTCTATGTCTGACAGATTTCTATCAAGACGCCTTCTGTGGTTTCAGGGTGAAAAAAGGCTATTTGGCCGTGGGCTCCAGCACGAGGGTAGCCCTTTAGAAGCTTAGCCCCATTCTTTTTAAAATCCTGAATGCTGGCCTCTAGGTCATCGACTTCAAAACAGATGTGGTTAATTGCACCTTTTTGCTCACAGATTACCGGGTACTGCTCTATAGCAGGGCCGGTAAAATTAATAAGCTCGATCAAAGTATCCCCAATGGAGAAAAAGGCGATTCTAATGCCACTCTCCTGATTTTCCTTAATCTCTGTACAAGGAAATCCAAGCCCCTTGAATTTAGTGATTGCCTGCTTAAATTCATTCACCAAGATCCCTACATGGTCTATCTTTTTCAACATCATTTGTCGCCTTTTGAAAAGATGTCCATTATTTCTTTCACGCTATCAATGCTTTCCAGATTCAAGATTGTCCCAGCACTTTTTGAGATATTCTCTTCAGATAATATCCCACAAGTGAACTTATGGTAAAGTTCCCGAAATTGGTCCAGTGACAAAGGCTCTTGAAAACTTCCAATTACGTATTGTCTTTCCCTTGAGAATGTTTTGCCATCTTTGGTTTTGATGACTACGCAAGCAGGCTCATCAAAAGACTCACCTAATGTGCCACCAGGTGAATCATCTGGAGCAGGGATAAATTTTACCTTTGAACGGGCTTCTTTCAACCTTGGCTCAACAACAGTATCCTCAGTCATGTGTTCCAATCCTACATCTCCATCCAACATTGCGGCCCCCAAGGTGTGTTGGATACTGAACTGAAGGTCATTTGCATCCTTCGGTTCTGGACGATTTTGTCGTATGTCACCCTTCCGTCTCGAATGTACTTCGATAGTCTCCACGTCTTCAAATGAAAGATTATGCTTTTTCCTTAATTCAATTACCGAGTCAATTTGACGGTGATGCGCAATACAACAAGGATATTTCTTGATTTGAATCTCCTGAAGCACCCATCGTTTACCTAGATCTTCTACCATTTCTTCTGGCACTACTCTTTCCTTTCCGAGATGATTAGTTAGATACGTGTTTATATCAGGGTTGCCGCTCAGGCCGACCTTAGCCATTTCAGCAGCCATTATACCCTGCAGAGATTGGAGAGCGGATTCGAAAAAATGAGCATCGGTACCCAGGTTTACCATCGAAATGGGAACCCCTGACATAGCAAGGCCAAACGCTGCAGCCGTTTCTTTCACACCTAAGCCTAAAGCCTTAGCAGCCCCAACAGCTGGTCCAACTGCCCCTGGCACTACAAACAATCCCAAATGGTGAGCACTAAATAGACAAGTCCTCGTGTGAATCTCAAGCCCCACAACAAGTGCTTCCAGTAGAGCTTTGCCTGAAAGCCCCAACTTTTCAGCGAGGGGAAAGAGTAGAGGAATAACCGTGATGTCCCAGGATACCCCATAGACATACCTGTCATCCTCCAACTCTTTCGCATGAGCAAAGTAAACGCCCAGAAGAACCGCCTCCCACAATGAAGTCTTGAAATCACTGCCTATCACTCCGCATTCCTCAGGGAGTTTCCTGTCTCTAATAATCCCAGCCATCTTCTGGGCCGATGGTGTAGTTGAGCCAGCCAGCATCCCTGCCACAGTCTTTAAGGTCAGACACTTAGTGAATTCTAGGGTTTCTTCCGGAATGTCTTCATATTTCGTATCAACTGCAAATTCAATCAATTGTGTAGCAACATCCCTCTCCATGTTTGACCTCCTTTCTAAAAAGCATTTCCTGCTAGGTAAAGGAAATGAATCTTTGATTCTCTTTTTTTTCCAAATATTCCTGTTTATTAAGGTCTCAAATTCAGACCTCTCCAATACATCCTTACCCTATTCAGCCTGCATTTTCCATTAGTCTTTGGTCTTATGCTTCTAATGACCACTTAAAAGTTATCATCAATCTCAGCCATATCTTAAAAATTCAGTGATTTCTTTACCCATCGCGATACGGATCTTAATCAGAGCCCTGAACAAATGTCAGCGGCTGGTTTTGTGGAGCCAATTTTTTTAGAGGGGCAACGGGGCAGGAAAACTTTTTCAAATTCTCCTCCGCATCTGTGAACTTTCCCAATTAAGGATCTTTAAGTTCAGCTTTACAAGGAATTAAACGGTGAATTAAGCTCCCTAGCTCGCGAAGCAATTTAGGGATATCTGTTTAAATAGTATATTCTTTAGAGGAACTGAAAGTAGGCTTGATATCTAGGACAGCCCTACCTAATATAGCTGAAAAGAAAAGTATTCGCGCTGGACGAGATCATCATAAACAGCACCCAATCTGAAAGCCTTGCGATGTGGCTTCTGCAATCTTTCGTGGAACAACGCAGTCTCCTATAGCGTATACCTCCCTCTTATCGGTTGCAAGTTCTTCTAGGAGTTCTCTATTGGAACTTGTTCCTACCGCTAACACCACTGTATCAGCAGCTACAACCTTTTTTACCCTGCCATTTTTATATACTATAGGCCCTTCTTTAGTTATTTCCTTAACGGGAGCCTTTGTCATAATGGTTACTTTAGCCTTATGTAGCTTGCTAAGCTTATAAGTTCTACTCGCAAATTCAATATCTAATCCTATATCCTCAAGTTGCTCCACAATAGTAACCTTTTTACTGCGTTCGGCTAGAAACTGAGCTACTTCACATCCTACCATTCCCCCACCAACGATAACTACATTGTTACCCACTTTCTCAGTATGAACAAAAGCATCCCAGGCAGTGACGACAATGTTCAGATTAGCCCCAGAAATTGGTGGAATTAACGGCAAAGATCCGGTTGCAGCTATTACTACTTCTGGATCAATGCTTTCGACAACTTGACCAGTTGCTTTTGTGTTTAATCTAATATCTATTCCCTTTTCACTAAGTTGATTGTACAGGTAATCAAGAAATGGACTAATCTCCTCTTTATCGGGTGGCATTATCGCCAATAGCAACTGTCCACCCAATTTATCACTTTTTTCACATAGTATTACCTCATGTCCTCGTGAAGCCGCTACAATGGCTGCTTGCATCCCAGCCGGTCCACCTCCAACGACAAGAACTTTACGCGGTCTTGTAGCAGGTACAAAACGGGTTTCATATTCTCTTCCTGTTAATGGATTTACGGCACATCTCAACGTCTTTCCCTTGTCTCCTATTCTCTCACGGCAATGGTTGCACGAAATGCATGGTATGATACGGTCAATTTCATTTCGTTGTGCCTTAACAACAAGCTCAGGGTCAGCAATAAGGGCTCTTCCCATAGCTACCGCGTCTGCCTTTCCATCCTTAAGAATGGTTTCTGCAAATTCCGGATTCTTAATTTTGCCCATCGCCACGATTGGTATTTTGATATTCCGTTTTACCTTTTCAGCCAAATGGACCTGCCATCCTAGAGGGTATCCCATGGGGCCTATATGGTTGAACTTTGCTTCAGGATACCCTCCCCCTGTTATGGTAAGAGCACTAATTCCGAAATTCTCGAGAATACCGCAGATTGTAATGCATTCCTTTACGGTGATACCTCCGTCGACATAGTCATCACCAGGAACCTTGCAGAGAATAGGATAATCCTTTCCGGCCTCTTTTTTTATGTTTTCAATAATTTCTCGAAGTATCCTCATTCTACCCTCAAGGCTGCCACCGTATTCATCTTGTCTCTTATTGGTATGGGGGGATAAAAAGTGATTCAATAAATACCCATGAGCACAGATTAACTCTACGGCATCAAATCCTGCCTGCTTGGCTCTTTTTGCTCCATGAGCAAACTTTTTAATTATTTCCGCTATTTCCTCTTTACTTAGTGCACGGGATATGAGATGAGGCTTGTTCGCAAGGGGCAAAGGTGATGGAGCCACTGGGGCTTCAGCCCCATCGAAGTGGGATTTTGGTCCTGCATGGTGGAGCTGAATGGCGATTTTCCCTCCATACGAGTGTACCGCATCAGCCAGTTTACTGAGCCCCGGAATGTATTTGTCGTCGTCAATACACAATTCGTGAGGTAAAGCTATTCCTATAGGGTCATCAATGCAGGTCGCTTCTACAATGATTAAACCCACACCTCCTTCAGCCCGCTTAGCATAATAACTTATCAACTGATCTGTGACAAAGTGGTCCCCGGTGGCAAAACATGTTGCCATAGCAGGCATCAACACGCGATTTCTAACTGAAATTTTCCCTATCTCGATGGGTTCAAATAATTTTGAAAGATTACTTTGGGCCATCCTCAACCTTCTAATACCAGGATATCCATTGCTTCCTTCAGATTGTCAAGCCTTTCTAGATTCAAGATTAGCTCAGCAGTCTTTGAAATATCCTTCTCGGATAATATCCCTCGAGTGAACTTATGGTACAGCTCTCGAAACTGGGCCAGTGACAAAGGTTCTTGAAAACTTCCAATTGCGTATTTTCTTTCCCTTGAGAATGTTTTGCCATCTTTGGTTTTGATGACTACGCAAGCAGGCTCATCACTCATAGAGTCACCCAGTAAGCCAACGGATGAAGTAGAAGGTATAAATTCTACCTTAGAGAGAGCTTCACTGAGCCTTGGGTCAACAACAGCCTCTGGCGTAAAGTGTTCAAGGCTTACATCTCCGTCCAGCATCGCGGCTGTCAAGGTATGTTGAAAACTGAACTGAAGGTCATTTGCATCCTTGGGTTCTGGGCGATCACAGCGTGCGTCACCCTTCCGTCTTGAATGTACTTCGATAACCTCTACGTCTTCGAGTGAAAGATTGTGTTCTTTTTTCAATTCAATGACCAAGTCAATTTGGCGATGCATGGCAATACAACAAGGGTATTTTTTGATTTGAATCTCCTGAAGCACCCATCGTTTCCCTAAATCTTCCACCATTTCTTCTGGTACCACCCTTTCCTTTCCGAGATAATTAGTTAAGTACGTTGCAATGTCGGGGTTGCCGCTCAATCCTACCTTAGCCATTTCAGCAGCCATCATGCCCTGTAAAACCATGAGGGAGGACTCGAAAAAATGAGCATCGGTACCCAAATTTACTATCGAAAGGGGAACCCCTGACATAGCGAGCCCCAATGCTGCAGCCGTTTCTTTGACGTCTAAACCTAACGCCTTAGCTGCCCCGATAGCTGGCCCCACTGCCCCGGGCACATTATACAGTCCTAAATGATCGGCACTAAACAAACACGTTCTCGTGTGAACCTCAAGCCCCACAACAAGTGCTTCCAATAGAGCTTTGCCTGAAAGCCCCAACTTTTCAGCAAGGGGAAGGAGCAAAGGAATAACCGTGATGTCCCAAGATACTCCGTAAACATACCTGTCATCCTCCAGTTCGCTGGCATGTGCAAAATAGCCGTTTAGAAAAGCTGCCTCCCACAATGATGTCTTAAAATCACTGCCTATCACTCCGCAGTCCTCGGGGAGTTTCTTGTCTTTGATAATCCCAGCCATCTTCTGAGCTGAAGGTTTTGTCGAGCCAGCCAACATTCCTGCCACAGTTTTTAAGGTCAGACATTTGGTGAATTCGAGGGTTTCTTCCGGAATGTCTTCATATTTCGTCTCAACTGCAAATTCAACCAATTGTGCACCAATTTCCTTTTCCATTCTGGCCTCCTTTCTAAAAAGAGTTCTATTCTCAAAGATTCAGATTTCTCGGGATTGCCCAAAAGCCTCGACCATGATCAAAGAGACCATCGCTTTATTCTTGGAAGGAAGTGCCTGCTTTCAGCAAATTTCTCAAAGTAAAATCCCTTCTTGCTTCCAATTGTATTAAGAGAGATTAAGGAAAAGGTCGAATTGAACCTCAAGGCAATAAAAGCGCAAGAATCTCGCTCAAGACACAAACCCTGCTTTCATTAATTAGTCTTAGTATAAGGAATATTATACTTTCATTTCTCATTCTCTCTCCCCAAATACCTTTTCCTCATTTTTTTTCACACCAATAATCTAGAAGCTAAAAACATCTACTCAATCTCAACCACTCATTTTTCCAAGGCCCTTAGCCGCATATTCTTCTGGTCATGTTTACCTCTCCAGAGCCTTATAAGCCTACAATTAAGTACCTTTAAATTGAGGTTCTCTTTTTTCAATAAAGGCTTTTACTCCCTCCCTGTGATCCTTGGTATTCCTGCATACATTCTGCGCATAGCTTTCAAAATCCAACTGAGTTAATAAATCATTGTTAATTCCTTTATAAACAGCTCGTTTCATTAACTTAATAGCAACTAATGGGCCTTTCGCCAGCTCTATTGCTATTTGTTTCGATGTCGGCATTAGCTCATTAGGGGCTACAACTTTAGTTACCAAACCGATTCTTTCTGCCTCGTTAGCGTCAATCATATTACCAGTTATAAAAAGTTCCAGAGCCTTAGAAGGCCCTACAATACGAGGCAGCAAATAGGTTGCACCAAGGTCTCCAATTAGTCCTACCCTTACCCAGACAGCACTGAATTTAGCTTGCTCGGATGCAATCCGTATATCACAAAGCAAGGCCAATGAAAGTCCTGCTCCTGCCGCAGTGCCATTAATAGCAGCGATGATCGGTATCTCCAAGCTGCGAATAAGATAGGCAACATACCCAACCGGTTCCAACAACTCTTTGTGAGTCTTCTCTATCTTTTGTTTGCTGAAACGAGACGCCAAACGACCACTAACATCAGAACCTGAACAAAATGCGGGACCATCGCCGGTAATAACCAGAACTTTTATTTCTTCATCATTATGGATAGCATCTAATACCAATCTTAAATCCCTCCACATTTCAGTAGTCATGGCATTCAATTTTTGAGGGTTATTAAGAGTCAAGCTTCCAACTCCTTTTTCTTTTTCAAAGATCATTTTCTCAAATTGCATCTGCAAGTCCTTTTTTTGGTCTATGTATTAAGGAGTGAATTCAATTATTCTCTTGCACCCAAAACTCAACCAATTTTCCCCTTAAATGTGCATCATTTGTGAAAGGGTAAAACTTGGGTTGTTTCGGAAATTGAAAGTGAATTATTAGAGCCACAACAATGAGAGCCTCTAGAAGAATGGATGCACGCATTACTAAGATTTTTAAACCTCAACGCTACCTCCTACCCATCAAGGTTCTCGGTATCATTTCTCCTCATAATTTTAAGTAATTTTTCGCACCTGAACTAACGTATCTTTACATATAAGTGAAACTTACAATTGCTACGGCTCAAATTTCTATCTTTATCTTTTACCTCCCTGATTCGAAAGTTTAAAAGTATTGAGGGAAACCTGATATTAGACTATATAACTAACTCTTCGCCCCTCCCTCTGAAGGAAGGGGCGATGTCACGATAAAGAAGAACGCTTCGTTAGCACCACTTTCATATGCCAATTACTATCTGATTATCGCCATTGATAATCCATTAGCTCTGCAAATCTATATACAATTTCCTTTAATCTAGGTATGTTTTTCGCCTCCATTTTTTTAACGTAGTAGTCCATGGATGACTTTGTAACTTTTGCCTTCCACTCTTTTTGCTCATCTTCAGGCCATACAAAAAAAGTGCCCCCAGCCTTCTTGAAATTCCGCTCAAAATCCTCTCTGACCTTTCTTGATATACTCGGCATCTTTATGTCTGTGAGTTCATTGCCCAATCGCAGCATTTCGTTTTGTACGCTCATTGGTAGCTTTTTCCAGGTATCTAAGTTGATCGACATAAAATAAACCATCGCAGTGCCATAAATGGGGATCCTTGTAAAATATTTGCAGGCCTCGTACCACCTGTACTTATTTGCGGTGTCTGCCGAAGCATGAATTGCATCGACCATGCCTCTAGATACGGCATCGTAAGCTTCAGTCGCCGGAACAGACATAGGGCTAAAACCTGCTGCCTTAAATATCCTGGGAACGTATTCTCCAGAGTTTCTTATTTTAACGCCTTTTGCCTCCTCAAAATTCCTTACTGGCTTTCTGCTTATTACCCCCATTCGGTCGTAATCCCAGAAAGCAAGCATTTTTTGATTCTGTTTTTCGCAAACATTTCGTACTTCAGGAAACTCCTCCATGAGCCTCCGATAGGGCACATTCCAGTCCCCTAGATCAGCTCTTGCCAAAACCATAGTGGATTGGCTAGACCCAAAAACATAAGGAAATAGCTCTGGGTGATAAACTGCGACAACTGGCGCAATATCCGCCAGGCCGCTTTTAACTGCTCTTGGAAGTTCCATAATTTTTGCAATCGACCCACCCCAAAATATCTTAATCTTGACATTGCCCTTCGTGCGTTTTGCCAATTCATCTGCATACCAGATAATTCCCTCGCTAACCATTCCGCTCTCTGGGCTACCGTAAGTAGCAAGACGTAATTCAATTTGTTCAGCTTGTTCAGCCATTGCCTCCCTGTTTGCATGAACGGTGAGGATCATGCCCAAGGTCAAAAAGATAATTAATAAAGGTAAGCGGTTTAACGTTTTCATATTTCCTCCTTTTATTGCATTGTCGATCTCATTTACGAATTCTATGCAAATTTACCCTAACCCCCTTATGCCAATTAATCCCATTTCTGGCATAATTTTACGAAAACCTACGTCTAATCACCTCCTTTCTTGTATCTTAGCACGTGCCATTTTGATGATTTAACTCATTAATTTCGGAAGAAACAATGCAATTTGTGGGAAAGTAATTACAAGCGCTACTGCAAAAAGATATGCTATGAAAAAAGGAAAAATTCCCTTAAAAATCTGTTCGAGTGTTACGTCTTCTCCAGCGGCTGATTTGACAACGTAAACGTTAGTGCCAAGAGGTGGAGTAGTTACCCCTATTTCCACCAGCATGAGCACCACGATTCCGATCAATGCCTCATCAAATCCTAATTTGGTTAAGATGGGGAAAAAAATGGGCAGAGTCAAAACCATGATCGCGACAGCCTCCATGAAGGTCCCCAAAATAAGATAGATGAATAAAATTGCAATCAAAACGACATGAGGGGGGACTGGTAAGCTCAACAAGAATTTTGAGATAACATCAATAAACCCACTGACAGCGAGAAACCTGCTGAAAAACATTGCTCCAATAATTATTATAAAAATCATACATGAAATTCTTATCGAGTCCATTAAGGATTCTAAAATTAATCTATACCTAATTCCCTTCCTCAGAATAAAAAAAATTAATGTAACGAGGGCTCCCATAGCTCCTGCCTCCGTCGGGGTAAATACCCCTGCGTAAAGACCTCCAAGAATGCATACTATAATAAGCAGGAGCGGTCCTACCCATTTTAGAGATTTTATTTTCTCTTTCAGCGGTATTTTGATATCGAGCACAGGTGCAAACTCTGGTCTAAAAAACAGGTACACTCTCAAGGTTCCAACAAAGCAAACTGCAGTTAATATGCCCGGCAAGATCCCTGCAATCATTAGTTTCCCAAGAGAAGAACCACATAAAACTGCAAAAATCACCATCATTCCACTTGGAGGAATTAATGCTGCTAAAGTCCCCGAACAAGCAATCGCACCACATGCTAGGCCGAGATTGTAGTCGTGTCTTCTCATTTCTGGTAATGCTAACCGAGTAAAGGTACCCGCTGTTGCCAAGCTTGATCCTGAGGCGAAGCCCATAGCAGCGCATGCAAAAATCGTAGCTATAAGTAAGCTTCCTTTGAAACGACCTAGCCATTTGTTAATTGTTTCGTAAGCGTCTTTGCCTACGTCCCCATGAAAGGCGAAATTACCCAAAAGGAAAAACATAGGAAGGACTATAAACACCCAATGGAATGATTCATGAAAAAGGACGGTTTGCATTGACCAGAAGGTTGCATCAATGCCAGTTAGCACCAATAGACCAAGAAGCCCAACAGTAGCCATGGTGAGACCTATAGGAAGACCGAAAAACAATAGCAATAACAAAAGCAATAGACCGCATGCACCTATAATAGGAGATGGTATCATTTTTTAGATGGCTCCCCATTAGTTTTAATATAGTCTACAACCTGAAAAAGAAGATTTCCTAAAGTGTACAGGGAAAAGAGAAGACAACCCAAAAAAATAAAAAATTTTGGGATGCATAACGGAATAGCTATATCTCCCCACGAGTCTTCATGCTCTAAGAAAGATGTTATACACCCTATCATCGACATATAAGACATTAGTCCGAATACTATTGCAGTCAATATGTTAGATATCAAGGCCCTTATTGATTCTGTTCTCTTTGAATATCTACTAGCAATTATTGAAATTTTGAGATGGCCACCTGTTTTTTCAACATATACAAGAGGAATAAAAATTATTAGTACCAATATTATCTGAGAGATATCCATTGTTCCTGGGACGGAATAACCAAATACGTAACGACTTCCCACTGTAGTGCATATTAGAAACATACCTATTAGAGTGCTCCATGCTGTTATAAGCACCAATATAGAGGTAAGCCTATCCAAAAATACCCTTGCCTTATTTAATAGCTTTAAATCAGACATCGTTTAGTTTCTCGTTAAACAAATCACTCCGGTTTGTTTTTGATTTTTTTACATAATTAGACCCTTATCTTTGCATACATAATAGTTGAGCTATTTAGACACACGGTTAGGATTCGATCAAACATTTGAGGTTCCCAGAATCTCTGGTTAACCCGGTAGCAAAATTCTGAAAAATAACGACTCAAACGCTTCGAGCTTACCCCATAGTGCACGCCACGGATAGCGCAGTTAAAGTTGTTAATCACAGTATGTACCCAGGGTACCACCTTGATCGCATTCTCTCTGGTGCCCACGATCACCGGCTTATGGATTCGGTTCCCGGAGTTCACCCCCCCCGCTCCATAGGGACGTCAGCCATCGCTCCCGCTCACCACCTCTTGATTAATGCTGTCCCTGAGCACCTGGGAAATCTCGCCTACTCTGAGGTGCACACTCTTTTGGATGGTGCCAAAGCCTGGCTTGTCCTGATAGGTTTCTACCGCAACCACCACCGTGGCTGTACCGGCTGCGCCCCTCCCTCTTGTTTCCAACGAGTGCGTACTGAAGGAGCTATCGTCTCCCTCAATGAGGCCTGCGTGTGGCTTCAGGGTGAGCACCGGTATTCCTCAGGTCAGCACAGGTTGAAGATGTTCTGTTGGCACGCTGTTTCCTTGTCGGACTTCCTTGAACCTCAATCAGACTCATGGGTTTCTTTTGCATTGCGATGGCTCCTTTTTATTACTTGCATTTTTTGTACCATATTAAATATCAAGTCGAACATTTTTTTGCATTTATCCCCTTTACCCCTACCACTGCTTAAGGTGTCCTTTTTCTGCGAAGCTTATGTTTGTAATAAAAAATCGTCTTTAACCACGTAGCAGGGTATAAAAATAATTTACATTTTTTCAGAGACACCTTAAGAATTTAATAAATGTATAATATTTAAACAGAATGAATTTCTATACAAATAAAAGCAGCGCATCTATTCAGGAAGTATGATAGATACGGAAATTGCTATACAGTAAACAAATAAGGTTCTTCTCCAAATTAGTTGGTAGAAAAATGATTTACCAAAATACAACATATTGAAATTAAATGTAATTTCACCATTAACCTTTTTGATTAATTAGGCCATATTGTTAGGCGATAATGTTACTCCAGAAATTAAG
>DATKWM010000096.1:0-6472 GCA_035529575.1 Desulfatiglandales bacterium
AACTCCAAGGCGAAGAATTGGGGGGCGATGAGTTGTTCGAAAAATCCGACACCGGCAATCAGAATCATGGTCCATTCTAAACGGCCAGCACCTGCCAAAAAAATGGTTGACAGCAAAATGAAAGACAATGCGATCAAGAGCAACGGTTTCCTTCTGCCCCCGAAAGCAACGTCCGACAGATACCCTCCCAGAGGACTCGCCACGAGTCCTGCCATGGGATATACAGCGGCTAAAAGGCTTGCTGTAACCACACTTAAGCCATAAGACTCATACAGGTATACAGGTAACCATACCAGGATAGCGTATCTGATATAGCTTAGACAGGAGAACCCGATGCAGGCCATTCTCACATCCTTATTAGACAAAATGGCAATAAGCCTGTTGACGTTTCCAGAGCATTTCTCAGCTGGTTCAGGTGGCCTGAACGGAAAACTTTGTACACTACTTCCATCAGGACGGTCGTCAACAACCATCCAGTAAACAAACAACACGGATAACAGGATTATAGGTAGTGTCCAAAAGGCTGCCCTCCAGCCAAAGGTCTTGCCCAGATATCCTGCTAATACATAGGCTAAGACGGAAAAAATGCATACACAGGTGGCATATATCCCTAAGACCCGGCCTCTTGCTGTATCTGGAAACCAGTTGTTCATGAGTTTGACGCTAGGCCCCCAGCCTCCCCCCTGTCCAAGGCCATTGAGGCTCTGAAAGCCTATTAGATAGAACAGGCTGTACCCAGCGCTAAAGAAAAAGTTGGCTAAAGCGGAAGTAACACCTCCGAAAGTTATTATTTTCCTGGGTCCAAAGATATCGCTTAGATAGCCTGCTGGAAACTGGGCGGCTGCATGGAAGGCAAAAAAGAAGGTACTTATGAGACCGACCTGAGTATGTGAGATCTTCAAATCCTGTATAATGAGCGGAATTATCGGCGCAAAGTTGAGCCTGTTTAGATAAAAACAACCATAAACCAGCCACATAAGGGATAAAACAGTATATCGAGGCTGCCACCATCTTTTGGAAGTTAATAATCGGGTCGGAAACATCGCATATATTTAATTAGGCCGCAGATTTTCGTCGATGCCCGCAGAAAACTATTTTAAAATATTCAAAATCTTAACAATCTGCGTTCACCTGCGCGCTAATGCCTGAGCGTAGCAATGGCAAGCGGGTCTGCGTCCAAAATGTAAATTCCTATGCTATCAAGTTATACATAGAAAGCAAATATAATCGCGTCAATTTGAGAAAACAAAAAACTCAAAGAAAGGGCTTGTTATGCGAGGTAAGGGTATCAAACGATTTGGGATAAAGCAATTATGGTGTACTCCTGAAAGGCCCTCGTAATCTGCCCGTCTACATATAATACTTCACAATTATGATAGTGTTTATAGATTACGGTTACGATGCCCGTTTCGTTCTGAGGTTACGTCATTCGTCTTTCTATTTTCACGTTACCATAACCGTTAACCGAAACGAGCTTCGTTACCTTAACCATTACCGAAATACTAAAGAAATACACTCCGGAGGATTAAACCCTGAAATTTTTGGCCGCATCCCTCTACTTCTATAGATATCGCCTGTAGAAAATTGGTTCAGCCCAGTTAAAACATCATTCGTAAATGGTTACAAAAAGGAGAAGAAGAGGCTTGCGAGCCAAAAATTAGAGGAAGTATTATTGAGTCATCAATTTGGTGAAGAGGTAAGTTAGCATCGACAGTTGATCCAACAAAATACGCACGAGATTGGTATTTGTCTTGTATTACTATATAGCCAATCTTTTTTTGAGCCCTTCCTGGCATTACGGGGCGGCGATTCCTTCTGGGCCCTATGTACTGAGGGGACTATTGCAGCCTGCCCATTGGTGGACAAGGTAGAGCGGGTATTGTTTATCAACCGCCGACCACCTGATCAGGGAAGTCCTTTCTAATCCACTGTTAAGAGATTCCTAAAGATAACATTTTGTTATTAATAATATAATATTTATTATTTTGACTTATATCTATGAAAATATTAACAAAGTTTACATATTGAATGTATGTTATATTTTGACATTTTACATCGCCTGCCGAGAGACATAGCCTGCGCAAATGAGGTTTTAATCCATGACACTTGGGATCATAAACTATCGAATCAGGGCCCTAAACATAGTTCTAATTCCCCCTATGAATTTGGAAAGTACCTTTTCTCTATCTTGTCAATCCCAGTTTACACATCTTCTTTCCATGTAGTAATGGGAACCGGTCTGGTAAGTGAATTTGTTACGTTTTGAATTGACAAACAGTGGTCTTTTTCTATATTTTATTCAAAGAATAGCAAAACCTTATTCAGTGAAAGGAGGTGTTGGATATTGCGCAGGGGAGTATCATAAAAAAAGGAGGTGATGTAAATTTCTCAAAGTTTTTAGCAGGATGAGATTAAGGGGCAAACTTGACACTACCGAAATTTTAGAAGGAAGGAGGAAAAACTATGAAAAGAAAAATAGTAATCGTGATGGGATTGATATTGTGTCTTTTGATGTTGTTTAGTCTACCCGTATATGCTGAAAAGCTCGCAGATTCCATAACGGCCTTTGGGGGTTCTGGCGCAGTGGAGATAGATGGAAAGGTGGCTAAATTTATTGAAAAAGAGTTGGGTGTTAAAGTTAAATTTGACTCCCTATCCCACGGAGTAATCCACGCCAGGGTGATAGCTGAAGCTCCTCGTTTTTCTGTAGACATATGTTGGAACGTAGGTTTCCCGTTAATGCTAAAGGCCAAGGAGGAAGGATGGGCTGTAGCCTATGATTCTCCAAACTGGCGGGGAACTGGTGACGTCTGGGTAGACCCGGATGGATACTGGTGGAACAATGGGAGCTGGGCATTTGTTTTAGTGGGCAATAAAGATTTGCTCGCTAAAGCGGGTTATACAATGCCTAATAGTTGGGAAGATCTTCTAGATCCCAAATGGAGTACTAATATTGTTATGCCCTCTCCATTGACCTCTGGTACTGCTTTTATGATGTTATATAGTTTTATGACGCATTATGGCTTGAATGTAGGTAAAGGAGAAGAAGGCGGATGGAAATACCTGGAAGCATTGAATAAAAATATACACCATTATACCAGAGGTGGCAATGTTCCCAGTGACTTAGTTGGCCGGGGAGAATTTATGTTGGGAATCTCTTCGGATGAGATGGTCATGCCCAGAATTAAGGGGGGCTATCCCCTTGTGTGGTGTGTTCCCAAAGAGGGAACTGGCTACGGTTCTTCAGGTGCCATTATCTTTAAGGGAACTAAAAAACTGTATACCTGCCAAAAAATTATAGACCTCTTCGGAACCACGAAGTTCTGTAAGTTTTGGAGTGGATTAGCTGGTTATGTAACCAAAGACCCTCAAGCGGTTAGTGCACTTTATGGAAAAATACCCAAATATATTCGCAACATTGATCAGGGATGGGCTGCTGCCAATAAAAGCAGGCTTTGTGATGAGTGGGTAAAGAGGATCGGCAGGGTGCCTAAGAAGTAAGTTTAGCGTGAATGGAGTAGAAAATGGCAGAGGCAGGAACATTAAGTCGGCCTGGAGTAGTGGGTCAAGGGGCTAAGGATTTTCTTAGAGCTCATACGATTGATATCGCAGGTGGCTTATTGTTCTTGCTTTTTGTCATATTTATCGGATGGCCTATTTTAACGGTACTGGTAAAGAGTGGATATAGCTCAGAGGGATTTACCCTAGAGTTTTATAGAAAATTTTTTACTGCTTATTTCTATCGTTCTTTTTTGAATACCCTGTTTCTCGGCGCTCTGACCACATTTGTGTGTATAACTGCCGGTTTTTGTATTGCTTTTATAACCACGCGTGGACCTCATTTTCTTCGTATACCTTTGAAATGGATTACGCTATTGCCGCTGATAGCACCACCATATATATTTGCTCTTTCATTAATCATACTTTTTGGACGAAGTGGACTTATAACCCGGGCTTTTAATCTCGGGTGGGATATTTTTGGCTTTCCAGGATGTGTTATAGCTCAGACACTTGCCTTTATTCCTTTGGCCTATCTGATGATTGAGAACACTCTCAGTTCCCTTGACCCGAGCTTAGAGGATAGTGCTGCTAATCTGGGGGCTTCAGAAGGAAAAGTTTTACGCAGCATCATTATTCCTTTATTAACTCCAAGCTTTATGAAGGCTATTCTTATCGTTTATGTCATGGCAGTAGCGGAGTTTGGGAATGTGGCAATTTTGTGTGGGAGAACTCCATTCCTGGCACCGGATATTTATACTATAATTACAGGTGTTGAACACGATTTTAATATGGCCGGTGTTCTATCTATGTTTTTAATCCTTCCTTGCGCAATCATTTTTATAATACAAAACTACATTATCAAAGGAAAAGGTTATGTAACAGTTTCCGGCAAGCCCGTTTCTACAGAGCCCAGACCTATAAAGCCACATATCTTAATACCAATGATCGTCATCTCTTTTATCACATGTGGCATTATTTTGCTTTCTTTCGTAGTGGTTGGACTTGGGGCATTTACGAAGATTGTGGGCTTTAATAATACATTTACACTCAACCATATTTTGGATTGGCGTGCTAATGATGCACTTATTAATAGCCTAGAAGTTTCGCTGCTTGCAGGTTTATTTGGCGCAATAACAGGCGTTTCAATAGCCTATGCAGTCATACGGGGGAAATTTAGAGGTCTAACCTCTCTTGAAGGATTGTATTTGGCAGGGTTTGCTCTACCTGGCACCGTTCTGGGAATTGGCTATGTCTTTGCCTTTAATAACCCGCCCTTGCTACTTACCGGAACAATGGCAATTTTAGTTCTTAGCTGTGTGTTCCGCTTTGTAGCTGTAGGCATGGAGGCAGGCATTACTAAACTACAGCAGCTTAGCATTGAAGTTGAAGAGGCATCCACAAACTTGGGAGCTAGCACTATCACGACATTCAGGAGAATAGTTTTGCCCATCATCTTCCCTGCAGCTTTGTATGGATTTATATATGTCTTTATGACCACAATGGTATCCTTAAGCGCTGTGATTTTCCTTACTTCCCCAGGGTATCCCCTGGCTTCGGTATTTATCTTTCAATGGGCAAATTATGGATACATAGGACTGGCATCCGCTACGGTTGCTAAATTGATTGTGATTGTAGGTATCTGTATAGCGATTATCCAATATATGAGCAAATGGACGGGATTAAGCATAACAAGAAGGGGTTAAAATGCATGTTGAAAGAAAACTGATGTTAGTTATCGATGATATCCATAAATCCTTTGGTGAGGTTGAAGCGGTAAGGGGTGTCTCTGCTGATATCAAAGAGGGAGAATTGATCACCTTTTTGGGGCCGAGTGGCTGTGGCAAGACCACTCTATTACGAATTATTAGTGGATTAACCACGCCTGATTCAGGGAAGATAATTCTGGATGGCCAGGTGATTAACGATATAACCCCTGAAAAGAGAGGCATCCAGATGTGCTTTCAAAATTACGCTCTATTTCCTCACCTTACCGTAGCAGGTAATATCAGATATGGGCCTGAGGTTCAGAAGTGGCAGAAAAACCGGATAGAAGAGCGATTGGAGGAAATGCTTCAACTGGTTCACTTGGATGGGCTGGGCGATCGCCGAATTGATGAGCTAAGCGGCGGGCAGCAACAACGTGTAGCTCTTGCTAGAGCTTTAGCGTTGGAGCCAAAAGTGTTGCTGTTGGATGAACCTCTTTCCAATTTGGATGCCAACCTTCGGGTACAAATGCGAGACATGCTTCGTGAGATTCAAAGTCGAGTGAATATAACTACCGTATTTGTTACCCACGATCAGGTTGAAGCAATGACCATCTCAGATAGGCTTATCATTATGAGGGAAGGAGTGGTAGAGCAAGTTGGGCCTCCTGTTGTAATTTACGAAAACCCAGATAATGAATTTATTGCCAGTTTTATTGGCTATGTTAATATTTTAAAGGGAGAGGTTAAGAGTATAGGAAACGATACGGAACCCACCATTGTCTCGACGGAGTTAGGTGATTTGGAAATTTTGGCTAGCGAGAAAGATATTAAGGCAGGCTGGAGAGTTTATCTCATTGTCAGGCCTGAAACTGTAATTATAGGCTCACCTGAGGAGACAATAGAGGTAAATAGATTTAAGGGCACTATAAAAAGTATCATGTATGCGGGTTCCACGGTCAAATATGTAGCTGACATTGAAGGCAAAAGCCTTATCATAGATCAATACGACCCTGCCACTCTAGGTATACATGGGATGGGTGACAAAGTTATGGTCACCATTCCTCGAAACGTTCATGTGTTAAAAGAGTAGTAGACATAGCATCTACCCTCTCCTCTTATTTCCAAATAAATAATTTTCTGCCCTTATCGCAAAAAAGTCAATAGCAATAATCGGTTCCAAACCTTCTCGTATATACCCGGTTATGGTATCAGTTAGTCTTTGAAGACTAATCCCTTCCCCACTTCTCCAGATAGTCTCCAAAGAT
>DATKWM010000097.1:0-8755 GCA_035529575.1 Desulfatiglandales bacterium
GTGTGACAGATCATAATAGTGCCAAAGATGGAATACAGTTCATCATGTTTTAACAGCACTGTTTTTCTTGCACAAAAAATACGTTACGACATATATCTTCAATAGATTTGAAAATAGAGCCAATTACTGGTATACCTTATCTGAAAAGCTTTCTTTCCCATAGGTATACGCGGTTTTTCCCTTAAATACATAGAATCGAGGAGTATTGGATCATGATTAAATTGGTTCTTGTTAGGCATGGTCAGAGCACATGGAACCTTGAAAACAGGTTTACCGGATGGATAGATGTAGGCCTTTCACCTTTAGGGGTTGAAGAAGCCAAGTCTTCTGCAAGACTCTTAATGGAAGAAAATTATACCTTTGATATTGCCTATACATCTGTTCTCAAGCGGGCTATCCAGACGCTATGGATTATTTTAGAGGATATGGATTTAATGTGGATTCCGGTATACAGGAGCTGGAGACTTAACGAGAGACACTACGGTGCCTTGCAGGGACTGAATAAGTCAGAAATGGTTAAAAAGCATGGAGCCGAGCAGGTTCTTCTGTGGCGCCGTAGCTATGATTTGAGGCCACCTGAACTGGATAGAAGTGACAGCATGTATCCAGGAAAAGATCCACGGTATGCAGGCCTAGAGGAAAAAGATATTCCCGTAGCCGAATGCTTGAAGGATACTGTCGAACGTTTTTTGCCATACTGGCATACTACCATTGTGCCAAGTCTTAAAGAGGGGAAAAGGGTTTTCATTGCAGCTCATGGAAATAGCCTGCGGGCACTGGTTATGTATCTCGATAATATTTCTGAGCAAGAGATTGTCAACCTAAACATACCAACAGGTATTCCCCTGGTATATGAATTAGATGACAATCTTACAGCAACCAATCATTACTATTTGGGAGACCCTGAGGTTGCAAAAAGGGCTGCTGATGCTGTAGCGAAGCAGGCAAAAAAATAGCTCCCCTGGAATATGGCATCAGGAAAGGTTCTTTTTGAAAAGTTCGGCTTTACCGTTGAAAATCTGGTAGTAAAGAACCCCGTGCGGAAGCACGGGGTTCTTTACTTATTTCGTTTGTGCCGAAAACGTTAACTAAAATATGTGCCTTTGATAAATATCACAATAGAACAAAATGAAGAAAGGAGGAATTATGTTATCTGCAATTGAGCTAAAAGAGCGAATTCAGGCTATTGGTGCGGACTTGGTGGGTATAGCTGGGGTTGATTCGAATCTATTGCGAGAGTACGGCGAAGAGCCAGAAAAACTTTTACCAGGAGCTCACTCCCTTATCGGCATTGGTGTTTTCTTAAATAAGACTGCCGTATGTTCGGGTAACCTTATCCTAGCTCGCTATGACACTATGTGCGTTTATGAGCGCATCAATCATGTATGTATGGAAACAATCCGAATACTTGCCAATCAGGGTGCCAGGGCTGTCAGCGTGCCAGCTTATCTCCCCATAGACATGTGGGATGAGTCAAAGGGCATGAAGGGTGAAATCAATCACAAAACAGTGGCAGCCATTGCAGGTTTGGGTGGCATTGGATTAAGCCGGTTATTGGTAACCCCCGAATTTGGTCCCTTTGTTCGTTTAGGTACCATTGTTACCGATGCAGTACTGAGCGCTGACCAGCCCTTGACTGAGAATCCTTGTGACCTATGCGGTTTGTGTCGAGATGCCTGCCCTGCAAAAGCCATCCAAGAAGATGGAACTCTCGATTATAGTGCTTGTACTTCTCATATCCTACGAAGCGGCTTGCCAGGGATCATTGCCACTGCAAGAAAGATGATAGGGGCTGATGAAAAGTCGATTAAGGGTATAATCTATAGCCCTGATTTCTGGGAGATTTGGCAGTCTACTGCTTCTGGCTCTTTCTATGGCTGCTTCGATTGTTTGGCATCTTGCCCTATTGGTTTCGATAAATCAGGTGATGCCAGTTAACAGAGAAAAGGGAAACATCATATTAGAACATAAAGAAAGATATTGGAGCAGATTTGCCCGCACTTTTGATGAGGATCAAGAGTATGTTGTTGGAAAGACAATTCTACAAGCAATTGATAAAAGATTATCTGAAGAATGTTATCTGGGAGACGTCATAGAATTTGGATGCGGAACAGGATATTTCACTAAAGCAATAGCTAAAAAAGCAAGACATGTTATTGCCACAGACCTTTCAGATGAGATGTTGGAAATGGCAAGAAGCCAATTAAAAGAGTTTCAGAATATAAGCATCCAAAGAGCTAATTGTGAAGCTACCTCGTTTCCATCGGAAAGATTTGATACCGTATTTATTGCTAATTTGATACATGTATTAATAAATCCTATAAAGGTTCTTCAAGAAAGCCATCAAATTTTAAGAAATGAAGGGTTATTGCTTATTGTAGACTTCACAGGTTACAGCATGAGCTGGTTTGAGAAAATGAAATTGGGTATAAGATATCTCAGGAAGTGGGGCATGCCACCACGCTATGCGCGAAACAACTTATCTCCTGGTGAACTTACCTCTTTTTTAGAAAATGTGGATTTTAAAGTAGAGGAGGTTCAACTTATAGGAGATAGGACAAAGGCGTTATATGTAAGGGGTAGTAAAAAGCGTTGTATTCAATCGGCTTCATAAGGAAGTAAAGAATGAAAAATAATGAAGCAAGGGATCTCATCGGGTGCTGCGGGATATATTCTGGCGAAGAGAAACTATAAAATAATAGAGGGAAGATAAGGAGCAGGCTGAGTAGAATAAGCTATCAAAATCACGGATGTAAGCCCAGGGTTGAATGCCATAGAATGTATATGGCGCGTCCTTGAAGTCTTTTCTTCGGTTCCAGGGCTCCCGGCCTGGTCTTTTCTGCGACTTATCTGCGGGGGAGTTTTGCCCCCTCCGCATTCCTCCGATAAGTCGACGGCTGCGGTTTCCCCTGCTGATAAGTCGTGAAAAGGACAGCGGCCTCCGACTCGGCCGAGCTCGTCGCGGGCCACCAGTCACTCAGAAAAGACCTCAAGGCTGCGCTTGAGGGCCAAGTGCCACAGGCGTAAGCCCGTAGGTATCTACTTGAAAGGCGTTAGGAGTTAAGAGCCCTAATTATTTATTCATCATGTATATAATGAAATAGAACGCTTTTTTAAATTTTCAAGAACAAATGGATAAGGCTCTAAATATTCTACCTCTAGTTCTTCTGGTCTGCATATTTCCTTTATTTTTTGATTAATCTTTCCTATGCCTTCAGGCCCAAAGGTTTCATACATAATAGCTGGCCAGGCATTCATGCCATTTCCAATTAAATTCTGTAAACCTTTCATGGGGAGATGGAAGAGATTTCTTTCGGCCCCAGATATATTCTCAAAGCTTTCATTATCGAAACCTTTTAGGGAAATCCTTACTTGTAGGTTACTAAAATGAGAAAGCCTTTGAACAAATTCTTGCTCATAGCCAAGGAGCAAACCATTTGTTTCAAGAATAAAGTCAAGCACTGGATTTGATTTGTATATATTTTTCAATACCTGACAGAGATGTTCAAAAGATTTCTCGCCAAGTATTGGTTCAGCACCACTTAGTCTTACCTTGTTTAGTCCTTTTCTTTTAATTATATTGAGAAGCCTGTTTGCAACCTCATCTGGTGAATAATATTTATCTCTACTCATTTCTGGATGCAGATTTCTTTTATAATTCCAGCAATAGGCACATAGAAAGGGGCAACCAACAAGGTCGGCAGTTGCTATACCACCATAATATTTTGCAGGCCTAAATCTATAATATTTCCTTGCTAAATCTTTCATAACAAGTCCTTCAACCTCTTTTGCCCTTTTTAAGGGATCAAATGGCAGATCCAACATTGAAATAAAACCTTTGTAATTCTGAGCCTATCGCTAATTTGTATAACATTATAATTTACTTTAAAAATAATATAAATTTATCTGAAATTATTAACTTTCTGATAAGAATTTAAGATAGACATTTCCAATAGGAACTAAGGTTTCTTTTTCAATATCTGCAAGGGCACTAATTAAAGCAAACCAGGCATATGGTAATACCCCTTTGTTGTAACCAGAGGCAATTAGATCAATCGCCTTTCCATCACAGATTTTACTTATCTCTTTAACCTTATCTCCTATCATTTTAAAATCCTTTACTGGCAGCCCTATAATAGGTCTTGGTAAAGTCCATGTAATTTTCTTTACAAATTCTTATCAAATCTTCATCAGTAGCCCATTTTGCCTGAATAATCTGGTAATAGTCATCACTGATCACTTCTTTTAGAAATTTGGGAAATATTTCATACCTATCGCCCCTGAAAGAATGACCTGGCCCAAAGCCATACTCTTTTAATTCCTCTCTATAGAGAATAGCTATTGTCATTTTTATCTCCTTTTTACTTGCTGTAACCTAAGACCAATTAAATATGACCTATATGCACGGTAACGTCAAAGTAGACTCTAACTTAGTAAAACCCGCCTGCCGGATGGCGGGCAGGTCTGTAAGATTGGAAAAGCCATGAATTTGAAGTAGTAAGTAGAATGAGTAAGGTTAATCAAGAGAAAAGAAAGAGCGAATTTTTGATAACACCTCTTTTGCATACCCCTTTATCGATTTCGAAGCGGACTGCATGTTTTTCAAATCAATAAGGCCTTCTGTTTGAGCTCGGCGCATGGCCATAATTTCAGCCAACTCGTTACTGAGATCAGGTTTTACCTCAAAAAGCGCTGCCAAGGCTTCCTTAGGGACTGTAATTGCCTCAACATAGGTAATGGCCTTCGCAGTTGCTGACCGTGGCTCACCAGTTAGGAGTGACATTTCTCCAAAGCATTCGCTGTTACCCAGCCGAGATAGCTCTACGTGTTGGCCTTTGCCGTCCTTCTTGATAATTGAAACCACACCTGAGGAGATGACAAAGAGAGAACTGTCCGGATCACCTTCTCGTATGAGTATTTCTCCTGTGTCAAACGACCGAATTTCACATGAGCGAGCGAGCTCTTCGATTTCATTCTCAGATAGGGTTTGGAAAATAGGAACTCTATGGAGGTATTCCTCAATGGTTGGCTCCTTTACTTCTGGTATTGTAGCTTTTCGCGTGGCGATCTCATATTTTATGGCACTTGGTGAGATACCTGACCTGGCTAAAGAGGATTGAATACATGAAAAAAGATCACTCTTTGCAGCCCAGTGTGAAGGAAAGTCCACAAAGTAGACATAGACCATGTATTTAAAAGGTTGACTCGTAACATCTCCAATCCTCACAGTGGGAAGGGGATTTTTGAGTACGCTTTTACAGCTCAGAGCTGCTTCCAAAAGCAGTTGCCGCACCATATTGAGGGGAATTTCGCTGTCAACAGACACATAGAACCAGTACGCATACCGTTTATCAGGCAAATCGTAATTATGAATAATGCTGCTTGCTGCAACATTGTTCGGCACAACATATATACTGTTATTCCATGATAGCAACCGCGTCGATCGCCAGCTAATGTCCATCACCCTTCCTATTGTGCCGTCTTTGAGCTCAATCCAATCACCCAAACTATAAGGGTTTTCGATTGTAATCGCAAGGCCTGCAAATAAATCAGACAAGACGTTCTGCATGGCAAGACCAAGGACACCAGCCACGATACCTGTAGAGACGAGTAAACCAGTGACTGGACGCTCAAAAACAAAGGTTAATATTCCATAAAAGGCTAAAACATAGATAGCAATAGTAACCAGGCCGCGAAGTAAACGCGGGGGTTCGGAACCAGTTGCTTTTTTAAAGCCTGTTGACCACAAAAAGAGTTCCAGGCCTCTTGTTAGCAACCATGCACCTACAAGCCAGAGAAGGGTTGTAGTGAGTACACGCAGATCCTTGCTAAAGTCCGCCGCTTCAAATCCAATGACTTTGTTAAGAAAAAGTCCAACGCTGAGGATTAATGTGGGTAATAATACGATATCAAGCATCCATACAATTTTTCGGTGCTGCCTAAAAGGAACAATACGTCCGATTAATCGGCATGCTAAGATTATCAAAAGGAAACCAATTGCAGTGGCGAAAAACAACAATACCGAAATGTCTTGCAGTTCGATTCCTATAAGCTTGAAAAGCTCTGACATGGTAAGACTCTCCAGTGTTTATAACTGATTAGTACCTATTTTGTCTCTGCTGAGAGTACTGCTAAGTCGTGTGTCACAATATTTTTTATCATGATGAGGTATTTTAGCATCAATTAAGGAGAAGAGCATAAAAGTAAATCCTGGGAGGCCATAAAATATTCTTATACGATGATTATTTTTTACAACTAAGTGCTTCGATTCGCAAATACTATAACATATTCTAATGAGGATAATCTTTGCGATTGTCTTCGACCCAGAGCTCAGACCGAAGGGCTCACTCAGCACTTAGTCCCGAGGGCTACGACTGAGACGTGTCGACGAGCTCACGTCGAGTCGCTCAGCCGAAGTCTAAATAAATACGTCATCGAATTTATGAATCGAGGGACTAAGCGATAGACATTCCTCTTTGTGATAAAAAATCATAGTGAAATGAGAGTTGTGTGTCAAGCAAGAAAGCCTGTTAACTACAGTAGTTAAAAGATATCTTATTGATTGAGAGGAGGTTTTTTAGGAGAGGAAAGGGAAACGTTTAGAGGGAAGCCTTTAAGTCCCCCGCACGTCACAAGAGCATTGACTACCTCAAATACTGGTAGTCCGACTACATTGGTGTACGATCCATTGATTTGTTCGATCATAAAAGAACCAATCCCTTGAATAGCATAGGCACCTGCCTTTCCAAAAGGTTCACCTGTGTTAATATAGGCCTCAATTTCGATATTACTCAATTCTTTTATTTTTACCTTTGTTATAACTGCTTCACGGTGCACTAATTTTTTTCCTGGATCATGAATGCAGAACCCGGTAATTACCTCATGGGTTTTTCCTTTTAAGCAGGAAAGCATATCCTGACACTCCCCAGGGTTCTTTGGCTTACCAAAAATGGTCTTATTTATTACCACTATCGTATCGGCGCCAAGTATCCAGCGATTGTTATAGGCGTGCTCGATGGATTCAACCTTTCGTGTGGCGATATGGCAGGCAATATCTGCCAGTTGTGTTTCTCCGTAAAGGGTCTCTTCAATTATGCTTCCAGCTGGCTCAAAGGGAATTCCAATCTGTTTCAGGATAGCTTTTCGTCTCGATGAGATTGAAGCCAGCACAAGCGGATTATTTTTATCAATAGGATGGTGGCGCATCATTCAGGAAAAGAAAGGTTAAACAATTGGCAGACATTTTTACTTGTTTGATACGATAGTTCCTCAAAAGAGATGCCCCGTAGCTTTGCTATTTTTTGCGCAGTATGAATAATGTAGGATGGTTCATTTCTTTTGCCTCTGTATGGTGGAGGGGCAAGAAAGGGAGCGTCTGTTTCTAGAAGCAATCTATTCAAAGGAACTCTTCTGACAACATCCTGGGTCTGGCTCGCATTGTTAAATGTTACGGTACCAGGAATAGAAATGTAATACCCCATGTTGATAAACGTTTTTGCCAGTTTGTAGTCCCCTGAAAAACAGTGTATCATGCCGTGTAACCCGTTTCTTTTGAAAGAGGAGAGTATGTTGAAGGTCTCTGTGTGGGCTTCCCTGTCATGAATTACAACAGGGAGATCAAGAGAGATAGCAATGGCAAGCTGTTGTGTAAACACCTCTATTTGGTTTTGTCTGGCTGAGCGGTTGCGGAAAAAATCAAGCCCTATTTCACCGATGGCAATAATTTTATCTTGTGGTGCTATCAATGCTATTTGCTCAAGATCATGTTTATTCGCATTATCAGCATTGTGGGGATGAATTCCTATTGTGGCAAAAATAGAGGGATAGTGCGTGGTTAATTTCACTGCATTACGAGAACTTATGATATCAATGCCCACAGTAATTATATGCCTTACATCGGCAGATAAGGCCCTATCAATAACCTGATCCCTATCCGAGTCAAACTGCTTCATGTCCAAATGCGCATGAGAATCAATTAACATGACAAGGTAAAAAATTAAAGTGTGCTAAAGTTATAAAGATTTACTTTCTTAAATTTATGTGCGTTGAGCGCTTATATTTTTAAGTGATCATGGGTACATTAACAAAGTTATATATAATGGGCTGAGTTATAAGATAGCAAGCGGTTTATAACACAAACCAGCCACACCAACAAGAGGCCCTGGGATTTATTTCTCAGGGCTTTTTTATATTCCTACCTGCAATATGTAAAACCTTACTAAAAAGTGGAAATTAATTTCTTACAATTAAGTATTCTTTTGCTCAATTCTTAAAAAGTTCCTTAGCGAGGTTATCTTAACTATTTGAAATCTATAGCAATTTTCTACCTGCTTAACTTTGCATGATTTTTGCGTATATATAATGATGGATTTGTTTGTTTTCTCCTACCTTTTAAACATTAATGATGGGTGTACCATGGGGAGAAGACGCCTAGTTAATTTGTAGTTTTATAAAAGGGACTGATTTGAACAGGAGGAAAACTAAAAATGGCTCACAATTCCGTAAAAGAAATCAGAGAGGCACTTCTTATTAGCAAGACAGAGCTTGCAAGGAAATCAGGGCTTTCTTCACTTACCATTGATAGGATTGAGAAAGGCGACGGCTGTCGAATGGAGACCAAAAGAAAGATTATACTGGCTCTTGGATATGACCTCTCTGATAAAGGCAATATTTTTTCTGAGGACTAATGATGGCTGAAACATGGTCCATCAAAAACCCATAAAGTAGCTCTTCATACCCTAAAACAGCGACAATT
>DATKWM010000098.1:0-35497 GCA_035529575.1 Desulfatiglandales bacterium
AAAAAAATGGTTAAAAATACTAAGGATTTTGATCGTCGATTCGACAATGGGGAAGACATACATGATTTAATTGACATGTCTAAGGCCAGAATTACCAGTCCTGGTAAAAAAGTACGCATCACTCTTGATGTAGCAGAAGGACTTATAAAAGAGATTGATCGCATCAGAGAAAGTATCGGTGTAGATCGGGGGGCATTAATCAAGATATGGTTACACGAGAGACTACAACAGGAAAATGCTTCTACTAAGCATCAACGACTATGAGTAGAATTAAGTCAAAATTTAAACGTACTTTTCTTTCCCCGCCCCACATGGGTGGGGAGGAACTTAAATTTATTCAGGAGGCCTTTGAAAGCAATTACATCGCCCCTCTTGGTCCTATGGTGGATTCCTTTGAAAGGGAATTTGCCGAGGTTGTGGGGATCCGGCATTGTGCAGCGGTCTCCAGCGGAACAGCTGCAATGCACCTGGCCTTGCGCATACTCGGTATAGGGTTAGGGGATGAGGTGATCGCTTCAACACTTACATTCATTGGAGGTGTGACACCGATTCTTTTTCAAGAGGCAATTCCTGTATTCATTGATTCGGATAAGACCTCTTGGAACATGGACCCAGACTTGTTGGCAGATGAACTAGAAGCCTGTAAAAAACGCGGAAAGCTACCTAAAGCAGTGGTGCCTACTGATCTTTACGGTTCATGTGCGGATTTAGATCGGATTATGGGAATTTGTGCTTCATATGATATACCGGTTGTGACGGATTCGGCGGAAGCACTAGGCGCAAAGCGCCGGCTCAAAGCTCAAAGCTCCCCAGAGAAATATGCTTCGCATTTCACGGGGCAGGCAAAGCTCAAAGGAGAAAATGTGGAGGTGCATGCGGGAGTGGGAGCAAAGGCGGCTGTTTTTTCATTTAACGGGAATAAGATTATTACGACCTCGGGTGGGGGCATGTTGGCATCTGATGATAAGGCATTGATCGACCAAGCTCGTTTTTTATCTCAGCAGGCACGAGATCCAGCCCCTCATTACGAACATTCGACCTTTGGCTATAACTACCGCATGAGTAATATTGTTGCGGCGATTGGAAGGGGACAGCTCAGGGTTTTGGATGATCGAGTTGAGGTCAAGCGCAGAATTTTTGCTTATTATCAGGAGAAGCTCGGCAGTATTCCAGGGATTGAATTTATGCCTGAAGCGCCTTATGGCAGATCAAATCGCTGGTTGACTGTGATTCTGATTACACCAAAAGAATTCGGTGCTGACCGTGAGACTGTGCGGATTGCTTTGGAATCAAAGAATATCGAGGCCCGTCCGTTATGGAAGCCAATGCATATGCAAGCAGTCTTCGACTGCGGTTCAGGGTTCAGGGTTCAGGGGTTAAAAGCAGGACAAAACAAAAAGAGATATAAGGCGAGGATTGTCGGTGGTAAAGTGGCAGAGGATTTATTCAATCGTGGTCTCTGCCTGCCGTCGGGAACAGCAATGAAAGAAGAAGATCTCGATCGAGTTATTTCAGTAATTTTGAGTTGCAGGGGATAGAAGAGCAGATTGAGAAGGGTACTTGTGAATATAAACCACCTGAGCAAATCTCTTCTGATACTCCTAACTATGAATACTAGGTTATTTATGCTGTAGCCTACCTATAGAAGCCAAGGACAATTAGAAGGAGTAGATTTTTACCCATTTTTACTCAAGGCACTTTTCGGTAAATTACTACTTCTCACCCCTTTTACCGATATCAGCTAAAGGTCCCCAGTTAAATAGGCCCCAGTACGATCTCCCGGACCTACGGGGTAAACTTCACCCTGGTTGAATATGCCCGCCCAGTGGAATCCCCCGTAAGGGGGTCCGCAGAGCGGAATTCCACAGGGCAAGCATTCAATAGGGCATTTAATGGGGTAAACGGGGCAAATGGGACAGGCGTGGTAAACCCCAGTTAAATGCGCTACGCTGTCACTAAAGTGAATTTAACGGGGTAAAGATTTAGGAGGTAAGGAATTGGTGTTCAGGGTAAACAGTCCAGTTTGTAAGTTTAAGACCTTCTATCATTTTAAAATGTCTCACATTGTTTGTAACGAGCACCAAATTATGAGCTAAAGCAGATGAAGCAAGAATCAAATCAAAATCATCCAATGGTGTGCCAGCCTTTCCCAAATTAGCCTTATAGATCCCAAAAATTTCAACTAATTCTTTGCCTAACGTGATAATTTCAAGTGAATTTTCTAACGTTTTTATTTTAGCCAGGTTGCTTTCCTTTTTCTGAGACTTATATGCGCCATAATACAACTCCATTAAAGTAATGACACTTATTTTTATAGGATCGTGGAAATGCTGACGCAGATTTTTCTCCACCGAATCATGCCCTTTGAGGTTAAAGATAATTGTATCGGTATCGAGAAGGTACATTAGAAACCTTCTGCCAGTTTCTTAGAATTTATACGGGCGCCTTTAACCTCGGCAATAATCTGCTCTGCCCCTTTATCGTCCTGCCATGATCCAGAGAGTTCCAGCAAGACCTGAGCTGGCGACTTAAGCGTGGAGAGATGATTCTTTCTGCCTAAATATTCTCTCACTAAAAATAAGATCTGTTGGCTAACAGATCGGTTTTCAGCAGAAGCAAGCTTTTTTATCTCCGCATATAATTCTTCTTTAATACCTTTGATTTGTAGGTTTGCCATTCCTGATCTCCTCTGGAGTCTAATTTTCATGAAATTTTATGCCATATGCATGAAAATGTCAAGAGCTAATAAAGCCAATTAAGAAAAAATTCATAGATTTTGGTCCCATTTAAATAAAATAATAAAGGCCCCAGTTAAATAAAAGCAAAATCGGATTTAACGGGGTAAATATTTAACTCCGATGCAATATTAACTACAATTTCCCCGATTGAATAGTTAAAAGCATTCAATGGGGTGAACATTCCAAGGGGTAAGCGAGGTAAAGATTTCATCCCGGTACGATGCATTGCACTTACGGGGCAAGCGGGGTAAACGGGGCAGGCGCAGACCCGCCTGCCACTGCGAGGCACAAGCGGGCAGGTTGACGCAGATTAATGAAAGACGAAACGACATATAAAATAATCGGTGCGGCAAACAGCAGGATTATCCTTTGTAAGGAAGCCAGGCTCTGAAAAAAGGATTTATAAACCTGTATTCATTGCCGCTTTCAAAAAGAATATTGAGTTTGGTCAGACGTGTAATTGCTCTCTGGACAGATGATGGATTATTAAACCCTGCGGATTTCATGAATGAGACGGAAAATACATTTTTTCCGCCTTCCTTTGCTACTGCCATGAGGCACTTGAGTTGAATGTTCGTCAAGAGGCTGATATAGTTTTCGTAGGATTTCTGTTCCCTGGCAAATATCAATTCAAGGGCGTTTTTCAGTCTATCCAGGCTTATAATCTCTTTTCCTGAAGTTACTTCCCAGAGGGCCTCACAGAGCTGTTGTATATCCCCGGGAATGTTATTGGCAATTTTAAACACCTTTTCCAGAATCTCGTTGTCAATCTTACGTTGACCCGTAGTGAATTTATTTTTCAGGAATTTCGAAAATTCTTCATAAGGTAAGGGATCAACTGTCAGGGGGATAGCGGACTTAAAGAAGGGTGAATCGTGATGGGTAAATATTTCATCCATCTTATGCCGGATGCTACCAACAAATATGTAGGGGATATCGCTTTGAAACTGTATTTTACTCCTCAGAAGGGCAAGAGCTTCGTGGGAATCTTCAAGGTTCAAAATATCCTGAAATTCATCAAAGACCACGACCGGTCGTCTTTTCTTGCCTAGAGATTCAATTAAGGTGAGAACCTCCGGAATTGAATTGGCCTTCATCTCGACTGAGGCGTCAAAAGAAACGGTTGGCATGGATGTTATGGGATCCACTGAAATTGAGGGCCTGAGATATGAGAGGGTTTTGATTATTTTGTCGAACCACCCTGTTTTTTGCTCCAGAACAACAATTGCGCGTAGAATTCTTCTGCACAGAGCGTCGATGGATTTGATGCCCAGCAGGTCCACATATAAGAGCCGCTCCGCATTACATTTTAGAACAGCCTCATAGACTACAGATGATTTTCCAACCCGCCTTTCACCCAGGATCACAATGTGTTGCGATGATTCGATATATCCGAAAATTTGCTTAAGCAAAGTTTTCCTTCCACAGAAATCTTTACCTGAAACTATGGTTCCATATTTAAAAGGATTCATAAGTCTCCTTTCTTTGAGTATTTCACTATAATGTATTATACATATCTGTATAATACAGATTAGCATAAAAATGTAAAGCATGAATTAGGGTAAATTTTTAGGTATTGTTGGTAACCTGCCCACAATGCCTCTCTGTTAATTCAAACAAGCGCCGTAAGATTGGTTTCTTCAACAGTTATCGTCCTAACGATAGGTACAATACATGGCAGGCGGGCCTGCCCGCAATGCCTGTATCTCATACTGAAAATATTAAACTGTGCTTTTCAGCAAATTTATTCCTGTTGGCTGATCTACATACAATAAGCTATGGCAGGCGGGTCTGCGGATAGGTTAGGGGAAATTTAGCATGAATGTTCTTGTAACAGGGGCGGGCTTTATCTGATACAATTAGTTGTTGGCGTTACTGTTTTAATGCTTAAGCCTTTTGGAGGCATTATAGTTTTATCGGTTTTAATAGCTTACTTTCATGATTGTATGATGGTTATTTTATATTCGCAAGAATTTGATTACAACATAACCTGGGAGCTGATAAAGTGATGGGATTTTGGTGAATGTCAGCAGTAGATTATTAAAATGATTAATTTTCTTATATTAAATAAGTAAAATAAATTGCCCATTAAGCTGTGAGCTTATAAAATAAAGTAAAATGCAACAAATAATTCGTAACAAGCTTTTACCTGGTATAGTTTTTTATTAAATGGTATGGGTATATCTGTGGGTCTAATTGTAATGCAGGGGATTAACAGGAAAGACTGCGATGATAAAGAAAAGATTAGATACTATTTTTACTGCTGCACAGTCATATAAAAAACCTCTGTCTATAATTATAGATACAATTTTACTGATAGTATCACTTTATCTTGCATATTTGATTCGATTAGGTTCAATTGAGGCAATAGGAACAAAGTATATTAATCAAATATTTGTAATCGTACTGATACTTGTTCCCTTTAAGATCTTGATATTCTGGATTTTTCGTCTCTATCATATCTCCTTCCGCTACATATCATTTGAGGAAGTTATATCTGTTATTAAGGCTTCCGCCATAACGTCTCCCATGATTGCCTTTATCGCCCTGGTTTTTCGGGACTGGGTAATTTTTTCAAGCTTCCCACGATCGGTTATCTTTATCGACTTTTTTTTAACCGTCTTTTTTATTACTGCCATGCGGGCCTTTTTCCGCTTTTATTATTTAGGCTCCAATAGCAAAAAGAGAAAAGATATATTGATTATGGGGGCTGGTTCTGCTGGTGAGCAGCTGGTGAGAGACATGGTGAGATCAGCGCGATCAAGTTTTTTACCAGTTGGGTTCATAGATGATAATCCAAAGAAAAAACATACTTTAATACACGGTACAAAGGTATTAGGGGCAAGAGAGGATATACCTAAAGTTGTAAAAAAGTTTGATATTAAAGAAATTATTATTGCCATTCCTTCTGCCACGTCAAAAGACATCAGGGGGATAATGGAACATGTAAGAAAGGCCAATATAAAAGATGTTAAGGTGCTCCCTGGGCTTTCTGATTTAATGAATGGAAAGGTTACCCTAAATGATATTCGAGATATTTCTATTGAGGATCTACTTGGGCGTGAGCCAGTAAAGATTGATCTAAAAAAGGTTTCTTCATATCTCAGGAATAATATCGTATTAGTGACAGGTGCGGGGGGTTCAATAGGTTCTGAGCTATGTCGACAAATAGCCAGGTTTGATCCTGCAAAACTTATTATGCTGGATATAGGAGAAACTGAGCTTTTCAATATAGATAGGGAGATAAAGGCGAGATATCCTAACCTTCAGGTATTGTCTATTATTGGAGATATAAAGGATGAATATAGGATTAAAAGGGTATTTAGAGAGAATAGTATTACTATCGTATTTCATACAGCCGCCTATAAACATGTTCCACTGATGGAGGAAAATCCGAGGGAAGCAATATTAAATAACATCTACGGAACAAAGGTGGTAGCAAAGATATCTTCCGAATCTGGCGTAGAAAGGTTTATTAATATCTCTACAGATAAGGCAGTTAACCCTACCAGTATGATGGGGGTAACAAAGAGGGTTGCGGAAAATCTGATCCTTGGGTTGGCCAGTAATTCAACCTCATTTATTTCTGTTCGATTTGGCAATGTGCTTGGAAGCAGAGGAAGTGTGGTGCCTATTTTTCAGGAACAGATAAAAAAGGGTGGCCCAATTACTATAACTGATTATGAGATGAAGAGATATTTCATGACCATACCTGAGTCCGTTCAGTTGGTAATGCAAGCTGGGGCTATGGGAAATGGTAATGATGTTTTTGTATTGGATATGGGTGAGCCTGTCTTTATTAATCAAATAGCAGAGGAATTGATCAGGCTTTCGGGATTGGAACCTGATAAAGATATCCCTATTGTTATCTCTGGGAAAAGGCCAGGGGAAAAGATTTTTGAAGAATTGCTCACAGCTGAGGAGGGAACAACAAAAACCCGTCATGAAAAGATTTTTTCAGCAAAAATTGGCCAGAAGCTCGATAAAAAGTATTTAAAAAAGACTGATAAGGTGATATCTCTAGCGAGTGAAGATAAGGACAGTGGACAGATCTTCTCGCTTTTAAAAGAACTGGTTCCTACATATCAAAACCAAGCCCCGAATGAAAGGGTATGACTACTGAGCATGATATGCTTTTGAAGACGATCAGGTTTGCTAACGGTTGAGATTGAAGAGATGAAATCCGAGATAGAGAGCTAAAGATCAAAAAGAAATCTATTGAAAATATCAAGTTAATTCAACCCTCCTAATCATCAATTTACCCTATAAAAGTCAAAAAGAAATCAACTATCATCTTGGCATTTGTTATTGGCTCTATTTTTTCCATTTTTATTGCATTCTTTATATAATACCTTCAGAAAATGAGTCCCAGTCCTAAATCTTCTACCATCTTAGTTCAAACAACATCGGTAAGAAACCAAGAGCAATAGAAAAACTGAGCAAGAATACATTCTTAAGATTTTAATTAGCTTTGGAAGGTATATTTCATGAATTCTAACCAAGGAACGAATGATTCACGTTGGGAAAGATGGGCAACTGTGGCGTTTTTTGCATACTGCGTGTCCACAATATTCATGATTTTTTTCTCGACCACTGCTGTTCAAATTTGGCCATATCCATGGAACCAACTGTCGATTTTAGTTGCCTGTCTTCTCCCCATAATTCTTGTGATTGTTTGGAAAAGCCCAGCATGGATTCATCACAAGCAGTTCCAAAAAGAACTTTATTTTGCCCTAACTATTGTAATCTTGGGCATACTCAACATTGTCTTCAGTGAGGACCAGCCCACTACTCTCAAGGTAATGGGATTGTTTCTAATATCCGGAATAGGAATATTTGCAGTTACAAGTTGCTTACTTACTACCAAATTTCGAAAGACCATTTTTCTATGGTTATGCTGGGTGATTCTCCTGGCACTTTGTATTTATGGAACCTTGGAATACATCAATAAGAAACCTATATTATTGTTATCATATAACCCAATTCCTGCCGGGTCTTTGTTGATCCTTCTGTTTGTCGGACCGTTTTTACTTTTTTCCTCTAGTTCCTGGTGGCTCCGGTTTCTTCAACTTTCATCTATCGTCTTTGGTGTAGCTGTAATTGTTATGATCGGAAAGCGAGGGCCCATATTGGGATTGCTAGTAATGGCTATTCTCTTGGGCATTTTGGTGCCGGGGCGAAGGTTTTGGATTTTTCCCTTGATCGCGTTGATCCTGGTTGGTACAGGGTATAAAATGCGGAATCATTTACCACGGACACTTAGATTAGACCTTATTTCACATACAAGCACTGTCTTTAGGCTGGAAAACTATCCGTTTGCTGCTCATATTTTTTTGAAGAAGCCTCTGTTCGGAATTGGCTTGCATGCACCTCTTGCAGACTATCTGAAAGACTATCACCAAAAGATTACGAACAATACTAAGTATCCAAATTTTATCAAAGACAAAAAGACCCTTGAAAATATAATGCTTTGCGGTTTTGTCGGAACGGGTGGAATTTTTACCATTACATATATTGCCTTGATTATTTATCTTTTGAGAAATTTATTTCGCTTTTCAAGAGATAAACCCGAGAAACGATTACAAGCAGTTTTGTTTTTGATACCTTTAGCAGGGTTTTTAATTCATTCCATGACCTTCGATAGCCTTATATATCCTCATCTCAATTGGTTATTTCATTCATTTTTGGGACTGATGGCTAATTTTGATAAAATCTAGGCGACCCCCTCTTCTTTCTCAAAGGTGTATCCCTTTCCGAGCTCAAATACTTAAAATAAGAATTTTTTATAGGCGTATATAGTGGATAAAGTTACAGTAATTGTTGTAAACTGGAATGGCAGGCATCACCTTGAGGAGTGTTTGAGTTCTCTTTCGAGGCAAACGTTTAAGAACTATGAAATCATATTTGTTGATAATGGGTCAACGGATGGCTCGGTGAATTTTGTAGAAAAAAATTTTCCTCATGTTAGGGTAGTGAGGCTTGAAAGGAATGAGGGATTTTGCAGAGGTAATAATATTGGTCTTCAAAATGCATCAGGAGAATATATTGCATTATTAAACAATGATACCCGGGTTGAACCACAATGGTTGAAAGAATTAGTTAGGGAGATGTCGAATGATCCTGAATTGGGTATTTGCGCTTCATGTATGATAAGATACTTTCAACCTGACCTTATAGATTCCGCTGGAGATGGGTATGATAATTGTGGCGTTGGTTTTAAAGTTGGGAATGGAAATCAGGTATTAGAATATAGGAAAAAACGATACACCTTTGGAGCATGTGCAGGGGCAGCTTTATATAGACGTTCAATGATAGAGAATCTAGGTTTTTTCGATGAGGATTTTTTTGCAGTGGGCGAGGATATAGATTTGAGTTTTCGAGCACTGCTCGCAGGGTATAAATGTCTATATGTTCCAAAAGCGATTGTCTATCATAAGATTAATCAGACAATTGGGCCCGGAAGTGATTTCCTCCTCTATCAGTCACGTCGTAATGCGGAGTATACCTACTTCAAGAATATGCCTCTATTTCCCATGGTTTTAACCTTACCAATACACCTTATATACAATCTATTGACCTTTGCTCAGGCATTTTTTCAGGGTAAGTTAACTGTTTTTCTAAAGGCTAAAAGGGATTTTCTGATAAACTTAATAAAAGTGTGTAGGAAAAGAAGGGCAATCCAGAAGCGTCGCAAGATAGGTTTTATAAAGCTGCTTTCTTCTTTTTCTAGTGATTATCTTTTTACGAGGTATAAATTCATTTTTAAAGATAACCGCACTTTTTAGCTATTTTTATCCTTCCTGAAATGCAATTAACCAAAAACATTACATATCTATTTTCTGCACGAGCAGTGAATGCAGCATCGATAATGGCACTTGTTTTAATAATATCTAGACGGCTCGGTCCGGATATTTTCGGCGGCTACTCCTTTCTGAACGCGGTGATTATGACAGGCATCGTTGTCGCGACTTTTGGTCTCGATACTTTCATGGTCAGAGAAGTGAGTCGTGGCCCTTTTCTAGGGAATCAAATTCTGTCCTCTGTACTGGGATTCAAGGTCATATCCTCTTTAGTGGTTATGGCCAGTGTCTGGACCCTATTTAGTTTTTTCTTAGAAGACCAGGACATAATTAGATTGTTAGCTGTCTTTTCCATAGTGATCTGCCTGAATTCGCTATCTCAAAGCTTCTGGTATTATGGAGACGCCTTCCAAAAATTCCAGTTTCATGCTTCCTTGTGGGCAACTTCAAATGTGATTAAAATTCCTATTGTATGGTTTTTTATATCTATTGAACAAGAACTGGTGATGATCATTTATGCATTGATTATTGCCGAGATCATTTCATTGATTATATCCGGTTGTTTGATTCGGCGACGTTTCAAGTTAGTTCTAGACAATCTCTTTTTCAAATCCATACCGATTTTATTAAAAAAGGTTTGGCTCCTTGCAGTAGTTTTTATATTGAGTGCAATCTATTTCCGCATTGATATGATGATGTTGGAGGTAATGAAGGGAGAAAAGGCAGTCGGTATATATTCGGCTGGCTATAAATTGATTGAATTTCTCAGTATAATTCCTGGAACCGTTACTATTGCCGCCTTACCAGGTCTTAGTGTAGATTTTTCTACGAATATTGAGGCCTTTAGATTGAGTTTAGTAAGAACAATTGCAATGTTAGGCATCAGCGGAGCTGTGATTAGTTCTCTTCTCTATGGATTTTCCAGACAAGTAATTCTCTTGCTCTATGGACCTCTTTTTTCTGATTCAGCGCTGTCATTAAGGATATTATCAGTGGTTGTATTCTTTATTTTCGTAAACGGGTATTTCGCATATGTTGCTATAGCAACTAATAATGAGAGAGCGGTTGCATTAATTCTTGTTATATCAACGATTTTAAATGTTTTATTTAATTTTTACCTTATACCAAGATACAGTCACGTAGGCGCAGCTTTATCGACATTGTTTTCAGAGATACTAATGTTGATTTCTTATAGTATCTTTTTCCTAAAGGGAAAGATATATTGGAAGAAAAATGCAATTGGCAATGTAGCTTGAGAAATGGCGAAGGAGATGTTGATTTTTTTGTATTCAATTGATTAAATGGTATATCAATAGATTATATTAATTCAGGTTTTAATGTAATTTATTAATTTAATAGAAGGTTGATGAACACTTAACTGCCGGTATTTTTTGAGAAAAGAGCTGAAAGTGCTCGATATAATCATTGTTAACTACAATAGCACGGATTATCTGCTGAAGTGCCTTGAATCTATCTATAGTTGCCTTCAAAATATTCCCAGCAGGGTTTTTGTTCAGGATAACCACTCAGAAGATGATGCGGATCGCATAAAAGATAAATATTCTCAGGTCATACTCACCAAAAATAGCCATAATACGGGATTTAGCAAGGCAGTCAACCGTGCTCTTATGGAAGGTGATTCACCGTATATTGGGCTTTTGAATCCAGACTCTTATGTTTTAGGCAATTTTTTTCAACCAATCATAAAGTATATGGATAACAACCCTGAAGTGGGGATTATTGGACCTCAAATACTCGATCATGATGGATCTGTGCAGGGATCTGCGAGGACTTTTCCCACGCCGCTTACAGGTTTATTCGGCCGATCATCGCTTCTTACCAGATTTTTCCCTAATAATCCATTTACCCGTGAAAATATTCTAACAACGCAAAGCGATGGAAAAACCCCTATGGAGGTTGATTGGGTCTCAGGTGCCTGCATGGTGGTGAGGAGAAAGGCGGTGGATGATATTGGGCTGATGGATGAACGTTTCTTTTTGTACTGGGAGGATGCTGATTGGTGCAAACGCATGTGGGAGAACGGATGGAAGGTGGTTTATTTTCCACAGGGCTCTGTTATTCATTATGTTGGGGGAAGCAGCACTCAGGCTTTTCTAAGGTCCTCTTTTGAATTTCATACGAGCAGTTATAAGCTCTTTGAAAAGCACAACAAGACTTCTTTTTGGTTTGTGAAACCTTTGGCTATCACTGGAATCTCACTCCGGCTTTGTTTAGTAATGATTTCAAATGGGATAATTCTATGGCACCAGAGACATCCGTTAGTAGAAAGCCATAAAAAAGAGAGCATTGCCCTTGAGAAAGATAGGAAAATAAAGATCTTAAGAATAATAGCACGCCTTAATATAGGTGGGCCTGCCATTCATGTTCATCTATTGACAGAGGGGTTGGATAAGAAAAAATTTGAACTTATACTGGCTGTAGGCAAGCTTTCTCCCCAGGAAGGGGACATGAGCTATCTTTTTGATGCAGCAGATAATAAACCTATAATTATTCCAGAGCTGCAGAGAGAGATCAGCCTCAGGATGGATCTAAAGGCTTTACAACGAATTTTCAGTAAACTTATACAAGAAAAGCCTGATATCGTGCATACTCATACAGCCAAAGCAGGCACAAGCGCCAGGTTAGCAGTACTGATGTATAATCTTATTTATGGGAAGAAAGTAAGGATTGTTCACACCTTTCATGGCTATGTATTTGAAGGTTATTTCAGCAAGGCAAAATCCCTGCTTTTTGTGTGGATCGAACGTCTATTAGCAAGGTTTACAGATGTGATTATTGCATTAAGCGGGATCCAGAAGAAGGAGCTTGTGGAAAAATTCCGTATTGCACCGACTGACAAGATCAAAACCGTACAACTGGGTTTTGATCTAAGACCCTTCCTGGGTAGTGAGGCATTGAAAGGGCAATTCAGAAGAAGCCTTGGAATCAGCAATGATACCCTCTTGATTGGTATTGTAGGGCGCTTAGTCCCCATAAAGAATCACTTCATGTTTTTTAATGCAGCGCAGTTTTTTCTTGAACACAATCCCGATGCAAATATAAAATTTATTGTGATAGGCGATGGGGAGCTGAGAGATGGGTTAGAGGGCTACTCCACGAAATTGGGTCTTGACGATCATGTAGTTTTCTGTGGCTGGATGAGAAATGTGCCCATGGTTTACGCGGATTTAGACATCCTAGCCTTGACATCTTCAAACGAAGGAACTCCTGTGTCGATAATTGAATCTATGGCCTCTTCCGTACCTGTTATCGCCACTGATGCTGGCGGAGTGATAGACCTTCTTGGCCCATCGGACGGCCTGCACAAATCAGATGGCTTTGAGGTATGTGAGCGGGGCATCCTTTGTCGAAAAAATGATGCCCAAGGATTTACAAAGGGGTTGAAATATTTAATAGATGGTAACATTCAGGAAAAACAGAAACGCTTAATGCGAGCGCGTTCCTTTGCAATAGAGAGATTTTCGGAAAAACGGCTCTTGAACGATATAGAGTCTTTATATATTGAGTTAATGGCTAATAGGACTTAGAGATAAATTTATACCGTTACTTAACTTTCTTAATACAAAATATTTATCTTCATCATTGGCTAAAAGTTGTAATCCAAAACCCTTTCTTTCCCAACCTTACTTGAGAATTATTAATCTCGCCTGCTCTAAAAGAAATCATGATCTTATAGCCCATCCTTTAGATTAAGTTGCAACGAGTACCATGGATAAGTTGACACAAGGAAGTTTGCTAGCACGCAATACAGTTTGGAATCTGAGTGGCCAGATTGCGCCATTGGTGGTGGCGATTTTTGCGATTCCGCTGCTTATTAAAGGACTTGGCACGGATCGTTTTGGAGTACTGACACTGGCGTGGGTAGTTATAGGTTATTTCAGCCTGTTTGACCTTGGGCTTGGTCGTGCTCTGACACAATTGGTTGCAAAAAAATTAGGTGCTCAGCAAGAGGTAGAAATCCCTGCATTAGTTTGGATCAGCCTAATTCTTATGCTAATAATGGGCCTGGTGGGGACATTAGTTGTAGTTCTACTCTCTCCATGGCTGGTACAGGATGCACTTAAAATCCCTAAAGCCTTGCAGCCTGAAGCACTGAATGCTTTTTATCTTCTCGCACTCTCTGTCCCTGTTGTGATCAGCACCGCTGGTCTACGTGGCTTATTAGAGGCGTACCAGCGTTTTGGACTCATAAATATCGTCCGTATTCCTATGGGGATGTTTACCTTTTTAGGCCCTCTTCTGGTCTTTCCTTTTTCGCATAGCCTCTTACCAGTAGTGGCCATTTTGGTGATAGGAAGGCTGGTAGCTTGGATAATCCATTTGTTTCTTTGCTTTTCCGTGTTACCTGCGTTGGTTCGTAGCGTTGATTTGCATCTAACGATGGTGAGGCCATTAATTCGTGTAGGAAGCTGGATGACAGTGACTAATATCGTTGGACCGCTAATGGTGTATATGGACCGATTTTTGATTGGTGGATTATTGTCCATGGCTGCTGTGGTCTATTACGCTACACCTTATGAGGTGGTGACTAAATTATTGATCATACCGGGAGCACTGGTTGGCGTTTTGTTTCCTGCCTTCTCTGCCAGTTTTGCCAAGGATCGAAGCCGTACGGCCTTACTCTTTGGCCGTGGAGTTAAATATATCTTTCTAAGCCTTTTTCCTATTAGCCTTCTTATTATAACCTTGGCATCTGAGGGACTTGATCTATGGCTCGGTGCAGAGTTCGCAAAAAATAGCGCCCGCGTGTTGCAATTGCTGACTTTAGGTGTTTTCATCAACAGCTTAGCCCAGGTTTCTTTTGCGCTGGTCCAGGGTGCTGGGCGGCCTGACCTCACCGCAAAGTTACATCTTATAGAATTGCCATTTTATTTACTAGCAGCCTGGTGGCTGATTGACAGTTATGGTATTGAAGGGGCAGCTATAGCCTGGGTAGCCCGTATAGGAGTAGATACAATATTTTTGCTTGGAATGGCACAGCGCTTTTTGCCGATTAAGGCCGCGATTATTCGGCAGAAAATATTAGCTATAGTGGCAGCTATACTTATCCTGACACTTGCAAGCCTGCAGGCAAGTCTTGTTATAAAAGGAGTTTTCCTTTTATTAACACTATCTGTCTTTATTTTGATCGCATGGTTCCTGATTTTGGCTCCGGATGAACGAGTGATGATAGGGAATAGATTCAAAACAACTCAACTGCCCAATGGCATAGAAAAATGACAAAGTGATTAAAGAACAAAAATTTGATGAGATCCACTCTAAACCTTGCCCAAACTGCTATATGTGCGGAAAACAAGGCGTAATCCTTTATCAGGGCGTAAAGGATCGCCTATTCGGCACCCCAGGGGAGTGGAATTTTAAGAAGTGCCCAGATCCTAGATGCGGATTGGTATGGCTTGACCCTATGCCAATAGAAGAAGAGATTAATATAATGTATCAAACGTATTATACCCACCAAAGTTCTCCATTTCCAGACTCGGAATATCTAAGTCCTTTTGGGAGGCTGAGGCAGACAATAAAGAAATTTGATCAATGGTTGAGCTTTGCCTATCTTCATCGGATTTATGGCTATCCTTGCACGCATCGTTGGTTATGGCCACTTTCTTTGCTTTTCCCGACGAGACGTAAATATGACACAGTCAAAGTGATGTATCTTCCGTATCGTGAAGCTGGAAAGCTATTAGACGTCGGAAGTGGAAGCGGTCAATTTCTGGCCAGAATGCGCAATTTGGGGTGGGCTGTTGAGGGGGTTGAGCCGGACCCAAATGCTGCTCACGCTTCTCGTGAAATTTTCAATGTCCCTGTGCGTGAGGGTACAATTTACGATCAAAATTACCCTAGTATGTACTTTGATGCTGTTACCTTAAATAATGTTATTGAGCACGTCCACAAACCGATTGATCTTTTAAGAGAATGTTATAGAGTGCTGAAACCTGGTGGCCGTTTAGTAATAACAACCCCTAATGCAGAGAGCTTGTGTGCCCGACTTTTCGGGCAATACTGGCGAGGCTTGGAATCTCCAAGGCATTTGCATATTTTTACCGTGGCAGCCATTAAGAGTGCAGTCAGTGCTTGTGGTTTCGAGAATGTTTCGGTTCGGTCAATTGTTCGTGATGGCTATATCCTCGGGGCCAGTTATGCACTTGTCAAGAATATACCTTTTCAGGACGGAAACCCGAAGTTAGACATTGTTCAAGCTTATATAGTTAAATTGGGAAGTTTATTACAATCTTTCATCGCTTTAGCTAGATGTAATGTAGGCGAGGAAGTCGTACTTATATGTGGAAAATGACGTTGATATAGAAATATAAGATATTACTTTGCTCAAGTAATGCCTGACAGATAATTAGTGGTATAACAAAGATCGGTAGTCAAAAGTGAGTAGTATCGAAGGCTTGATAAAGATTCAGGAAAAGGGAAACGAAGCCTTGATCAGGGTTGCTGCATTCACAGGTGGTGTTAATGTTCCCAGTGCACGTTTCCGTGTGCGCCAATATATTCCAGTTCTCCGAGAAATGGGCATAAAAATTGATGAGTTTGCTTCTCCGCTGGGCACTTACCCACCTCGAAGTAAGGCACTAAGACCTCTTTGGGTGGCGGGAACGCTTGTTGCGCGGTTGCCGTATATTGCACATTCATACCATTACGATCTCACACTCTTGCAAAGGGAAATTTTATCTACATTGGTGACACTTGAAGGATTTACTAAGAAACCTAGGGTGTTAGATGTGGATGATGCAATATTCCTACATAACAAAGGAAAATTTGCGAAGAAATTGGCACGAATATGTGACTTAATAATTTGCGGAAACAATTATATCGCGGAGAACTTTGATCAGTGGAATAAAAATATTGCCATAATTCCTACAGCCGTAAACACCCAAAGATATATCCCGAAACAGAATACATTTACCGAACAACAATTTATTATTGGTTGGATAGGCACTAGTGGGAATTTTAAATACCTTCACAGAATAGAGTCTGCTCTTTCAGAAGTTCTTCGGCGGTTTTCTCAGGCAAAATTATGTATTATTGCAGACACTGAACCTGTTTTTAGAAAAATCCCAAAAGATAGTATGAAATTTATTCCCTGGTCACCAGAGACAGAAGTGGCAGGTATTCAAGGAATGACCATTGGCATTATGCCTCTTAGTGATTCGGATTGGGAAAAAGGTAAATGTAGCTTTAAGATGCTTTCGTATATGGCCTGTGGTTTGCCTGTTGTGGTTTCACCTGTGGGTATGAACAAGGAGATTCTTTCTTTTGGTAATATAGGAATAGGTGCTTCTACTCAAAAGGAGTGGGTTGAAGCTTTGCTTGAATTATTGTCAGATGCGGATAGATGCGAAAAAATGGGGAGTATTGGTAGATCGATTGTTCAAAAGTATTTCAGCCTTGATGTTATTGCACCCCGTTTAGTAGGTTGCCTCAGAAAGGTTGTGCAATGAGAATTGTGCATGTTATCCCCGATTTAGATATTGGTGGTGCTGAGGCGCAGATGGTAACTCTTATAAGTCGTCTACAAGGCAGTTCTCACTCTTGCCATGTCTTTACTCTTCAACCGGGGGGCCCTCTCTGTAGTAAACTTAATTCGCTAGGTGTTTCGATTTACTCATATAAGCTTAAAAAAAGAGATCTTTTACGAGCCCCATGGAAGATCATTTTTGCAGAATTGAAGCTTATTAAGATTATTCGGTACTTAAGACCACATGTAGTTCACTCATTTTTACCTCTGGTCACATTCATGGGTGCTCTAGCAGGCAGGATGGCTAAAGTCCCTTTGGTAATAACCAGCCGACGCGCACTAGGAAAACATCAAGAACGCTATATTTTATTAAGGCCTTTTGATCTTCTTGCTAATCGTCTGAGTCATAGGGTAACGGTTAATTCCATGGCTGTATGGGAGGACACTATAGAACGAGATCATATAGATCCAAAAAAATTGGTACTTATATATAATGGAGTTGACCCACAGACCTTTGATTCAGCAAGTCCTTTTAGGAAAGAGGTAAGAAAAAAGTTGGGGATAACACCACAGAAAAATGTCATCATAGTTGTTGCCAATCTTATTCTATACAAGGGGCATATTGATTTACTCGAGGCTGCCCGGAAGGTTTTAAAGCATATTCCCAAAACTTTATTTTTATTAGTAGGCGAAGACCGTGGGATAGGGGAAAATCTTAAGAGAATAAGCATTGATTTGGGCATAGGTGAAAAGGTAAGATTTCTTGGTCTCAGAAATGACATTCACCAGTTGTTGGCAGCAAGCGACCTCTCGGTACTGTCATCCCATGAGGAGGGATTTTCTAATGTTATTTTGGAATCTATGGCCGCGGGTCTTCCAATAGTTGCTACGAATGTAGGTGGTAATTCTGAAGCGGTTGTTAATGGTGTTACGGGTTGGCTGGTGCCTCCTAAAAATCCAGATGCTATGGCTGAAAAAATTGTAGATCTTTTACACGACCCACAGAAAGCGAGATCTTGGGGGAAACAAGGCAGGAAGAGAGTTAACAAAAAGTTTACTATTGAAAGAATGGTGCAAGAGCACATAAAATTATATGAAGGCATAGACTAAGGTCAATGGATACCAAGGTTGACTACAGCAATAGGTAATTATGTGCGGTATAATCGGGTTTAGATCAAAAAAGGATTTCGATAAGTTACTGAAGTATCTTCCTTTTGCAGTATCAACCCTTGCTTACCGGGGCCCGGATGATTCGGGCCTTTTTTTTGATAGAAAGGGAGAGATAGGCCTTGGTCATAGGAGACTCTCTGTCATTGATCTTTCAAGCAACGCTCACCAGCCAATGGGGAGCGATGATGGAACGGTGTGGATTGTTTACAGTGGAGAGGTCTATAATTTTAAGAGATTGCGTAAAAAATTAGAGGAAAAAGGACACTCCTTTAAAAGTAATTCTGACACTGAAGTAGTGCTCAAGTCGTATCTAGAATGGGGAAAAGACTGCTTTTCAGACTTTATGGGAATGTTTGCATTTGCTATCTGGGATGGAAGGAAGCGGGAATTGATTTTAGCCAGGGATCGGTTAGGCATCAAACCGCTTTATTACTACTTCAGTAAGGGAAACCTTCTTTTTGCATCTGAGCTCAAGGCCATCATGGCATTCAAGTCTTTTAAGAGGGATATTGATCCTGAGGCTATCCCTCTTTACCTCCATTATCAATATATACCTACACCAAAGACCATTTTCAAGAACACCTGTAAATTGACCCCAGGACATTATTTAGTCTACAATGGGGATGATATTATTTCAAGGGCCTTCTCAGAGCTCCCAGAAATAGTGAATCATTCCCAATCATCAAGCTATCAAGAAGAGGAGAAAGTACTAGAGCTGGATGAATTACTAAGTAATGTGATTTTGGATCATCTGGTTAGCGATGTGCCTCTTGGTGCCTTACTCAGTGGCGGAGTCGACTCCTCGGTCGTAGTTGCTTTAATGCAAAAGGTAAGCACGACACCCATTCACACCTTCACAATGGGGTTCAGGGAGCAGGCTTACAATGAGGCCCCTTGGGCATCAAAGGTGGCCAAACATTTAGGTACAGATCACACTGAGCTTTATGTCACGCCCAAAGATGCCCTGGATGTTATTCCACATTTGCCCGAGATCTATGATGAACCCTTTGCTGATTCCTCTGCTATTCCCACCTATCTGGTCTGTCGTCTTACCCGCTCCCAGGTAAAAGTGGCGCTTTCCGGAGATGGTGGAGATGAACAATTCTCAGGGTATGTGCGCTACTGGTCTACTAAGGCCATGGCCACAGGATTTCAAGCCCTTCCTCGACCCATTAAAAAAGCCCTGTCATTGATTTTAAAAGGTATACCATCAAAATGGGTTGAGAGATGCTATTTTCCCTTGCGTGAATTTTTTCCCCAGCGATTTCAAGTAGCCAATTTTCCTGACAAATGGCAAAAATTGATTGGCCTGATGCATAACGCAGAGATAGAGGAACTTTACAGGATGACCATTTGTCTATGGTCTGAGGAAGATCTGATCCGACTAACCAGGCAGACGATATCTAAGGGGATTTACGAAGAGATCTTTAAGCAGACAGAGGGGTGGTCTCTTCTTTCTCGAATGATGAGAGTGGATCAGAAGACTTATCTTCCTGATGCGATGATGACGAAGGCTGATCGGGCCAGTATGGCAGCGAGCCTTGAGATAAGGGTGCCGCTCTTAGATAATAGACTTCTAGAGTACACCTCATCTTTGCCCGAAGAACTAAAGTATAAAAATGGCACCGGAAAATATTTATTAAAGAAACTTCTTGCTCAGTATTTACCTACTGAGTTATTTGAAAGGCCAAAGATGGGTTTTGGTGTTCCTATTGATAGCTGGTTTCGCTCTGATCTGAAATCCCTTCTTTTGGATTATCTATCCCCTGAAAGGTTAAAAAGGGAGGGCTTGTTTGACCATGCATTTGTTGAAGATAAGATTAAAGAGCACCTTTCTGGTGATTTTAACCATCAATATCGACTGTGGTCTCTTTTAATGTGGGAGATGTGGCGAGAGAGGTGGCTCATGTAAGGCACAGAAAGCTTGACTTTTGATTATTCTCATGGGATATGGGGTTTGCGATTTGAATATTTAAGATTAAGAAATTAGGAATGTAGGGATTACTTAAAAGGTTAAGTACTTGATTGTTTTAAGGAGTTAACGGCTAAATAGTTTCATATACGGTTTGTATTAACTTAAAATTTTTGGGATTTGCAATGAAGATACTGATTACAGGCGGTGCAGGGTTTATAGGTTCTCATCTTTCAGATCGGCTTCTTGAGAGGGGAGATGAGGTCTTTGTGGTGGATGATCTATCCACAGGGAGTCTCGAGAATGTGGAACAACACCAGGACCAGGAAAAATTTCATCTGGTAGTGGATACTATCCTTAACGAGGCCGTTATGAATGAGTTGGTCTTCAAGTGCGATCAAATCTATCATATGGCAGCGGCTGTAGGCGTGAAGCTCATTATGAATCGGCCGGTTGAAACCCTTGAGACAAATGTTAAGGGAACCGAGATGGTTCTTATGCTGGCCAATCGCTATAAAAAAAAGGTTCTTATTGCCTCAAGCAGCGAGGTCTATGGCAAAGTTATGGATGGGGAAAACACCAGCCTTCTTTTGGAGGATACCGATCGCCTTATGGGTTCCACGACAAAACGACGCTGGGCGTATGCCTGTTCCAAGGCCCTGGATGAATTCTTGGCCCTGGCATACTATGAAGAAAAGAAATTGCCGGTCATTATTGTCCGTCTTTTCAATACAGTTGGGCCAAGGCAAACCGGGCAATATGGAATGGTTGTACCCAACTTTGTTCAAAAAGCCCTTATTGATAAGCCTATTACGGTATATGGTGACGGTTCTCAGTCCAGGAGTTTTACCTATATCGCTGACGTTATTGATGTGCTGATAAAGCTTATGGCCGAACCTGAGGCTATAGGGAAGATCTTTAATGTAGGCAACGAGGAAGAAGTGACCATTAAGGATCTTGCCCTGATGGTAAAGGAGATGACAGGAAGCTCATCAGAGATAGAATGCATCTCCTATGAAAAGGCCTATGGACCTGGATATGAAGATATGCAGAGGCGCTGCCCAGACATCACCAGGCTAAAGGATTTTATGCATTTTAAGCCTAAGACAGATCTTAAGGGTATCATTCAGAGCGTAATTGATTATTATAAAAAATGAGCCCACTTTTTGTATATGCCCTTACCTTTATAGCATCCTTTTTGCTTTCACTATTTTTAACCCCACTAATCAGGTTCCTGGCGGTGAAGGGAAATCTTGTAGCCAAAGCCAGGGATGACAGATGGCAGAAAAGACCAACCGCCCTTTTGGGCGGGGTGAGCATCTTTTTCAGCCTGATGGTGGTCTGGCAACTGACTTCCTTCGTGTTTGGTTTCTATTCCTCAATAAAGCCCCTCTTGCCTCTTGCCTTGGGTGGAATGGCTATCTTTCTTTTGGGTTTGGTTGACGACCTTTTAGAGATCAATCCCCAACACAAACTGGTGGGTCAGGTCATTATTGCTTCTGTATTGGTCATTTTTGGCTTTCAGATAAACTGGTTTGAGTCTATGACGGCCAATCTGGTGATAAGCATCTTCTGGATTGTGGGTATTACCAATGCCTTCAATCTTTTAGATAATATGGATGGATTATCAGCAGGTATTGCCCTAATAGCAGGCCTTTTTCTGTTGTTATCTCAGATTTCCTCTGAAATTCAGAGTATCTTTTCGGCAACTCTTTTCCTATCCGCATTTCTTGGCTCTTTGGTAGGATTTTTAATCTACAATTTCCATCCAGCTTCAATTTTTATGGGAGACTCAGGTAGCCTCTTTATTGGATTCCTGTTAGCTGGACTGGCTACCAGGGCTTCAGGATTGATGGTTGGCACCCAATCTCATCATTTAGTCTTTGTGTTGGCCATTCCTATCCTGATCCTATTCATACCTATCGTGGATACCACCTTTGTTAGCCTGATGCGCAAGCTTTCTGGTCGATCCATTTCTGTAGGGGGGCAGGATCACTCCTCTCATAGGATGGTGGCCATTGGATTTTCTGAGAGAACCGCAGTGTTGATACTTTACAGTTTTGCTGCTGTTTCAGGACTATTGGCTATGGTCATTACTCGCCTCTCTCTGGGTGTTAGCCTGGTCCTTGTCATAATTTACCTTCTTTTTATTATCTTTTTCTGGATTAATTTGGCCAGGGTCAAGGTATACCCAGAAGAATCCATAGTTTCTGAAGTTAACAGAGGGAAGCTCACTCCACTTTTTTTTGAGTTGACCTACAAAAGAAGGCTGTTTGAGGTACTCTTGGATCTCGTTCTGATTCCGCTCGCCTATTGGTCTGCCTACTTGATCAGATTTGAGGGCTCTGCCTATGGTGTAAATTTTCCCGTTTTTCTCAAATCTTTACCCATTGTCGTGGCATGCCAGCTTTTCAGCTTTTTTCTTTTAGGGGTTTATAGAGGTATATGGCAATATGTAGGAATGAGAGATGTGATTATCTATGGAAAGGCTATTACTGTCGGTACAATTTTATCTGTGCTGGTTAATTTAGGTATTTATCGCTTTATGGGATTTTCTCGCACCTTGTTTATAGTCTATTGGATGATTTTGATGGCACTTGTGACAGCTTCTCGTTTCTCATATCGTCTGATTGGTGAAGCTACCCCTAAAAATTCCATGAAGGGAGGAAGAAGGGCACTTATTTATGGGGCCGGTGCAGGCGGGCAACTTGTTATGCAAGAGATTGAACGGAACAAGAACTTAAGACTGGCATTGGTGGGATTTATCGATGATGATATCCGAAAGCAGAACCGCAAATTCATAGGATATCCGGTTTTTGGAGGGAAAGATCGTTTGAGTGAAATTGTGAATACAAACCACATTTCCGAGGTTATTATTTCATTTCGAAATATGGACAAAGTATCCAGGGATTCCTTAAAAGAGGAATGTAGCTCACTCGGAGTGAATCTGAGCCGCCTTAATATCGTAATTGAATGATCTTAACTATCAATAATTTCCCTGCCTTGTAACACCGAACGTATATTTAGAACATAATCTAGACATAAAACAATGCTTTACATAGTCAATCTGAGAAATCTCTAAACGCAGCTTAAGAGTAATTTTTGTCCTGTGAAAGATTTTGCCTTGCATTACTTGAGTCGTAGGTGGTTGCTAGTATATGGATATCTTCTTATACTCCTGGTTGCAACACCATACCTTCCGTTATTGATTCGATGGGCCTCTTCCAAGTGGCAGGCAGGATCGATTTCTAGTTTCGTATTAGGTGTAGAGATTTTTATTGGGGCGCTCCTGATATTTTTAGTAGGATGCGTCTTTTTTTTCAACAGAAAAAAATTCCCTTCCTTTATCATCATAATAGGTGGATTACTGACCTCTGCTATTCTCTTCTATCTTTTTATTCCAAACCCTTATGAATTAACGCATTTGCCGGAATATGCCATTTTGAGCATATTAATAATGAAGGCGATTAAGAAGCAAAAAGGAAAGGAAAAACTGAATGATACCTATATTTACTTTGGGTCTGGAGCAGTTACAGGGGCACTTGGTGCTGTAGATGAAATATACCAGGGATTATTACCCTTACGATATTTTACCTGGTATGATATCTTACTAAATGTGATAGGGGGGCTTTTGGGGCTGATTATTTTCTGGGGGGTTGAAAGAGAGTGAGGGGCAAGTTAGCTATTTTTGTTCTCTGTTTTGCCTTTGCCCTCAGGCTGTTTTCATTTCTGTTCACCGCTGTTATCAATCAAGACGGGGTATTGTACATCCACCAGGCGAGGGCAATCTACTATGGCCTGTGGGACTCTATTCTCGGCTGTGGAATAGGATATCTATCGAATTACTCCATCTTTATCGTGGGCGCATACGCCGTCGTAAGGGATTGGGTCATTGCGGCGAAGTCAGTGTCGCTTCTCTTTGGCACGCTCACGTTGGTCCCCCTCTACCTTCTTTTGAGAGAATTTTTCAGAAAGCAGATTGTTTTTTCGGCGTGTCTTGCATTTGCCCTCATTCCCGTATTTGTGGACAAGAGCGTGGATGTGGTGCGAGATCCCGTGTACTGGTTCTTCTTGGTCTTTGGCCTTTATTTCTTCGTGGCCCAGATTGGCAAGAGAAACCGCCTCTATCTCATCTTAAGCAGCATTTCGCTGCTTATGGCAGCCTGGGCAAGGGTTGAGGCAGTTCTTTTCATTGCTGTAACCTTTATCTACCTCGTTTTTTCAAGGGAAGAGCGGAAAGCGGAGAGACTATCGTTGCTCGCCATCCCCATCACGGCGGCCATACTATTGTGCATAGCCGGATCGATTGTCTTCAACATAGCTGGTGATGATCTGCTCCGTATCAATGAGATCAAGTCCAGATTATCAGCCCCACTCTTCCAGTATAGTAATTTACGAGCAGAATTGTCAGAACTGATGAATCAACCGCCGGGGAGCACCGTGCCTGGTTTTCTCCACAAGGCACGGAACCTGGCATGGCTCGTCGCGCTCGGCACTATTGTAAAATATGCTATCACTGCATATTTTTATCCGTTTTTCCTGCTAGTTCTGATCGGTTTGGCGGGAATCTGGGCGAAGGTAAAGCAAGATCAGCGCATACTGTACCTCGTCATTCTCTCTGCATCGGCTTTGATCCTGCTCTATATCCAAGTGCTCCAGACCTGGATGATGTTTAACCGAATGTTCGCGCTGTTTATCTTGCCATCGTTCATCCTTATTGGTTTTGGGATTGAGAGAACGATTGGTTTCCTCCAATCAAAGTTTCAATTGAGAGAATATATTGCTATTACTATCGTATGTTTGCTGATGTTAGCCTGTGCACTGCCAAAAAGCCTGAACCCGAGGGAAACCGATAAGCTCGTGTTCAAGGAGATAGGGGAGCTCATTGCCGAGAGGGAGGGGAATGCGCAGGAGGTAAAGGTGTCGACCTCTTTACCCCTTATCCGATGGATTTCCTTTTATGCCAATCTCGGCTACAGAGGCGCTCCCTGTCCTGAGAGAAACTATGACCTCGTTGATAGCCTTAATAGGGGGTATGATACATTCGTGGGGAAACTGAAGGGCAGGGGAATACAATACGTTCTCTGGGATGAGAGGCATTGGCCCAAGGGAAGCCTTGAATCCATGAGCGCTCAGGGCTCAAAAGATTTCATAAGACTCGGGGACTGGAGCCATCCAGACACGGGGAAGCTAATTCTTTTTAAGGTGACATGAGAAAGGAATGGATGCCAATGCTCATTATTCCAGCAGTAGATATTAAGGGCGGTAAGTGTGTACGATTAGAGCAAGGTTTGATGAATAAGGAGACCATATTTTCCGATCATCCGGAAGAGATTGCCCTGCAATGGGAAAGAAAAGGCGCAAGGAGATTACATATTGTTGATTTGGATGGGGCTGTGTATGGAAAACCTTTCAATAAAAAAGAAATAAAAAAAATACTCGATACAATCTCAGTGCCGGTGGAATTAGGTGGTGGGATTCGAGATTTAGATACCATAGAGGAGTATATTGATCTGGGTATTGACCAAATTATTATTGGCACAATTGCCTATAAAAACCCACACTTGGTAGAGATGGCATGTAAGAGGTATCCGGGTAAAATTATCGTATCTATTGATTCAAAGGATAACTATGTATCTGTTGAAGGTTGGGCAGAGCCTACCAGTATTACTGCAGTTGATCTGGCAAAGAGGTTTGAGGATATGGGAATCGCTGCCTTTATTTATACGGATATACAAAGGGATGGAATGAGAAGCGGTCCTAATATAGATGGCATAAGAGAATTCGCACAAGGTATAAATGTAGAAGTTATCGCAGCAGGTGGCGTATCATCAATTAAAGATATAGAGGATTTATTGACATTACAAAAGGATGGAGTATGTGGAATAATAACGGGAAGGGCCCTTTATGATGGATCGATTAAATTAGAAGAAGCTATTGATACAGTAGATAATAGAAGTCATTAGAATTAAAGCACTAGGTGTCTATATAACCCAAGATCTTAACATTTATCTGGCTGAGGCGGATTTATGTTAAGTTTTGATAGTGCACCGCGGTTCAAAGAATAATCGTGATCGTAGAACGCCACAAGGAACTAATATTGCTTCGCTTAACGCAATTGATTATTATTCTCCTCCAATCTCGTCGGTTTGAGGTGGAGCTTCCCCAGAGAGACAACTGAAATATTTATTGCCAAATATTCTGATATATGATATTCTGAATTCTGAAAATTAAAAATAATCATAATGATTTGGAGGCATAAATGGAAGATTTGAGGCCAATTATAACTGAAATAAAGGCCCGGGGTCAGCTGACTATTCCAAAGAAAATAAGAGATAAAGGCCAGTTAGAAGAAGGCCAGGCGGTATCCATTATCCCAGTTGGAGACTCCGTGATTATCACCCCAAGACAGTTAACATTAGATGAAGCGCGGAGGCAGATAAAAAGGATGCTCAAAGACTCAGCCCTCTCTGTTGAAGAGATATTAAAAGGTATCAAAGAGGAACGAAGATCACTTTACGAAGAAACGTATGGCTAGAAGGCCAGTTAAAATCTTCCTTGACTCAAATGTGATACTATCTGGCATTTTTTCCGATAAAGGGAGCCCTCGTATTATCCTTGACATTTTGTGCCTTGATTTTCCGTTTATCGTTGGAGCTACAGGTAAATATAATATTATTGAGATTGAGCGAAATTTAAAGCGAAAAATGCCTAAAGCCTTTCCTTTATATCAGAAATATTTCCCCAATCTAAATCTTGAAGTAATTTCGCTCCCTTCAAAGAAAGAAATAGAGGCCTACTTAGGGTATACTTCTGATAAGGACGTACCAGTTCTTGTGTCACCCGTTAAAGGCAAGGCAGATTTCTTGATTACTGGTGATAAGAAAGATTTTTCAGAGCTAAAGAAGCATACCGACTTAGAATTGAAAATACTTAATCCATCAGAATTTCTCGATATATTTCGGCGATTGTATGAAAACTTTCAAAGCGAGTAATGGGAATCGCTAGAATATTAGTTACATACGATATTCCTTTTGCACAATATATATGCCCTAACAGCGATATAATGGCTAGCTGGAAAGTGTTTTAAATTACAGGTATCACAATCGCTTGCATTAAAGAGAGCTGCTTATACGCTAAATAAATGAAGTAATTAAAAAAATGTATACTGATCTTATTGACATTTTAATATATAGCTTTACTTTTAATGGTTAACCTTAAAAGGAATATCCGAATGAGCTTATATGATGATATTATTATTGATTTAAAAAATGCGCTTAAAGAGCAAGATAAACAAAAACTTTCTGTATTAAGGGGGCTAAAGTCTGAGATCAAAAATAAGCAGGTTGCATTACGTCAGGAACTCACCGATGAACAGGTTATGGGGGTAATATCATCAGAGATAAAAAAAGGCAAGGAGGCAATAGAGAAATTTGGCCAGGGTTCCCGCCAAGATCTCGTAGAGAAAGAGGAGGAGGAGATAAAAATATTATCCAAATATTTGCCGCCCCAGTTATCAACTGAAGATATTAAAGAGATAGTAACTCAGGTAATTGAGGAAATTTCGGCCAGTGGCCCAAAAGATTTAGGAAGTGTCATGAAATCAGCTATGACAAAAGTGGCTGGCAGGGCTGATGGCCGTGAAGTTAACAGGATAGCTCGAGAATTATTGAGTTAGAGAAACAAAATTTAGTCCTTTAAAACCCCCATGATAGAAAACTCACTTAGGGTACTCGAATATTACCGGTTACTCAATATCGTATCACATTACGCTGCTTCTCCATTAGGCCGTTCAAACTGTCTGTCACTTAAGCCATTACAAGAACTGGAATCTATCGAGGCCGAGCAAAGGCTTGTCTCAGAGATGAAAGAGCTCGTGTGTACTAAAGGCTTTATTCCTTTATCGAGCCTGTTTGATCTCAGGCCAATGTTACGAAAGGCTTCTAAAAAGGGGACTTTTCTTGAAGGAAAAGAATTTTTATCTATTCATAATCTAATAAAGGTATCTCATCAGGTAAAAAATTGGATACGTGGGGCACGGGAGTTATACCCTTCCTTGAGGGATGTAGTTAAGGATATTCCAACATGTGACATCCTCGCAAAGGAGATTGGTAAGTCAATAACTGAAGATGGAGGAATATCAGATCGTGCAAGCCCATTACTTTCTTCTCTAAGATCCCAGAGGGTAACCCAAAGAAGGGTAATAGAGAAAAGGCTTAATGATATTTTAAGCAGCCTTGAGTCTAGCGATGATAACATTATTTCTGTGAGAGATGGTCGCTATGTTATTTCTATTAGAACCGATAAGAAGGGTTTTATTAAGGGAATTGTCCACGGTTATTCCAGCACCCACTCTACATGCTTTATAGAGCCGCTGGCAGTGGTGGAGGAAAATAATTATTTAGTTGAATTAACAGATAGGGAAAAGGAGGAGGAAAAAAAGGTTCTAAAAAGACTTACAGGTTTTGTATCTGATTTTTCATCTGAACTTGTGAGTTGTTTAGAGATTATGGAAAGGGTTGATGGGCTTTTTGCCAGGGCAGAATTTAGTAAGGCTATAAAAGGAATATGCCCTATCCTTAGCACAGATAAGATTATCTATTTTTCAGATGCCTTGAACCCTATACTACTTTCTCTTTATCTTGAATCCAGTAAAGGGAATAAAGAAGGAGGTTTAGAACCTGTAGTACCTATAGATATTAAGATAGATTCCCAGAAAAATATTCTTATCATCTCTGGGCCTAACAGGGGTGGCAAGACTGTGGCATTAAAGACGATTGGTCTTCTCACCCTTATGACTCAGTCAGGGATACATATTCCCGCTAAGGAGGGTAGTACTGTGTGTGTTTTTAATAACATACTGGCTGAGATTGGAGATGATCAGGATATAGCAGCAGGGTTAAGCACATTTTCTGCCCGCTTGGAGCATTTAAAAGAGATTATAGATCAGGCGGGCGAAAATTCTCTGGTAATTTTGGATGAGTTGGGAACAGGTACAGATCCGGACGAGGGTGCATCACTTGCTATGGCCATTCTGGATTATTTTTCGCAAAAGGGTTCTTTTAGTACAATTTCTACTCACTATCAAAGATTAAAAAGATATGGCCTGATTAACAAAAGGGCCCAAAATGCATCTGTGGGGTTTGATTACGAAAAGGGGCAACCTACCTTTAGGTTATTAACCGGCATGCCAGGTGTAAGCCATGCCATCGAGATAGCACAAGATTTAGGGATACGGGGTGAAATAATTGATAAGGCTACCATGTATCTGGGCAAAGAAAAAGGAAGGCCCGATTCAGTAATGGAAGATCTTGCTAAGATGATGGAAGAAGTGAAATCAGAGAAAGAGGACCTTATACTCGCAAAAGAAAAATATGAGCTATCAAAAAATAGGTTAGAGGAAGAAAGAAAAAAATTAGTTGTGCAGTTAAATGAGATGCTCGTTGAAAAGGAGCATAAGGCAGAGAGCCTATTAGCAGAGGCAAAAAGAAATTTTGGTGAGGCTATAGGACACCTAAAGAAAAAAGGAGCAGAAGGTCAGTTTGAGGCAACCCAACAATACACATATGTAAAACATGATCTAATGGATGCAATATCTGAAATAACATACCAAAATAAAACAACTAATACCGTTTCCATTACTATTGGTCAGAGAGTTTTTCATAAGAAATCTGGAAAGAGAGGCTGGGTTGTTGGTATTGATGAAGGCTCCTCAAGAACCCAGATTATGATAGGCAATGTAAAGCTTACGGTTGATTCATCTGAGTTAATTCCAGAATCAGGTATATCTCCTCAAAAGAAAAAAGATACAATACGTGAAAAACAATGGTCTGTGTCCAGTCCAATTATGACTAAAAAAGAACTGAACCTTATTGGCTATACTATTGCTGACGCCCTTCCCCTTGTGGACAGAATCATAGATCAGGCACTGGTTCATGGATATACTAAAGTAAAGATTATCCATGGCATGGGTTCAGGGGCCTTAAAGAAGGCTATCAGAGAACATTTAAAGGGAAATTGTTATGTGAAAGATTTTATCCCTGGAGGTAGAGACGGGGGAAATGATAGCATAACGGTGGTTGAACTGTAAGTGAGCTAAGTTTTAATTAAATAAAATAAATACGCAAATAATCTCAATTAATACTTTAAGTAAATTATGTGACTTTAGGCAATTAACTTATGGACTCATCAGAGGCAAAAGAAGAGGTAAAGAAGGCAGCAGATATTGTTGAGGTGATCGGGCAGTACGTGGAGCTTAAAAAGAGGGGGCAAAACTATGTTGGCCTTTGTCCGTTTCATTCTGAAAGATCACCTTCATTTACGGTTAACCAGAGCAAACAGATATATCATTGTTTTGGGTGTGGCAGAGGTGGTGATGTTTTTACCTTTTGGATGGAGTATCACAACAGTGATTTTCCCCAGTCTCTAAAAACACTGGCAGAGCGTTATAATATTCCCTTACCTCAAAAAAGGGATTTATACGCTGATAGAAAAAAGACTGAATTAAAGGAGCAATTATTTAAGATAAATGACCTGGCAGGAAGGTATTTTCATACTATTCTTATAAAGTCTGCTAATGGAAAACCAGGCAGGGATTATTTTTCGAGGCGCCATATATCTGAAGAAACGATCGCACAATTTAGACTTGGATGTGCAGTAAATAAATGGGACGGATTGCTCAATTACCTAAAATCGAAAAATTGTTCGCTGGATAGAGCAGCAAAAGCCGGTCTTCTTATACCTAAAAACAATAAAGAATATTATGATCGTTTCAGGGGCAGGATAATGTTTCCTATCTTTGATCTTAATCATCATAGTATCGGTTTTGGCGGCAGAATTTTAGATGATTCCCTGCCTAAGTATATTAATACACCTGAGACACCGATATACCATAAAGGATATTCTCTCTATGGTCTTGATTCTGCATTTGAGGATATCAGGAAAAGGGATCTGGCAATAATTGTAGAAGGGTATATGGATATGCTGGTTCTTAGACAGCATGGCATTTCAAATGTAGTTGCTTCATTGGGAACTGCGCTTACAAGCGACCAGATACGAAGATTAAAAGGATATACAAAAAATGTTGTTGTTTTGTTTGACCCTGATGATGCGGGAAGAGAGGCTGCCTTAAAAAGTTTCCCCTTATTGTTAAATGAAGGAATTTCCGCAAAGGTTGTTGTTCTTCCTCAAGGTGAAGATCCGGATAGCTTTGTAAATAAACACGGTTCAGATGCCTTTAAAAAAATTTTAAAGAGAGCAGCACCCATTTTTGATTTTTATCTGGACCAGACATTGGCACATATGGGTCATGGGGTTGATGGGCAGATTAAGGCATTGAGTGAAGTTTTGCCTGTATTTATGAATTTAGGTCAGGGAGCTACCAGGTTTTTATATGTACATCGGTTTGCAGAAAAGACAGGCATAAATGAGGCTACTGTCTGGGAGGAATTAAAACATCGAGAAGGCACGAGAACAAATGGGAGAGATATCTCTCAGCTTAAAAGCAGATTTTCTGAGACTCAAGATCCAAGAAGATACGGCTCTGATTTACAATTTTTCAACCTTTTACTCCATTACCCAGAAAAGATTGATACCTTCAGGGATCAGGAATGGGAATTGATTGTGTCTGATCCAGAGATCATTGCAATTATCAAGGTGATAATGGAAAAATGTCCCTCTGAAGTAAATCTGGATAGGATTGAGGAATTTCTTGATAGCCCTGTAGCAAAAGAACAGCTTAGAGTAAGTTTAATGTCTCAACCTTTTTATTCTGAGGGATCGGTTAGCCAGGCAGTGAGTGAATTTGAAAAAAAGATAGCGAAAGTCAAGGTCTCTCAATCTATCAGAAAGGCATCAGCTGAAGGTGATATGGAAACGTTCAACCGTCTGATCAGAGAAAAACAAGATCTTGATTCGGATAACGAAAGCGTAACAAAACCAAAACAGGATGAAAAATTCCTAAGTAATTAGATGTGGAAACGTTTCTTTTATGAATAATTCTGAAGAGCCATTCGGCCTTGAGTCGTTCGATCTGGAGGCTCTCGACAGGCTCATGGCCGAGAGGCAGTGTCAGAGACACATGCTGACAATTTTTTCCGCGAATAATATCAGGAGGTTTTATATGGCAAAAAATGATGATGATATCAATTTAAGAAGATTGATCAACATCGGCAAGGATAAGGGTTATATTACCTATAAAGAGCTGAATGAGGATCTATCTGATGACATAATATCATCAGAAGAGATTGATGATCTATTACAGATGTTTGAAGATTTGAATATTAAGGTAGTAAATGAACCTATCGGTGGACAGATTGAAAAGGTTAAAAAGACAGAGGAGGCAGATGAAGAAGATAAAAGAGAGAAGCATTCTTTAAGCGAGCTTGAGGAGGATTTTACTGCAAAAACCTATGATCCTGTCAAGATGTATTTACGGGAAATGGGTCTTATCTCATTGCTGAGCAGAGAAGGGGAGGTAGAGATAGCAAAGAGGATAGAAACAGGGGAGAATCAAGTATTGAATGACCTTATTAGATGTAGGGTTGTCATGGAATATCTCACAGAGTTAGGCGGGGATTTAGAGGCCGGAGAAATAAAAGTGAGGGATATTGTTAATGATATAGAGGATGAATATAATTTGCATCAAATCGGTCAGAGGAGGGATTTCTTACTTGATCTCATCAACAAGGTGAATGCCTTGGATAAGGAAACTTTAACCGCGTGGAATAAGCTAAAAGATTATTGTGATACAGCTCAAAGAAAAAGATTAAAAGCCACTGTTAATAAAACGCAACGCGCGATATTCGATATGATGAGGTCATTTAAGCTTGAAAAAGGCCATATCCAGAAGATGGTGCAGATATATAAGGAGATCCTTAAACGTTTAGAGGAATTAGAAAAAACGCTAACCGATTGCTTTCTAAAGGTAGGTGGGAAATCATTTTCTTATTTAGAGAAATGTCTGGAGGAATTTTCAGAAAATGAAGAGGGTGGTAAGAAGGTTAAGACCTTGAATTTACCAAAAGAAGAGCTCTTGTTTCTTATAGCAAAAATAAAGGAAATCAAGGATTGTATTGATGCAATAGAGAACAAGACGACTATGCCCCTCAAAGAAATGCAAAGAATGTCTAAGGAGATAGATGATAGTTTAAGAAAGTCAGAGGCCGCTAAGAATGAACTTATAAAGGCTAATCTTAGATTAGTGGTAAGTATTGCAAAAAAATATACTAATAGAGGTCTTCAATTTCTTGATCTTATCCAGGAAGGGAATATAGGCTTGATGAAAGCGGTAGATAAGTTTGAATATCAAAGGGGATATAAATTCAGCACCTATGCTACCTGGTGGATCAGACAGGCTATAACAAGGGCTATTGCTGACCAGGCAAGGACGATAAGGATACCAGTTCATATGATAGAGACGATTAACAAGCTTATTAAGATCTCCAGAACCCTCGTTCAAGAGCATGGCAGGGAGCCAAACCCTGAGGAGATTGCAGAGAAGATGGGATTCCCCCTGGAAAAGGTGCGGAAGGTTTTAAAGATAGCCAAAGAGCCCATTTCTTTAGAAACACCCATAGGTGAAGAAGAGGATAGCCATTTAGGAGATTTTATAGAAGATAAGAAGATAATGTCTCCAGTTGAGGCAGTTACAAAATTTGACTTAAGTGAGCAGACAAGGAAGATTATGACTACCCTGACTCCCAGAGAAGAGAAGGTATTAAGAAAAAGATTCGGTGTAGGTGAAAAGGCTGATCATACCCTCGAGGAGGTAGGTAAAGAGTTTAATGTTACACGAGAACGGATACGGCAGATAGAGGCCAAGGCACTGAGGAAACTAAGACACCCGAGGAGAAGGAAAGTGTTAGAGAGCTTTACTGAATTTTAATTAAGGCCTCTAAAGTTTTTTATTTTCCTTGACATATAAATTTTAATTCAGTTACCATAGCGCTAAAAAAAGGGCCCATAGCTCAGCTGGCAGAGCCACCGGCTCATAACCGGTAGGTCCCTGGTTCGAGACCAGGTGGGCCCATTAGATAGTAAAAGATGCTTGAGTATTGCTGGGTGTCTTATAATATGTTTATCGTAAGGAAACGAGGGTGCCTTTTAAAAATAGGACACCCTCTCATTTTTTTGGATACATACTAACAAAGGTGTGAAATTGGATAAAGAACTTGAGGCACTCTTGATGATACAGTCAATTGATATTAGATTTGATGAGATAAAAAGGGAGAAAGAAGAATCCCCAAAAGAGATAGAGAGATTAAAAGAGAATCTTGATCTTTTAAGCAATGCCATGGAACAAGATTTATCTACCATTGAGGAGCTGAAAAAAGTGAGGAGGACAGTTGAGAGGGAACTGGAAGAGGTAGAGAATAAATTTCAAAAAAGCAAGTCAAGGCTTAATGATGTCAAGTCAAATAAGGAATATCAAGCAGTCTTGAAAGAGATTAAAGAGCTTAAAGAACTTATTTTCGAAAAAGAAGAAGTAGTGATAAAATGTATGGAGGATATTGAGATTCAGGAAGAGGAGTGCGCTGGTAATAACGGTACCTGGAGGGAATCTCAAAAAGAATATAAAAACAAACAAGAGGAATTTTCCCAGAGAATGAGAGATCTTGACAAAGAGGTGCCATCTCTTAATGGAAAAAGGGCTACATTGTGCCAAAATGTTGATAAGAATTTATTGGAAAGGTATAATGGATTAAGGAAAAATTTGAGAGGCAGGGTAGTAACTCAGGTAATAAACACCATTTGTCAAGGGTGTAACTTAGGGATTCCACCCCAGCGATACAACGAATTAATTAAGGGAGGCTCTATACAAAGTTGCCCGAATTGCAATAGGATTATTTATTGGGGAGACGAAAGAAAGACTTAGGGATTTTAGACTTTTAATCAGTTGGCAATCGAAAAAAAAAAGTGTAGTGGTGCTAGAGTAGAGCAAATGGTCGCTGTTCGAGAGGGGTTAGGCCAAAACCTGACCCTAACGAAGGGAGGAAAGTCCGGGCTCCACAGGGTAGGGTGCTCCGTAACACGGAGTCCCGGTGACGGGAAGGAAAGTGCCACAGAAAATATACCGCCTGACACTCAGCATGTGGTTTGAATCAAATGCTGATAAAGTGCCAGGTAAGGGTGAAAAGGTGAGGTAAGAGCTCACCGCTCTGGTGGTGACATCGGAGGCTTGGTAAACCCCACCCGGAGCAAGACCAAATAGAGGGACGTTTGAGGGCTACCCGTCCGAGTTCCTGGGTAGGTTGCTTTATCCCATTAGCAATAGTGGGAATAGATGAATGACCATTGTCCCGTAAAGGGTAACTAATACGGGAAACAGAACCCGGCTTATGACCTGCTCTAGCACCTTCACCCTATAACATGATTTTTTGATGCCTTTTTT
>DATKWM010000099.1:0-2473 GCA_035529575.1 Desulfatiglandales bacterium
GCATCACACCTGAGTACAGAATTTAAATGTAACTTTCTGGCCATGATCGAACCCTATTCGTTACAGAGATAAAGTTAGCCTTGCTCCAATATAGCCAAAGTATGCTATTCCAAGGAGAAAGAGTATCGTCAGAGCTCTTCGAAAAATCTTATTTTCAAGATAGTCTTCAATGATGGAGTAGACTCCAAAGGCACCATGGTACAAGACAGTCATAATGAGGACGAGGCCAAGCATCTTATAAGAGTAGTGCTGCATTCTGGGGATAATAGTGGCTGCCTGGTGGCCTACAGCGTAGTTGAGGTGCGTAAAAACCATATGAGCCGGCAGCATAACCAATAAAAATGCCCCGGTTATCCGCTGAAGTTTCCAGAGAACTGAATTGAGCGTATTCCATATTTTTCGATAGACAAAATAGCCTACGATAAGGCTTGCAATGGATATATTAAGCCAGAAGAAGAGGGCAGGGACATTCTGGCTGCCGTTTACAATAAAAAATCCCAGGAGAATTATATAAACAAATCCAAGAATGAAAGACCAACGGATCATCCGTTGATTATCTCTCTGGCCAAAGCTCTCATATAAAATCAACCTTGCTCCATTCAGGGCATGAAATATCAAGGGGACTGCTAAAAGCCATTCCAGTAATTTGAAGAATAAACTGCTATAGGTTTCCATCATTGCGGTGAATTGTTTGGGGTCAGAAAGTAAGGAGAGGGTATAGATATGTAAGAGGAGGTAAGCAGCAAGGAGCAATCCGGCAATCCGATGAAACCAGGCTAATACGAATTTCCACCCCCTGGTATGAGGATAATACATAAGGAGAGGAGCACGTTCCAAGAATCCTAAAAGCAAGCCCTCGAAGTTTTTCGCCATGTTCACCTTAAAACCCCACAATGATAAGGCTATATTTTCACATAGAAATTATTATTTTGACACTTTTCCCTCGAGTTTCTCCATAGCCTTTAGAAAAGGCCCGAGGGCTACCTCAATGTGTTGACGAACAACCTTCTCTATCTCTCCCGCAGATACCTTTTTTTCTTTAAATAAATCTATAATTCGGCGATGGACCTTTAGGGAATTTCTAAAATCCTCTTTATAATAGTGATGAGTATATCGATGCCACAAGGTATGCATACGGAGATTGTGGAGAAGGGCGATCAAGGTTTCGTTTCCTGAGGCATTGATAAAGATTTCATGAAAGGCGATGTGGTTCTTTGCGTAGTCAATGAAATCCTTTCTTTGAGCTGCTTCTTTCATATACTCAATGATCTCTTCCATCTCATTGATATCCTGATCTCTCAGGTTTTCGTATGCCAAACGTGCTGCAAGTCCCTCTAAAGTAGCCCGTACAGGAAAATTTTCTTCAATGTCTTGCTTAGTAATTCTTTTAACAAAGGTACCTCTACGGGGCAGAATCTCAACAAGGCCTTCTTTCTCTAAAATCCTAAAGGCTTCTCTTAAAGGAGTTCGACTAATATCAAACTTATTTTTTAGTGAGTCTTCAAGGAGCTGGTCACCACCTTTGAATCTCCCAGCCAATATGTCATCTCTGAGGGTATTAGCAATCTGATCCACTAATGAAACAGATCTAAAAACCCTTTGGCCCCCTGTTGTATTGGAGGGAAAGAGAATGTCTGAGTCTTCTTTCTGAATTTTCATCACTATCATTCATTGGCGTCAAAATAACATATTTACCTATCCCTGAAATATATTTGCTACGTCATCTATCTTTTCAAGGTTTAGGACTAACTCTACAATTCTATCTTTTTGATGCTTTGTTATTATTTTTCCACAGAGTTTATTGAATTTTTGAATCAGTTCCTTTTCAGAAAAGGGATTCTCCGGGTCACCTTTGGGATATTCGCAATATCCACTATATCTTCTTCCATTTGTCAGTTCTATTTCCACTCTGGTGGGCCATTTTTGAGGATACAGTCGAGTAAGTTCTGGATCACCTTTGACAGAGATAGCACCCATAAGGCGCAGTATTTCGGAGTGAGTGAGTCTATCGGTTGTAAAATCATCCAGATCAACATGTCCAAAATTGAGTGCAGTAGCAACGCAGAAAGGTAGATTGAATTTGGCCAAATAGGGGGTATGGGCCTCCACATCTTCAAGTAGATCAAGGGCCTCCTGATATATATAAACGGTTATGGATCTGATGGTTGCTAAATCCAGGTTTACCTCTCTCCAGGCCTTGAGAGCTGCCTTAATAGCAGAATGGGTATGACCGCAAGAGGCATAGTATTTTAGAGAATTTCTTGCTGTGTGAAAGGTATCCCCCAGTCCATCAGTTAATACCCCAAGATTGTAATCAGCGGATGTGGCCTTTAAAAACCCCTTTTTTCCCTCAAAGATATAACTGGCGCCGGTAAAACCCTTTTTTGCCAGCATGGCAGCCATAAGGCCATTCATAGATGACTTTCCCGGGTGAAGCTGTTTACTCATAGCACCTTCTGTTAAAAATTCCCAC
>DATKWM010000100.1:0-3695 GCA_035529575.1 Desulfatiglandales bacterium
CTGAAAAACGGCCATACCGAATTGGATAACTGACCTTGGAGAATTCTTGGGATCCTTCTTTATTAAGGATTATGCTGAGATCATCAAAATGATATGATTCCATAAGATAGTGATGAAAATGTTGTTTAAATTATGAACATAGCGGAGAGGAAGAAATAATGGATTCAATGTCACCTATGAGTACCTATTTTCTTACCACTAAATCTTTTTTAAGTTAGGATATGAAAATGATATCAAATCAGCAACCATTTTCCCCCTTCTTTTTAATTAACTGAATTTTTTTATAGTATCTTTTTTATATTGTATTGACATTCAAAATATTTTTGATTAAATTTGCACTCTCAAAATCACAGAGATAGTCGTTATTTTTTAAATAAGCCCTAACGCTAAAAACTGAGAAGAAATGGAGGAGAAACAAGATGAGAAAGAATGCAGTGCTAAGAAAAGCTTTTTTTACCCTTTCTTTTATCTTAACCCTATGCCTAAGTACGTCCTTTATGTCTTTAGGATTGGCAAAAGAGGATAAGGAGGAAGATAAAAGACCAGAGAGGGGAATATTAATAGCCTTTGAATATCCAGAGGTCATAATCAATAAGGGAGATGATGTAACAGTAGACATCTTTGTGAAGAACAAGGGTAAAAGAGATGAAAATGTATACTTTACAATCCCCTCTGCTCCAACTGGATGGAAAACTAAGATTAAAACATACAGTTTTTCTGTGACGTCTGTTCATGTCTCTGGGGGAGCTGATAAAAACATACAATTTTTTGCAGAGTCAGAGAAGGATACCAAACCAGGAGTCTATAAATTCAAGGTAGATGCAAAGACAGAGGATGGGAAACTCAAGGTATCCCATCACCTACAGATTACCTTAAGGGAGGAGAAAGAGAAAGAGAAAGGCAATATAGAACTTACCACCTCTTATCCTGTCCTGCGAGGGCCGAATGATGCAAAGTTTGAGTTCTCTCTTGATATAAAAAACAAAACCGATAAGGAAAACACCTTTAACCTCACTTCCAGGGAGCCAAAAGACTGGCAGATCAATTTCAAACCTCCATATGAGGATAAATATATCTCGAGCCTGAGGCTTAAAGATAATGAGAGTAAAAGTTTAAACGTTCAGGTAACCCCTGATCGCTTCTGCAAGGCAGGAGAATACCTCATTCCAGTCGCCATAGGAGCAGGAGACTCTAAAGCAGAGGCAGAGTTGAAGGTAATTATTACAGGCACCTATAAGCTGGAGGCCGGTACAGCTACAGGTCTTTTATCTCTTGAAGCGGAGAAAGGCAAACCCGGCAATATTTCCATATATGTAAAGAATACTGGTTCAGCAACAATGCACAACATTGAGTTTTTATCGATAAAACCAGAAAATTGGAAGGTGGAGTTTAAACCTGAAAAGATAGAGGCCTTAGAACCGGGTAGCTTAAAACAGGTTGAGGCAAGTGTAGTTCCAGCTCAAGAGGCTCTTGTAGGGGATTATGCAGTTGGCCTGAGCATTAAGGGGGAAAAGAGTTCAGACGACCTCGAAATGAGGGTAACAGTCAAGGCCTCGGCAGCATGGGGCTGGATAGGGATCGGAATAATTGTTCTTGTGATTTTAGGCCTCTTTGGTCTCTTTGTTTCCCTTGGAAGGAGATAATATGAATCAAAAAGTGATTATTGAAACCCATAACTTGACCAAAACCTATGGCAACCAGGTTGCAGTAAATGATTTGACCTTTAGTATAGAAGAGGGTGAGATATTCGGTTTTCTTGGCCCAAATGGGTCAGGCAAGACAACTACCCTGCTGATGCTCATTGGGCTTACTGAGCCTACCAAGGGATGGGCAAGGGTAGCAGACTTTGACCCCACTAAAGAGGCTATCAAGGTCAAAGAGATTGTTGGCTATATCCCGGAGAATATTGGTTTCTACGATGATATGAACGCCATAGAAAACCTGCTCTTTATCGCCAGACTCAACAATATACCCGATGCTGTGAGCTCACCTAAAATAGAAGATGCCCTTGAGAGTGTAGGACTAAAAGAAGAGGCAGAAAAAAAGATAGGAGCGTATTCCCGGGGAATGAGGCAGCGCTTGGGGATTGCCGAGATTTACTTAAAGGAGCCAAGAGTCGTATTTTTAGATGAACCTACATTGGGACTTGATCCTGACGGTACCACAAAGATCATTGAATATATTCAGTCATTAAGCAAGGACAAAAATATGACAATTCTTCTCTCCTCCCATGATCTCAAACAGGTGCAAAAGATATCACATAGAGTAGGGATCATGATTAATGGGCGGATGATTGCTGTGGGTCCCATTGAAGAACTGGCAAAAGAGAAACTGGGGGTAGGTAATAAAGAAATCTCTTTAGATGATGTGTATATGAAATATTTCCAGGAGGGCTCCCTATGAAAGGTATCGGTGCAATTGTAAAAAAGGAACTCGCAGATCACTTCAGCAGCTATCGATTCATAATCCTCTTTGCCCTGATTGCCATGGTTAGTTTAATAACGGCATATATGGTGGGCATTGGTCTCAGGGAAGAACTCAGCGGTGTTGCCAAACCAAAGTTCGTATTTTTAATGCTTTTTACTTCAACAGGCCCACTCTTTTCCCTGGTTCAGTTTGTTGCCTTTTTTGGGCCTCTTATAGGGCTTGTGCTTGGGTTCGATGCCATAAATAGGGAGAGGAGTAGCGGCACATTAAGCAAATTAGCCTCTCAGCCTATCTATAGAGATTCTATCATTAATGGCAAATTCTTATCAGGTGTTGCTACTATTACTATTATGTTGATCTCCATTCTTCTGGTGGTATCAGGCTTGGGGCTTACATTGATTGGGGTTGTGCCTGGTGTCGAGGAGGTGTGGAGGATCTTTATTTATCTGATTATTAGCATATTTTACATCTCTTTCTGGTTAGGTATTAGCATACTCTTTTCCATTCTCTTTAGTGGTATTGCTACATCAGCCTTAGCTACATTAGCGATGTGGATCTTTTTCTCATTTTTTATTTCTATGGGTGCCAGTGTGATAGCAAATTCCCTTATCCCGCTTGATAAAAATAGCAGAGAAGATTCTGAAATGGTAATGAGGCATGTGAGGGTTCGGCAGATCATATCTCTGATCTCCCCGATGCAACTCTATAATGATTCCACTACGATAATAATTGATCCCACGAGGAAAACAACAAGGTCGCTCGTACTTATGGGGCCGATTGAAAGACTCTCCTCATCAAGATTTGAACGGCCATTAGCCCTTTCCCAGAGTATTTATGTGGTAATTCCCCACATTATCTCCCTGATAGCGATTACCTTTATCTGCTTTGGAGTCTCTTATGCTGTATTTATGAGACAAGAAATCAGATCCACCTGAGCTTCCTAAAGGTCTTCATAGCTTAAGATATCACCATTTATCGGCCTGAGGCGGATTTATCCGCCAGACTTACGGCAGATAAATGTCAAGTATGCCCTCCCCATCCCGAGATCGGGACGGGATCGGGAGACTCGACACAGTTGATATATAATGATATCTTTTAAATACCTTAAGACTAGAGCTATGCAAAACCTGACAATTTTTGTCACCCCAATGAAGAGGGTGGACTTTTCTGAGGTGACTGGTGTAAGGGCGCTGTCTTTTCGCAACTTATCAGTGGGGGAAACCGCAGGCCCCGATTTATCGGGGCAATGCGGAGGGGGCAAAACTCCC
>DATKWM010000101.1:0-3515 GCA_035529575.1 Desulfatiglandales bacterium
CTAAGCTTTATCAGGGCATTCTTCATCGGTCCGGCTGTTCCCACCAAGTTAACAGCAATATCATCGGCTTCCCTTTCATACTTTCTGGAGAGAGCCGAGCCTATAGGCCTCATAAAATAGCTAAGAGGGCTTAAAAGGACAGGCACAAGAAACAGGCCAATATATTTAATCTGCTCCGGGAAACCGAATGTCTGATACATAATCTGCCAGTTAAGTAATTTCGCTACAATAAATAGGCCAATCAAAGACAGTATCTCTAATAAAATAAGTTGTTTGATAATATGTTTTTTCATCCAGTGACCCGTTTCATGGGCAAGAACTGAGAGGATTTCCTCCTCAGGATGGGATGCCAAGAGGGTATCAAACAGAACAATCCTTTTAATTCTGCCGATTCCTGTAAAATAGGCATTGGTGTGTTTACTCCTTTTACCAGCATCCATCTGAAACACCCCTTTAACTGCAAGCCCCGCCTTCCCCATGAGGATAGCGATCTTATTTTGTAGTTCCATATTGGTAATTGGTTCAAATTTATTAAACAGTGGAGCAATTAATACTGGATATAACCACATAATCAACAGCTCAAACACCGAAATGGCTATCCATGCGAAAAACCACCAGGAATTTTTAATATAGAACACTAATGTCAATAGAAAAAAGATAACAATACCGCCCAGAATAAATGATATGGCGATACCCTTAATCCAATCTAAGGCCCACAGTTTAATGGTCTTGGTATTGAATCCGTACCTATCTTCGATCACAAAGGTGCTGTAGAGATCAAATGGAATATCAAGCAGATTAGCAATGATTACAATAACGGCAAAGAATATCAGTCCGCCACCTATAAAGCCTATGTGCCAGGTAGTTATTATTTCAACAAGCCAGGGCAAAAAGCCAGTCAATAAAATGACAAGTAATAACGCCTGATCAAATAATTTTTCAACAATGCCAAATCTGGTAGAATCTGCTGTATACGATATAATTGTAGAGAATTTTTCTTTATTGACTGTATCTTGAAAGACGCGGGGAACATGATTTTTGTGCCGGCGTAAATGGGTGATATTAATCAGGTTTAGGGCAAGCTGAAACAGCGATTGAAAGACAAAGACTGCAAGGAATGCGATGAGCAATGTATTAAACTGGATCATACTATTTTCATCCTTGTTTTCTAGCGAAGCTTTGTCTCAAACCGACCAGTTGTTGAGATTAATATACCGCTGCTTGGGGCGAAATGATGATGGTCTCGTTTGACGTTTTATGGTTGCGCCCTTCGGCCTCGAGCTGCTCAGGGCCGAGAGGCTGCTGGTTTTCCCGAGATGTCGGGATTAAACGTCAAACGATTCGAGTTTCCCAACCGCACCCGTTCTACGATCCCAATTATCCTCTGCACTTTAATTGCGTTACTAAAACTTGACACAAATGTTAAGATCTTAGCTTATATAGACATCTAGTAAACTTGCTATACCTTAAGAGAGTGTTTTTTCCACCGGACTCCCTCTTCACAGAGATCAATGATATCACATTCCTGATGCCTTGGTCTTCTTGCAACACAGATAGCCCTTCCATGTAATATGAGGAGATTCGAAAAGAGCCTCCATTTCTCTTTTGGAACAATCTCCATAAGATCAAATTCTACCTTCGTGGCATCTTTGTTGTTGCTTAGCCCGATGAGTTTACTCAATCTCAGAACATGGGTGTCAACGACTATGCCTGGGATTCCATATACCTCGGAAAGTACGACATTTGCGGTCTTTCTCCCAATTCCAGGGAGAGATACCAAGTCCTTAAGGTTGTCCGGTACTTCCCCGTTGAATTGCTCTAATAGAGTGGTGCAGAAGGCCTTGATGGATTTTGCCTTATTTCGAAAAAATCCAGTAGATCTAATATCATTTTCCAGTTCAGTAAGATCCGCCTGAGCATAATCTTTTGCAGACCTGTATTTATTAAATAGCACCTTGGTTACCTTATTTACTCTTACATCGGTGCACTGGGCCGAAAGGACTGTCGATACCAAAAGCTCTAACGGGTTTTTAAAGGTAAGGGCAGTTCTGGCATCAGAATATTCCTTTTCCAGAATCTCGATTATTTGCGTTACCCTGTTTCTATGATTTTCTTTTTTCATTTATTTTTCTCGTCTAATGTGAGTCTCCCTCAAAGGATTCACCCGAGCATCGGATAGATCACCAGGATCTTTACCTTTGATTGTGGCCAATAATGCCTCTTTGTGTGTAAATTGCCTCTATGACCTTTATTAATCTATAAAGTGTCTGATTTATCGGCGTTGGGATACCGTGCTTTTTCCCGAGCTCAATCACCTTTCCTGCAAACATTTCAACCTCCGTTTTCCTTTTAGCCTCGACATCTTGAAGCATGGAGGTTTTACCATGTGGTGATAGGGTAGAGAGAAATGAATTCCAATTTTCTATGTCTTCTTCAAATAAATGGATTCCCTCTGCTTTCGCAATGGTTATGACTTCCCTCATTGCCGATTCCATGAGCTCCCTGGCCTCTTGAGAATTATGAAAAACCGAATAGAGTGCACCTAATGCGGCCGAGGCCTGATTGATTCCCACATTAATCATGAATTTCCACCAAAGTATTCGAATCATGTCCTCAGGTGTTTCGTATATAATCCCAGCTTGATTGAAAAGGGATTGAACCCTCAAGACACGCTCGGTAAGATGTAGATTGTTAGCCGCTCCAAAAAATAACTTCCCCTGTTGGGAAAAGGTGATGCTGTTTGCATGTCTTACCGCATCAATACCAACTGCAACACCATACAGCATTTTGTCTGCCCCATAGGCAGCAGCGATCTGTTCTTCACTTTCGATGCCATTCATAATGGATAAAATTAAGGAGTTCTCACCCACCCTGTTCGTTATATCCCTGATTGCTTCTTCGAGATGATGATGTTTGACAGCTACTATAATAAAATCAGATGGTGGCGTCTTCTCTTCCGGTCTGATAACATTGAAAAAATAATGCTTATCATTGACGATCAGCCCTTTTTCTTTAAGCCGGTCATAGCGATCGCCTTTAGCCACAAGGGATATGCAATTTTTATCTATTTCATAAAATTTGCTCGCATAGGAGGCACCCATGGCTCCAGCACCAATCACTGCTATTGTTTTAATAGGTGTGATCACTCAATTCCCCTCTGATACAATTTGAGAGCTTTGCATAACTTATATTTCCTTAAAGAGGGTGGGCTTTTCTTCAGTTCCGAGGCTCCCGGGCTGGTCTTTTCAGCAACGTATCTATGGGGGATTACCCCCTCCGCATTCCCCTCGACAAGCTCTGGGCTGCGGTTTCCCCCATTGATAAGTTGCGAAAAAACAGCGCCCTTACGCCAGTCACTTCAGAAAAGTCCACACTCTTTTCTTGGGTTACAAAGATTGTCAGGTTGTGCAAAGATCTCATATTGTTTGGTTTTGATACCTAGTAGCTTGTCGGAGCGTAGCGGACTTGTCCGCCTTAATTATGGAGGAGATCCCGTCTGAGCGGGGCTGCGAGGT
>DATKWM010000102.1:0-35432 GCA_035529575.1 Desulfatiglandales bacterium
AGCATCTGAGAAAGGAGGTAAATCGTCTTCATCAAAATGCCTTGACAAGTAATCCGGAAAACGTAATTGTTAACGTAAATCAATTCACTGCCTGTAGTGTAATGATTTCTTAGTTTGAGACATTGTCTCAGAAACGCGTCGGGAATTAAAACTGTCGCCGCCAATTTTATAGTGCTGATAGTCTAGTAGGTGAAAGCGAACCCTATTAGAGCCAAAAATATCAGAGCCAAAAACCAAGCTTAGGCCAAGTGCTAAACCTATATCATCAGCATCTTTGATAGCCGTCTTGTAATCAGCTTTCACAACGCCTGCTTTGAAATGTAAAAACCAATCATAGGGCCGTGCAGTAACATAAATTGCTTGTGAGTCAAAAACCATGTAAGAGGACTCCGTATCATAATACTCATTTATGTCATTTTCATCAGTCAAACCATTAAATAGATCAACCTCAAGACCAATGTTCCAGTGTTCTGTTTTTTTTATCTCATAGCCTAATTGTAAGCTCAACCCAAAGTCAGAACCATTAAAGTTAGTTGCATCAACAAGTTCAAAGCTTAACCCGAAATTAAACGGACCTGCGCAGACTGGGTGAGCAAAACAGATGGCAAATATCAGTACAGAAATTTGCAGAAGCTTTTTTGCCATGTATCCTCTCGACTTTAAGTCTGCCAATTAACAATGTAGCGGATTGTTATGGACCCGCCGTTCTCTTTTCAAAAAAACATAACTATTAAGCGATCGGAATTGTTTCTAAAATATTTAAAGAATCATGATTTAATATTTCAATCCGCCGGAGGCGGACAAGCCCGCCATAAAAACGGCGGACAGGGATTTGACCCCGCACTTTTTTCTCAATGATATTTTTTACATAAGTCAAGAGGAGACCTGACCCCTTTCTGGAGCCGGTTGTTAGGCATCTTCTTCGCTAATCCCAATCTTGTTCTGGCTATCATTCTTGCCTTGGGCATAGGCATTAGTATCGTTGCCCGGGCTCCCATTATAACCTTCTTCGTATGTGTTGTAATACCCTATATAGTACGACTCCCAGTAATCCAGCTTTTTCACCTGAAGGTTCCCACGAATGATCTTCCATTCTGCATAGTCAGCAGCATTTTTGTACGGACCAGTGCCCATTTCCCGATGCTGAACCCACCTTCTTTCAGGTTCTTTGGCTGTCTTGCCTATGTATATTTTTCTATCCTTTGTTATGCCCAAGTAGATGCAAGCGAACTTCTTTAAATCTCTGCGGTTATGATCTCTTGGCTTCGACTGCTCACGCTTAAGATATTCCAAAATCTGGTTCGGAGTGATTTGGAGTTTTACTTTGCCGTAAGCACTCATAGGAGCACAGGCGAAATAGTTCTTTGCTGCTATTTCCTGTATTTTCCCCAAGACATTTTTTTCTTCTTTAGTTTCAGCCAAATGACCTTGTAGCACAACTGCACGTCTCCAGACGTGACGAAATAGGGTAGCTTCTGGGTACCCCTTATGTTTTGGGCATGTTGGCCTTGGTTCTCCTACAAATTTGACGAAAGCATCATTGTATGGTGCCAGTCGTTTCCTCTCCATTTTTTCCACGAAAAATGCGATCAGGAAAACTACCAAGGCCAATCCGATTAATATTGCGATAGTACCCATAGGATTATCGACCATCATGCCTAACGTTCAGCTTGAGAGGTGCGAATGGAGCGCAGCGGAAGGAGCATCCTTCTCCAAGCTGATGTTCGGTCTTTAGCTAATGTTGAGAAGAATTTTATCCATCTGTATCCTTGTTATATTTAGGATTCTTTCCACCATGCTCTTTACGATATGTCTTTATGACTTTAGACTCCTTGACCTTCGCGCTTTCTTCCGTCATTTTTCTTGAAGTCACCACAAGCTTGGTGAATTTCTTTCCATCAGCACGATGTTCTTCTTCGCGAGCCTTAGGATCACTGGTTGTGCCTCTGTAAACTATTTTATGACCATCTTTGAGATCATAGGTTACGGTATCTCGCTTTTTACCCATTTTTAATCCTCCTTACCTTATTTTCGATTGGAACCTTTTTTTCTTATGATTTTTTTCGCCATAGTGCTTAACCTTTCTCTTGTCCTTTCAAAAAGCTCTTCAAAAACAAATTGGATCATCTCAAAATCATCGATAAGATCATCTTTACTAAGACCATTTCCATGGCTACCGACATTCCCTAACCACTTTATAGCAAGTAACTGCTCACCGATATGTGGATTTTTTGGATGGAATTCAAGAATGCGGTCATGTAAGGAAAGGTGCCGGTATTTTCCATTCTTCTTTCTTTCACGCTTTCGAACTTTGAGATGGTCCACCAATAATTCTACAACTGTACGTACTCTGTTCCCTGCTGCATCCAGATCAGACCAATACAATGAGAATGCTTTCCGAATTTCTAACTTGATATCTTCGGGACACGCTTTAGGTACAGTGAAAAGATCTGGGGATGGACAAATGAAATCGGGTTCTAAAACTTCCTCAAAATCAGACTGTCCGGTATCTGGATCGAGCCAACCAGAAACTCTATATGAACCGCAGACAACGGCTTTTTCTCTGCAATTTGGATTTGAACAGTGAAGATGTGCTGTGAAAAGACCATGGATCCATTCCGGCTCCCAAGCGTCATGATTCCGATGTTGAATTGATTCAATAGCTTCTTCCAAGCGGAATGTGTCCCGATTAAGAAGGAATTTTCCACCATTGCAATGAGGGCAGGGCCATGGCGGAAATCGTTCCTTTGCAAAGGGTAGAATCCAAATATTTCTATCAATAGACATTTGGACAAAATCAACGCTAATAAGTTAAGAAGTGGTAACTTTCAATTCGATAGAACCGAACAATGAGTGATCGGAATTATTTCTAAAATAGAAAAAGAATCATGGTTTAATACTTCAATTTTTATCGTGCTTATTGAGAAATATAACCCATATCGACTTAGAACCCGGGGTTTGACCCTGAAGGTTTTTTCAATGATATTCTTTAAATGAGTCAAGAGCAGATCTGACCACCTTTTTTAAGTCACAAGCCTTTTCCTTCATAATTTGTGACACCTTCATCCCCCAAATATTTATTAAATTCTTGAGCACGTTTAAGGAATTCTTCATCAGATAAGGCTAAAACAAGAATGCTATGGACAAACCCTTCTTTGCTTTTACACGCAAATCTCCGTTTTTTTGTATCAATTAAATCATCCACTTTATTAGTTATAGCAATAGTTGTTGACATAGTTTCCCCTTTAGAAATTTTAATATAAAAAAGCCCGGTGTCAGGGGCAGCGCGTTCTTACCCTGTCCCTTGCACTCCAATGTTGTGTGCTCCTTAACTTAGGGTCATTTGTTTACCTTCAATACTTTTACCAAAAAATCAGTCGCTTTGTGATTATAAATGCTTGGAGTCACAGGAGGGACGACACCACTTTCTCTATATTCATCTTCCTGTTTTTTGTTTCTAAAATTATATGCTGAGTAGTCTAGATTGTCTTTGACTTTGTTATCTTTAATTGCTTGCCAAATATCACTCTGACTAACCCTAGGAATTCTGGCTTTAACCTCTGCAGCAAGCTCCATTGCTGAGAGAGGATAATCCTTGATTAGATTTTGTTTGACCTTTTTAACTATTTCTACTTTATCAACCGGGACTACATCACCGATAAGTTTTAGCGTTACCGCCCCCTCTTTTTCGGAAAACTGTCCTTCTTTAATAAACTTAATCTTGTTTGCTAAGCCTTCATCTAACACAAGAATTTTTGATTCATCTTTTTCGATCAATGATTTTTCTGTATCCAAAATAGCGGCATTTTGAGGTCCGGCTTTACCAATTTTGGCCATCAAGTCGAGCCACTGGCTATTATTTTGTTCAATACGTTTGTTGATTATATTTTCAAGTTCAGCGTATTGTATCTTTTGTGTGCGACCGCCATATCGATAATAAATTTCACCGTTTTTTATGATTTGATCCTTACCTTCGTCCTTTTTTGCGATTACTGGTTTTACAGCTGCTTCATAAATTTTAAAAATACCAAAAGCTTTCCCTTCGATCTCGACTACAGCTTGTTCCCATCTGATATCTGCAGAAAATATTTCAAGAAGAAAACCTGTGATTTTCTCTGGATCAATTTTGTTGAACTGCTCTAAGGCAGAGCCACTAAGTCCATTTGGTAAGCGAGGAGCGTTTTTAACACCGAATATTAGATAGCCCCCTCTATTATTTGAAAAGGCGGCCAAATCTCTAAAATAATCAGCAAACCCTGCAAGATTAAACTGTTCTTTGAACTCTAGCTCCTGACCTTCCCTATGATATAGATAGGCTCCTTTGGTTTTCAATAGTTCCTTGATGATATCTTCATCTATTGGCACGTCTTGATGCTCCCATTAACATACAACCAAATCATTTATGACACACAAATATATAATAGATAGATTATAAATATGGCAATAATTCTATATTCTACATAATCCATGTATCAACCCAGAACCCGGGGTTTGACCCCGAACTTTTTTCAATAATATTCTATAAATGAATCATAAGCTGATTTGACCACTTTCAATAATTCAGTATTGTGTCCCCAGAATCCACATCTAAATCCTTAAACATTAGATCCTCCTTTGAATCCTAAGGACAGAATCTATATCCAAAACGGTGAGCCCTCTACCAGAAGGAACACCAGAAGAATTCAATGTTCCTGCACAATCATGGCAATTGTAAATGGTCTTGAGATATTTTTTCTCCAAAAGGGGTGGAATCAAATCATAGAATTTTGGATCTTGCGGGAATCGGGCTCGAAAGAACTCATAGAGTCTCCTCTGGCCCTTAGATAAATTGCATGCACGGCATGCCCATACCTGATTGTGTATGCCCAAAATTCGCTCGCAACTCGGGCACTGATCATTGATATGCACGGAGCGAGGAACAAGGTGTTCCCAATTTAGATCAGTATCTGAGCCGCAATATGCGCACCTCTTTTCAGACTCGACCAACTGGCGATCTTCTCTGGTGATCTCCGACCAGCTCTTTTCTCCTGTTTTGAGCTGACGAAATGTCTTTTTGATGAAGCCATAATGCTGGGACTTGGCAGCTCTACCATTCGGAATTACAAAAGCACTCCGCGCGATAATCTTTGCATATTGGTAATAGATTAAATCCCGAATAGTTTCTGCTTACCTGTCAGGCATATTCAGTCCTTAATGCTATCTTGTTGCACTAACAGATGCTCTTCACCAGCAGCAGATAGGCCGTCTGAGTGCAAGAGCTAGTTTCTATTATCTAGGCAATCTGGAATACCTTTTTGCCACGCTGGTAAACCTCGAAATCCCCGTCGTGGGATAACTTTAGAGCATAACCTGAATAGGAGGCAGAAATAGCAGCTGCAGTTCTTGTGCCTTCGACTCTTGGCTTTGGGTGTTTCAATGATGGTTTGATATGAATGCCTGTCGCTAGAATGGCCCCCTTGTGATTGACTATGACTGCGCCATCGACACTTGCTAGATTTATGAGAAGCTCCGTTGGGGATTTGAAGAAATTGACCTTCCCTCGGAGCGCAACATCAACAATGTCCTTTTTCCGATCAATAAAGGTGTCAAGTATGTCATCCGAAGGAATGACGACAAAAAGGGCTCCAAGTCGCCTTACTGACATTTCTTCTATAATGGGTAAAATCGTTGCTAAGAGACGTTCGCCGATTCGATCTTTGAAGGTTTCGAAGAAAGTGGCTAACGGGACAGTTGACCACAAGCCTTTCTTATAGCGCAACTTCATGAGTCCCCTACAAATAATTTCAATCTCTCGATTTTGTGTGGTTCTTATCACCCAGTCGCGACCCTTCAATAATTCATGAACCCACTTAGGTTCTGGAACATAGCATGAATCTATAGAAGCATGATCATGTGTGGACGACACAATGGCGAGAATACGCTTGAGTCGGTCTATAACGAAAAGATTGTTTTGGGCGTCCACTATCATTACGCCCCTCTTCAGGCTAAGTAACCTCGAACCGAATTTAATCTTTCTGACAGGCGTAATATGGATACCGAGCTGTGCTTGATTTTTTTTAAGATCGTGGAAGTTTCGTGTTAGTAATAAGCCTGTGGCTACCGGCTCGCCTTCATAGCTCCAGAGAACAATTTTCTCGAACTCTTTGATAATTGAGAGAGATTCTTCGATGCTGAAGTTTGCTAGCTTTAGCTGGTGAGCTATCGCTGTCTGCAGAAATTCATGTGATAACGCAGGAATAACTCTCTCCAAGTCTCTTCGTCTATAAAACTTTGAGTAATAGCCAGAAAGCAGTGAAGACATGCTGCCAGCCAACTTCCTTTCCATTTTTTGAAATGGTAGGCCAGGCCGAGAGATACGAAACATGGCTGGTTTAGCTTTCTTTTCGAGGTCTGTGATAACAATGTACATGGTATAGCCGCTATGCGTCAAAATGACATTTTGCCTCATTTGCGACCCCATAAGCGCCGCTCTCTTGAAACTGGCTGCAGTAACAGGGATGACGGCACACTTGGCGTTAAAAAAGTGAGATTGTACGCTGGCAAATATCTTGAGCGATTCAATGCGCTCTCTTTTAGATAGAGTTGATCTCATTGTGTTGGATTGTTGCCGATTAGCGAATATTATACAAATCTATTGATTGATCGGAATTATTTCCAAAATATAAAAAGAGCCATGATTTAATATTTCAATCCGCCAAAGGCGGACAAGCGTTTAATTCCCCGTCCCTTGCGGTGATTATGGATATTCCGGTTGATACTTCGCTGCTCTGCAGTGAGGTGGTTCATTTTTTACCGTGCTCATTGAGAAATAAAATCCATATCAATATAGAACCCGGGGGTTGGCCCCTGGTCTTTTTTTCAATGATATTTTTTACATGAGTCAAGAGCAGGTTTGATCCTCTTTTTAGGCTAAAATACTTAATTACTTATGCCTGGCACCATTTACGGCGCCTAAGAGGTCTAGCCAACTTGCATTCATAAACTTGTTATGTTGTGGTGTCTAAAATATATTAGCTCTCGTGTTTCTGTGTATTCGTGGGCTCGGCGATCCGCGCTCCGACGCGATCCAACAGTCTCATGAGGAGGTCTGCGAGTAGGACGACCTCCGACGCCTCCGTGGGATCAGCGTAGTCGACTTGCCTGTGGCTTGGGGGATTCTTGAAAGTGCCAATAGCACCAGCGAATAGTTCCATGATCCCGACCCGCTCTCCTGGATCCAGCTTTGGGTCAGCCAGTTTACCCCCTTCGCCGAAGGAGTTTCGCATGAGCTTCACGCCGAGCAGAGACGAGTCGGCGCCAGAGAGTTCGCGAACTCGGATCTCTACCTCCCGCATCGCCGCGAAGTCCGCTAGCTCGAATTGTCCGAGCAGGAACTGTGACTTCACTTGCTCGAGGCGGTGGTGCAGTTCCACGTCTAGACGTTCACAGGCTCGGATTGTCTCAAGTCCCACTTCCAGAACCTTGCTTCCGAGACGGGTGACGAATATCGCATCGGAACTCGACTGGCCCGGCGTTCCGCGAGCGACGAGATTCTTTGAGAAAAGCCAGTTGAGGGCTTCGGACCAGCACCGAAGGGTGGGCTCGGGAAGGTTCAGATTCCTGCCAGAATTCAGGAAGTTGTAGGCATTCCACTCCTTGGTGTCAACGAGGTATTTCAGTACGAGAATTCCGAGACGATCAATGGGTAGTGACTGAACCTCGTCAGCTGAGAGTTCTAGGAGGGAATGCGCCATATTGGTCTCCTTCGTGGGCTAACGTATTTCTCACTTGCCGTTGTGGAGCGCAGCGAAAGAACGGTCAGGTGCAGAAAATTGTTGGTCTTTGATTAATCAAATTTTAAAGGACTGCTCGCTGTTATGAGCACTTGACGAGCTAGATAACGTATTAATTCTATGTCATAATAGAGCTGCTCAGCCTCTTTGGAAAAAGGTAATAATAGTTCCACTTCACCTTCCCGGACATCGTTCTTGGTATGTACGATTTTACATCGAATGTCATACAACCGATCAGCAGCATCGTTTCTCAAATCAGCTGTTGGATTTGCCAACGGAAGTTTGTGTGTCGTCAACCCTTTAGTTTTTGATGAAAAAAACTCTTGCTTCCTTTTGTCTAAGCTCAAAAATGACCGCAATTCGCCAGGATCGACACATTCTTGTAAAGTAGCTCGTAACATCGATCTCTCATCTCCGATCGATCCCCTTTTAGATGAAAGAGCGGATAATACTCGCCCGATGTCTGCATCGCGATCTGCCCGAAAAGTTGGATTCTTGAGAATCCGCCGGATCTCACGTCTGGCTTCAACTTGAAAGTATGTGGGGAAGTAGAATTCTATAACTTGATAATAGGCCAGAAACTGCAGCAGGGGCATACCCTGTGCACTACGTGCATACCAATACAATGACATAGGAGCTTCATCGTATTCTTGGGAAGGGAATTCGAGATCATCCAAAGATGCCTCCGGTGCTCTCATGCGACTTGGATAAATAAGGTGCCGTCTAAATCTAACCCTAGCCAAGTTGAGGCCAACTCCGAATGATAGGTCCATTTGGAAGAAGAAAGCGTCTGCCATTCGACTGAGAATTCTAACGGCATCGTCATGCCTTCCAGCTCTAATTCCTGAAAGCTTCAAGCTGAGCATTGATCGCCTGGCCCCTGAGCATAATATTTCGATCTCTTTTGATGCCGGGCTTAGGTTCAATTTCTTTTCACCGTCTTTAGAAAGCACTTCAAGGTCAAGCTCGCTAGTCTTATCCTCTCCCATACTGCGTCTACCAAGTAATCTACGCCTCAAAAAAGATGTTGGTATTCTATCTATTGTTGTAACCAGCGCCTCAATTGTGCCATTTTCATATGAGCAGATTGCCTCGTAGGGATTAAGGAAAACGAAATTCTCAAATTGGATCGAGAGTATTTGCTCAAGATTAGCATAGTCCCAGATAGCGTAGGACCTTTTATCACGTCCTGACGGCAACTCCAATACAAGGTACTTGATACCATCCTTGAACGGCTCTTCTTCTTCTCTCAAAATCAAATTCGCTTTTTCGCAACGATTTTTGAGTTCCGATTTTGCCCTCTCGTACTCTTTTGGATCTACGTCCTTTTTCTCATCATCTACAAGGATCTCTTCTTCACTCATGATTACCTCCAATTAGATGGAGACCAACATCTAATATACAGATTATAAATATGATAATAATTATGCTTTTTTTAAAGAACTAAGCCCATTCTCGCTTAAGTATCCTGTTTCCAATCCTCCAGCCTTATTAACTTTCTATCCGGGCGGTGGTTGTTCCAGAGCCGGAAGGTATTTTTCTTAATGATTTTTAGGAGGGCAAGGTCCTCCAGTTGACATACGGGCATCACACGGCTCTTTTCAATTGCATAGAATATGGCTAACAGCCCGAGACAAAAAAGGCCTAAAAGGGCTGCAATGTTTCTTTTGTATTTTTTATTATGTTCGGTTTGGAGTGCGGGTGTTACGGCCTGTGTATGTTTTGCATGTTCAAGGGGAGGGGAGGAGTGTTTACTGTTTTTTACGCTGTTTGTAGAAGAGCAGTAACGTGCTGTAATGAGCGGGTGAACAACGAGCAAGCCAAAAAAGTAACAATACTTTTTCATGGGCTGGCCTTTTGAATTATATATCTATTTCTTGCTTATCTCTCAATATGTGTTTTGTCAATGTTTTTATAGGCTTGTTCATTTAGCTCTGTGCTTCATTTTACGAGTATGCGGCTATGACAATCTCTCGCCCGCTCCCCTTCGATGCTTCTCAGGGTCGCTAGAGCCCACAGGGACCGCGGAGATAGATATTATCTTGTCCTGATTTTTTGACCCCGGTGAAATAGAAATTAAACGAGGCATTTAACAGGGCAGGGTGGCTGAAGTGACAGGTTGGCCATTATTTTTTAGGGAAGTACTTCACTCCAGGCATGTTCTTTAAATCTGAATCTTGCGTCCAGAGTATTGCATTATATGCTTTAGCTGTTGCTAGAATAATACTATCTGCCATTGGAAGACCCTTTTCCAGGCTTAGTTTAGAAGCAGCGATAGCCAACGGGACTGTAAGATCTACAACGGTTCCTTTTTGCATAGCCGCTGTCGCTTGAAGCGCTTCATTCTCGCTTGATTCTCGGAGAACAACCTTGAAAACCTCATATAAAGTTATCGTTGGAACAACGAGCGAATCTGTATCTTTCAGAGGAGATATGAAATGTTTTGCATTCGGCTCGTCTGCAAAGTAGGCAAGCCAACCGGAAGAATCGACGATATTCATACTCTATCTTCCTCGCGTTCGAATTCAGTATTTATGCCTTTGAGGAATCCTCGAAGCTCTGTAATATCTCGTTCAGGTATTAATTCGATTCGACCCTCATATTCTACAACCTGCATTTTTTGACCAGGACGAAGATGCAATGTCTGCCTTATCATCTTTGGTATTACGACCTGATATTTTGGTGATACAGTAACTGTTTGCATTTCATAATCTCCATCGATAATTTTTTGTCATACGATAGCACTATCGATATGATATTGTCAATGTTTTTAATGAGCAACTTGAACGCTTACGTGTCTTTGTGAAGCGCAATAGAACAACGATCACTGCCCAGCGCCTTGGTGGGCCCTGGGTTTGTTTGTCTGAATTTGATGCACGGGTAGTGGCTTGATGCTGTCAAGCGCATTTGATTCAGATTTTCTTGCAAAATATAGATCCCATCGAAGCTGCATATTCATCCAAAAGTCAGGTGATACGCTAAAAATTTTTGCGAGCCCTGACCTTCACCACCCAGACTGTGTGCTCATCATCTTGGATTGAATACACTATACGATACCGCCCTTGCCGCAGTCGATACCTTTCCTGTCCGGTCAATTTTTCACAGTCTGGAAAGCGAGGATCTTGAGAGAGCATTTTGATGCGCGTAAGGATTCTTTCTAAATCCTCCTTTGTTATTTTTTCAAAATCCTTCCAGACCGACTTTTTAAAAAAAATGTTATATGCGGCCATCTTTTTTGAGCCTCTTGACCATTTCTTCATAGCTGATCAGAGGTTCATGGGCCCTTTCATCAAACGCTGCGAGATCCTCTGCATCCTCGGCCATGGTTTCTCTGACGGCCTCGTTTACAAGATCAGAAACCGAGCGGGAGGTTTCCACAGCCTTTAACCGCAAGGCCTTGTGTAGATCGGGGACAAAGTATATCGTGGCACGCTTTGTTTCTGTTGCCATAGTATTACCTCCAAATGTAGTTAAAACATTATAACGTTTAAACGTTAATATGTCAATATTCACGCGGAAACATATTGTATTTTTTCATATCTTGTTGGTTGGGTCTCCATCAGCTATCATTGCACGTATGACGTGCTTTCCAGGTTCACCAGGTGCGAATGCCTTAACAATAGCCTCAAGTACAGTAGCCCCATCCTGATTTGTAAATACCACTTCAGATGTTGCCAAACCATTTTCGTCGATATCAATAACTGTGAGCTCAGCCTTAATCGTATCATCAAAATACACGGGTTTTTGAAATTTAAAATCCATCTCCGTTGCCAACCATCCAAGTTGCCCGCCAATTTCAGTGAGCATACTGCCAACTAAAAGTCCATGGCATATTTTCCCATTGAATTTCATTGCCTTTACAAAACGTTCATCAAAATGAACTGGATTGTAGTCTCTGGATATTTCAGCAAAATCCAATACCTGTTGTTCGGTGAAAGTGCGAGATGTGGTAAACGTATCGCCAACAGAAATACCTTCAATAGCTTTCATTTGCATCGATGACATAGATAATTACCTTGTTTTTTTGTAACTATTCAGCCACCAAGGCACAAAGACCCAAAGAGGAGATAAATATAAATTGAATAACGGAGTTTTCTCATTAATTTCAATCCGCCTGTCGTCTGGCGGATTAAAAAGGCTATAATAAAGAATAATTCTATAGTTTTGGTGTCTTGGTGCCCCTGGCCCAGACCTGGCATGCAAGAATTAGTTATTAAAGCTAAGCTCCGGCGTTAATACCAAAGCAGGCTTATGTCCCTGCTATGTCGCGCTAGGGCAGGCTTTGTGGCAAGATACGTGAGTAATTACGTTTTTTTAATCAATAGAACAATACAATACCAATAGTAGCCAGAGGGAAGGGAAGATGATAATAAAAAAACTTTCTTACGGTGCAATGATCAGGGAGGTTTTTTTCTCTTCTTCCTGTTTCTCGTGTTCTTCTTCAAGCAGGATGTAGATAGATTTTAACAGCAGGTTCCAGATAAAGGGATTGGGATCAATCATGCTAAAGGGATTGTTCAGATCTATTGCAGCGCTTAAAGATGCCTTGGCCTCATTTTCTTTTCCTGTTTTGAGCAGGATATAGGCCACTTCCTCAAGCCGCCTTTTCCAGAGGAACCGTTTCTCTTCCGGGAACAGCTCCTCCAGGGCACCCCTGTATATGGCATTCAGCCGGGCTTCCTTTTGATCAGGCCTGAGCACGATCTTGCTTTGTTGTGTCTCGGTGATGCGGGCGGCGTATTTTTCCACCTCCGGGGCTGCTATGTGCCATGTGGCAAAGGGCATGATTTTGTGCAGGTTAATTGAGTCCTTTAAAAGATGTGCCGAATCTATTACTTCATCCTCTTTTATGTACTGATAGATGAGAGGGGCAGGATAATCCCAGACAATGTCCTTACATTCCCTTTCTGCATCATGATACCCCTGGGGGAGTGGCTTAGAAAGACTTTGGGTGAGAGATGCAGCTTCTTTAAGAATATGAATACAGTACGCCCCTGGCGCAGTAACAATAGGGAATTCTGCTGATGCAAGGGAATCTTTCATAAACTCGTTAAAACTCTTTTTACTGAATTCTTTAAGGTTAAACTCTTGTATTCCTTCCAGGTCATTTACGATGCTGAAGATTACCAATAGCCCCCGTAAAGGCTGTGGTTTCCCTATTACGATTATTCTACTTCCTGTTGCATCAATTGATCCCAGGTATCCTTGAGGTTCAGCAGGTTTTGGAGGTTTCAGGATAGGCTCATCTTTTGGTGCCCTTTCCTCCCATTTCACGCCCTTTTGTTTTAACTTGTAAAGGGTTCTCTTTATGGATTTGATAACCTGTTTTTCATCCATTGTTTCCATCATCAAAATAAGGAGATGGGCGGTTTCAGGGGTAGGAATCTTTACCAGGGCCTCTATAATGTGAATTGTGAGGCACGGCTCCTGTTTTAGATACTCAGAGATTTTTGTAAAAATCTCCTCAGCAGTGAGCTTCTGGTTTTGAGCCGTTTCAATCTCACGAATGATTTGCGCTGCCTTTTCGCCAGACTTTGAATCAAAGGTATGTTCTTTTCGGTTTTTGGTCATAATTTTTATCCTTTTCGGTGTAGGGAGTATATGGTAGAGGTAATTATGTGTAAAGAATAAAATAGAATACTGTCAGTCGATCGTTGTCAGTTGTCTGTTGTTAAAGATAATAAAGGAATAGGAGCGGATATAGTGGTATGACGAGGGCAAGGTTTGAAAACCTTCACTTTTGCTGAAGGAGAGTATTCTTCATAAAGCGTTTTACTCTCTGTGCTATGTTCAAAGGCTTGAAACAACGGACTACTTGCAACTAACAATGGACGCCACAATGGACAGAGAACATACAAAAATTCTTAGAAGCTGGAAGATGTATGACTGGGCGAATTCTGCATTTGCCACCACCATTATGGCAGCAGTGCTCCCTGAATTTTACAGCTCTGTTGCCGGCGCTACCCTGGATAAAACAACAGCCACCAGTTATTGGGGATATTCCAATACAATAGCTATGCTCATTATTGGGGTTACAGCACCTCTATTGGGTGCAATAGGTGACCACTCAGGTGCAAAAAAAAGATTTCTTGGTGGCTTTGCGTTTGTTGGCATTGTAGCGACCGGGCTTTTAATTGGCATAGGTAATGGTATGTGGGTTTTTGCATCGCTTCTGTATATCCTTGGTAGAGTGGGTTTTGGGGGTGGCAATATTTTTTACGATAGCCTGCTGCCCCATGTAGCCGGGCCGGAAGAGATTGATAGAGTTTCTGCTGAAGGCTACGCCTATGGGTATCTGGGTGGGGGAATCCTGTTGGCCCTGAATCTTTTCATGATACTGAAACCGGACTTTTTTGGCATCCCGGATGCGGCGTGGGCTTCGCGAATATCATTTCTTTCAGTTGCCCTCTGGTGGGCAATTTTTTCTATACCTATTTTTAAAAATGTCTCTGAACCACGGGTAGTTATCGCAAAAGATGAGAGCCTGAATCTTCTCAAGGCAGGATATCAGAGGCTACGAAAGACATTTAAAGATATTAGAAGATTTAGAGGGTTGGCAAAGTTTCTCGTGGCCTTCTGGCTTTATAATGACGGAGTTGGAACCATCATAATTATGGCCGTGATTTTTGGGGCGGAAATTGGAATTGGCAGAACGCATCTGATTGGGGCAATTTTAATGGTACAATTTATCGGTATTCCATTTACCGTACTTTTTGGCAGGCTCCCGAAAAGGTTGGGAACAAAAAAATCAATCCTTTTAGCCCTGGGTATCTATGCAATTATAACGATGCTGGGATATTTCATGCAAAAACCAGCCCATTTCTGGCTTCTGGCTTTTTTGGTTTCAATGGTTCAAGGCGGAACCCAGGCCCTCAGTCGCTCTATGTATGCGTCAATGGCGCCAGCATCGAAATCAGCAGAGTTTTTTGGGTTTTACAATGTGAGCAGTAAATTTGCCGGTATCATTGGGCCAACACTCTTTGGTGTGGTAGGGCAACTTACCGGCACAAGCAGGCTCAGCATCATCTCAATTATTATCTTTTTTTTGGCAGGGGCAGGTATATTGGCTACAGTCAATCATGCACAAGGAATCAAGGCTGCCATTAGTGAGGAAGAGAAAGAGAGAGTAAGGGCAGGGTAAAAAGTGCATGTGGTAATTCGAGTGCATCCAGATAGAGCCTTCATTTGTGTTTGACTACAAACCCCCACGCAGCCTTATTTAAGCTGCTCAAAACTCACCAGCCCCTCTATTCATGAGCGTCACCTCTACCCCTAAAAACGAACATATCAAGAACAACTGCCTTATTGTGCAATTTTATTACTTTGACACACAAGACCCATCTCCCTATACTGCCCTCACCCAACAGGAGACGGTTATCAATCAATGAATATTTTTGATTATCTATTTTTACTTTTAAGAAAAGAGAGCAACGCAGGGGAAGGGTAGCGTAACCATGATTGGAAATAGTAATGTTTTAAAAAAGGGGAGTAATTTTTATGGGTGGATAGCGCTGGCAGGAGCGATGTTAGTGTATTTTACCACCAGTGGTACTTTTTTTTACTCATATGGTGTGTTCCTTCCAGCAATGTGCAGCGAGTATGGCTGGAGCCGGGCCCTCGTGGGCGGCGTGCTCTCCGTAGCTTTGCTGGGTTTTGGATTGCCCGGTCCACTGGTAGGGGCATCTATTACTAGGTTTGGGCCACGGGCTAACATAGTTTTTGGAAATTTAGTTGTGTCCGTAGGACTAGCCGGAATGTCCATTGCTACAGAGGTATGGCAGATTTATCTCTTTTACGGGATTATGGTGGGATTGGGAAGCGCCTTTGGGTTGTATTTGACGTGTACTACCGTGGTCAATAACTGGTTTATCAGAAAGCGCTCCCTAGGAATGGGGCTGGTTATATCGGCAGGGGGCTTAGGCGGTTTTCTCTTCCCACCCCTGGCAACATGGCTGATTTCCACTTTCGGATTGCATATGGCGTGGCTGGCCCTGGCTATGGTACAACTCGCCTGCGCTGTACTGATGGGCGGGCTCATTCTGGTGAGAAACAAACCGGAGGATATGGGGCAATTACCCGATGGCATACTTACCGCACATGACAATGAGATAAAAGAGACGACAGGTAATAGCTCACGGGTCTATCAGACTTCCATGGATTGGGAAACACGGCAAGCAATACGAAGGCCTACTACGTGGTTAATTGCAACGCTGTGTGCCGCCAACTTATTGGCTTTAGGCACGGTGACTGCGCATCAAGTGGCATATCTGAAGGATATAGGTTTTTCTCCCATTGTGGCAGCAATAGCCCTGGGCCTTATTCCGGGAATGAGCATATTAGGAAGACTGGGGTTTGGCTTTTTAGGGGTTAGGTTTGAAGTGAGGCATTTAGCTATTGCCAGCTTTATTATTCAGGTGACAGCACTGATAATCCTATTAACCACCAAGACTTTGCTCTTAATTTACATCTACGCTACGCTCTTTGGTATTAGCTATGGGGCATTGATTGTAGCCCTGCCTACATTCATTGGGGCATACTATGGACGTACCCACTATGCCCAAATCCTGGGGCTTATATTTCCGCTGGCCATTGTTGGTGAAGCCGCAGGCCCGATAATTGCCGGGGTTATCAATGACGCTATGGGAACATACATACCAGCCTTTGCAATAATAACCATCTTCAGCACAGTTGGGCTATTATGTGCCATCCTCGCTTATCCCCCCAAGGCACCTGAATAGCTAAAGAAGGTAAAAGAATATGTTACGTACAGCAGCAAAGAGCGTTTGTAACTTTTACGATGAAGGGCTAGACTACACTGTGGAGTAAAATCTTTTAAGGCCCGATGCACGACACAATATGTATTGCAATAATTCCACTGCTCTGACTTTACTGCTCATTACGACAATCTGAATTAAAGCTGCCATTAATGGAGAGCTACTGGGCGAAAAATCTGCTTCCCACTATCAAGATAATCCCTGATAGGAAAAAGCCATAAAGGCCAAAATCAGCTAATCCCATAAATTTCCCAATCAATGCCACCCCGCCTCCAGCCACCATGGCTGCGATCGCACCTCTCCTGGTTAGTTTAAGCCTGTGCCTGTAAAAACCGAGAAGAATAGGGAAAACGAGCCCGGAGGTATATACCGTATAACCAAGAAGGAGAGATGAAATAACGCCTTTTAACCGTAATGCAATAATGAGGGAAAAAACACCTATCACCACAATAAAGATACGGGAAAGCAAAAGCACTGTTTTCTCCCCTACGGTAGGTTTTAACAGAGGCTTTATGATATCAACTGATAAAATCGTACTGGTTGTCAAAAGGCATGTATCTGCTGAAGACATCATCGCGGAAAGGAGTGCGGCAATAATGAGGCCATTCAAACCTATTGGGAAAACGTGGTTAATCATTGTTGGAAAAGAGGCCTCAGGGCTGATCTGGGGAAACAGTACCCTTGCAGACATACCTATCAGGGTTATGATAAAGGCAAAGGGTATTAATCCCAGTGCCACTGTGATGGTAGCAGTCCTGGCGGTTGTTTTGTCTTTGGAACAGAAAAGCCTGGAATATATATCGGGCCCTACCAAATAGGTTGACCCAACTAAAAACAGATAGGTAGCCAGTGACTTCCATGTAAAATATTGGCTTACTGGAAAGGAAAAGTAGTCTCCGCCAAGGGCCTCTCTCATTACAGAAATGCCCCCTACTTTGCCAAGACAAAGGGGAATCGAGAAAAGAACTGCAATAATAATGATCAGGCTCTGTATTGTATCCGTGCGAACAACGGAATGCTGACCTCCTAATAATGTATATAAAATAAAGACAAAGGCAGTTACAATCATGAGAAGTGATGGCGGGGCCTTTAAAATAACCTCTAAAATCTTCCCTGCTGCCACGATCTGGCCTGCAATAATACCTGTCCAGGCGATAATTATTAAACCTGAGGCAAAGAATTTTGCTTCAGGTCCATACTGGATCTCAAGAATTTCTGGTAAGGTATAAAGAGAATATCCGCGTACCTTTTCCGCTAGAAAAAGGCCCAGAAATAAAAGGCCAATAGCGCCCACCAGAAGCCACCATGATCCCACCAAACCGTGCCCGTAACCCAGGCCTGCCATCCCAATGGTGGAAGAGCCCCCGATTATAGTGGCAAACAGTGATCCAACAACAAAAATAAACGGGGCTTTCCTGTCAGCAACGAAAAAGCTGTCGAGTCCTTTCACAATCCTAAACGATCTACTTCCAATAAAGATAAGACCTAAAAAATATATACAAACAATTGCAATATCCATATCTATTACCTATACAGCCTGGATAGTTACCAGATGAACAATAACACATGTCATTATACTAACGTGACGTCTCCGGAAAATATCCTGTGAAGGTCCCCTTTTTTGTCTTTGAGGATCAAAATCCCATCGTTGTCAATATCATGGACTTCCCCAATATATTTTTTGCCGGCCACCTCAGCAATCACCATTTGCCCTATGATATTTGTAAGTTCTTTCCACCGCTGAATAACAGGCTCGAACCCGATTCTTGTAAATATCTCATAATATTTTTCATACCACTTCAGGTATTCCCTGATAAACGTGACCCTTGGAAAATATTTCCCTGTCTCTATTAAGATGGAGGTGGCCTTGTCTTTAATATCATCAGGAAACCGAGGGGTAGTAACATTCATTCCTAAACCTACCACAATGTAATCTATTGCATCCATTTCAGTGCTCATTTCTGTGAGAATACCTGCTATCTTTTTACCGTTCACAAGGATATCATTTGGCCATTTGATATTGATTTTACATGGTGTAAGCTTTAGCAGGGTTTCAGCCACTACAACGCCTGTTAACATGGTTATTTTTGGTGCCTCACTTGGCGATATGTGTGGCTTTAAGATAAGAGAGATGTAGATTCCCCCTTCAGGTGGAGAAAACCAGGTCCTTCCTTTCCTGCCTCTTCCTTCGACCTGTTGCTCAGCTACAACAAGGGTTCCTTCCGGGGCATCTCTGGCTGCCAACTCTTTTGCCTTTGTATTGGTGGAGTTTATTTGGCTGTAGTACACAATGCCTTTCCTGCCAAAGACTTTTGTATCAAGCCCTTCACGGATTTCATTGGGTAAAAGCAAATCGGTGATCTTTCGCAGGAGATATCCTTTTTTGGGAGAGGATTCAATACCATAGCCTTCTTCCCGTAATTTGCAGATATGTTTCCATATGGCTGTACGGCTGACTGCGAGTTGTGTGCTTAATGCCTCGCCGGAAACCCAATTTCCCTTTTTTTCTTTTAGATATAGTAGTAGTTGATCTTTTGTAGACATGGCCTGGTTTAGGTACGATATGATTAAAGGAAATATCACTATTGAAAGGATAGTAATAATAGAATATTTTTTATTGTCAACTTAAAAATATATTATGGTTGACATTTATTCACTTTGTGTACGTCCACCTTTTTTTATTATCGATTTCTGCCTGAAGTCATCTGAGGAGGATAGAAGAAAGGTAGTGCTATTGAGAAAAATACACTGCCTTAAGGAAGGATTGTAAAGAAGGAACCTTGAGTGGTTACGGTAATCTTTAATTCTGGATAAACGGTAAGGTCAAAAGTGCATGGGGTATGATTAATACATCCAGATCAGGTCTTCCGATGTGTTTGACTGCAAATTCTAATGCCTGCTCCATGGTTTGAGCAGGGATCATCTTCGTGTTCTTTACAATCTCTGGAAATTTTGCTCCAACTATTACAACAGGGTTTACTTCCATAACCTTTGCCATGACAAAGGCCCTTTGTGCACCTGGTTGGTAGCCTCTTTGACGCATGGTATCCAATAGAACAGACATACTCGGTGCGGATTGCATTTCTTTATAGAAACGCTGCTCACCAATGCCCTTGCCAGCACCTTCATCGCACTTGGCAGGGGTGATGAGCACGCCCCCTTTCTTTATAACAGGAGTTGGCGCGAAGAATATATAACTCGGTGCGCGGCTTGCCTGGTAGAGATTGCTATCTTTAGGAAACCCAACTCCCCCCACTACGATATCATATTGATGTGGAACAGGCACCGTATATAATTTTTGAGCTACCGAAACCAGTTTTGCAAATGTGGCCTCCGGCTCACCCCCGTAGATGGCAACAGGCCTTGTTTCTTCATCTACAACAACGTTAAGAATAAAGCGCAAGCCAGCCCTCCTCGCCGCTTCTGTAATTGCCCGGTGGAAAGCATTTCCCTCTATCATGCCCAGGCGTGTGCCAGGATGATCAATCATTTTAGGCCCATGGGTATAGGCAATCGTGTCTTCACCTGCTGCGCCAATTGCAACTGTTTTCCGTGCACCTGAATATCCTGCATACTGATGGGGCTCAACAATCCCGGTAGCGATGAGTAAATCTGCTTCATAGGCGATTTTGTTTACTGATACAGGTGTTCCGTTATCCGTTTTTCCCAACTCCACAAGGTGAGCAGAATTTTGAGGTTCATTATCCACAATATGGTACTGCTGCACCACCTCGGCCCCAAGTTTCGCTACTTTTTCTTCATATGTGCTGGGCCTATGCAGGCCGGTCCCGCATACCAGTGTAATATCGTGCTTGCGTACACCGGCTGCATGGAGTTCGCGCAGGATTGGTGGAACAAGCAGGTAATCAGGGCAAGCCCTGGTAATGTCGGTGAATACGATACATGCGGTATCCCCTTTGTGCGCAAGCTCACGAATAGGGGCTGAGTTGATCGGGTCTGCTAATGTGGTATCAATAGCAGTCAATACATCAGCAAGGGGTGGAAGGGCCTGAGAATGAATTACTGTTCCTTTCATCCCTGGTAAAAGGTCAAATTGTATCTCTGTTTTTGCGTATGGTACGGTATACATTACTGGTGTGATAATTTCCCTTTCACTGTTATTGCCGCACCATCTTTTACATGTGGGATAATGCCACATCCTCCATGGTAACTACACATTCTTCTTTTCTTTTCCATAATCTCAGCTGTATTCTATGTGCTCGACTTTATGAGATCTTTGCATAACTCATATTTTTTTTACCGAGGCTGGGCTTTTCTTCAGTTTCCCGATCCAAGGATCGGGACTTAGTCTTTTCTATGACTTTTCTGCGGGGAGGTATTTTTCCCTCTTCCCGATTTCGGCGGGATTTCCCCCACTGATAAGTTGCGAAAAGACAGCACCCTTCGACTCGGCCGAGCTCGTCGCGGGCCGCCAGCCCAGAAAAGTCCACCCTCTTTTATTGCGTTTTAAAGATTGTCAGGTTGTGCAAAGGTCCCTTTATATCTCTCATTCTTTACTCTTCATGCCGCTCGGTATATCATAAAGCCACCCAAAAATGCCAGGAGTATCAACATCACTTTTTTGTAATGTTCCTCCCGTATCTTTCCGTAAAAAATAGAACCCGTATACGTTCCAAGAAACATCAGAGGTAATGAAACCAGAAAATAGCGTAATACTACTACGGTTGTAAGACCACTCAGGGCCTGAAAGAAAACCACTGTGGCGCCAGAGACCAGAAAAAATCCCTGGAGTGTTACCTTTATTGTATCCTTGCTCCAGGTCTGAAGTGACGTATAGACAATTACCGGTGGACCAGCTGCACTCAGTGCTCCCCCGAGGCACCCTGAAAAAAAACCGAACAGGTATCCCCAGCCTTCCCTTATCTGCTTATCAGGAGATCGAAAAAAAAGACTGTAAAGGGAATAGGAAATTAATATGATTCCGAGAATCCATTGAATGAGATCTTTATCCAGTTTTTTGAGAAAGAAAACACCGAGAGGGATGCCGGGCAAAGCGCCAAGAAAGAGCGGATAAATCTTTTTCCAATCCAGATGTTCCCACAGTTGTATAAAAAGGATAATAGTTATACAGAAAGCAATGAGGGCAACCAAAGGGATTACGGTTTTAATATCAAGAAAAATAGCAAGCAGAGGTAAAGATAACAGAATAGAACCAAAACCTGAGAGTCCTTGTGTAAAACCTGCAAGGAACACAATGAGGCATATCAATACATAGGTTTGCATATTAGAATTTCATCATGAGGATTTGAAAATAATTATTCTGGATGCCATATGTATAACAGCACGTACCCTGTTATCTATGCAGTTTCATATATAGAGACTTTGCAAAACCTCATTCACCCTGTGGAATTCCCGCTTCGCGGGACCCCCTTAGGGGGATTCTACAGGGCGGGTCTTTGCCACCCTGATAACGAGGATGGGCTTTTCTGAAGCGACTGGCGTTAGGGCGCTGTCTTTTCGTGACGTATCTATGGGGGAAGCCGCAGGCCTCCCGCTCGATAGAGCGGGGGCAATGCGGAGGGGGCAAAACTCCCCCGTAGATATGTTACTGAAAAGACCAGCCCGAGAGCCTTGGAACTGAAGAAAAGCCCATCCTCGTTAAAAAAATATGAGGTATGCAAAGCACTCATAGTTGTTCATACACCCTGGCCTGTCCTCACCCAGGTGATCAAGGCAGCACGTCACCCCGGCATTGCCAAACGTGGGCTTTTCCGCCTCTGCATTCGGCGAGGCGATTCAGAGGAAGCGTTATTCCATAGTCTTCTCTTTTTTTACTGCTGCCTCTGATTTTATTCGGTTGACTGCATCAATAAGGGCTGGAAATACATTGTCCCTGATATCACCTGCCACCATTACTGCTAAAACCTCATCACCAACCTTAAGGGAGCCGGTATTTGTTTCGATAATGATATCCACTATACCGGGCCGTGACTTGATATCTTGTTTAATTTCTGCAACCTTTTCGTTTTTAAATTCAGCATCAAGTCCTACAATAGGGCTTCCGTTCCTTGAAAACGACCTCACGATACCGAGATGGGTAGCAATCATGCCTGCTTTGTGGAAATCGGGATGTGCTTTGATATGTTCTGTCATTTTATTGAGATCCATAGTATTCACCTCATTTAGTCTTTGTATTATTGTCAGAGTCCAGATTAAATAGCCTTCGGGTGATATCTAAGTAAAGATTTCGTGAACTTCTATTTTCCTTACTTTTTAAAAAGACTATAGGATCGTTTAAAACCTTTTTGGTAATCGATAGAGCCAAATTTTCCACTCTTTTCCTCTGCTCAGGCGTAAGATTTCCAAGGCTGGAAAAGGTTTTTTTCAGCTCTATCTGGCGTATCTTTTTGCACTTTTCCTTGAGGGCTACAATAGTTGGAACCACATCCAGGGTCTTGAGCCATTCACCAAACTTAATGACCTCCTCATCAACCATCCGCTCTGCTTTTACTGCTTCATCTTTTCTTTTAGTCAAGTTGAACTCTATAATTCCTTTTAGGTCATCAATGGTATACACATAGGCATTTTCTATTTCATTTACTCGGGGCTCAACATTTCTGGGAACGGCAATATCTATGAAAAAAAGCGGTCTATTTCTTCTGCCCTTCATCGCTTTTTTGACCTGGTCTGAAAAGATTATAGGTTCTGGTGAGGCAGTAGAGGTGATAACAATATCTATATGGAGCAGTTGATCACCTATCTCTTCAAAGGAGATTGTCTCCCCATGAAATTGATCTGCAATTTCTACGGCTCGACGAAAGGTCCTGTTTGCTACCTTTATTTTGTCCACTCTGTTATGTACAAGATAGGTAGCAGCAAGCTCTGCCATCTCTCCAGCCCCTATAAGAAGAACCTTTTTCCCTTCGAGATCTCCAAATATCTTTTTTCCTAATTCCACAGCCGCAAAACTTATAGACACTGCAGATCCTGATATTTCTGTCTCAGTCCGTATCTTTTTAGCCAGCGAGAAGGTCCTGTGCATCAGCTTATTTAATATTACAGAGGATGATTTATGGTTGACTGCTATCCTGTAGGCCTCTTTCACCTGCCCGAGTATCTGAGGTTCACCAATTATCAGGGAGTCCAGGCTTGCACCTACCCTGAATATATGGCGTATTGCCTCTTGATCATTGTAGATATAGAGTATTGGTAACAGTTCCTCTCTCGAAATATGACTATAGCGGCAAAGGAAATCTATAACAGATTCTGTGGCCCCTTTTTCATTATCTGTTGTGAAAAGTATCTCAACCCGGTTGCAGGTAGATAGAACGATAGACTCTTTGATATCCTTAATAGTTCTAATGGTACCCATCACTTCATCTATAGTATGCTCTCCAACGGCTACCAATTCTCTCAATTCAACTGGCGCAGTCTCGTGATTCATACCAATGTTAACTATTTTTATCATGGCAGTTGACTTCTCTCTAAATTCTCAAAACTATGATATCCTTCCATTAAGAAGTTGACTCCAAGGAAGGTGAAGATCAGGATTAAAAAACACCCTATGGACATGAGGGCGGAACGTCTACCGCGCCATCCTATTGCCATTCTCTGATGTAAAAGGGCTGCATAGCAGAGCCATGTTATCAGAGACCAGACCTCTTTTGGATCCCAGCGCCAGTAAGAGCCATGGGAACCCTGGGCCACAATCGAACCGGTAATCATGCCTATAGTAAGAAGGAGGAAGCCATAGTTTATTGCATGATAATTTAATGAATCGAGGCTATTGAGGGAAGGGAGCCTGGTGTAGAAGGCTCCAAGCTTTTTTGATTTTATCTGACGTTCCTGGATCAGATACATAAGTGCGGAAATAAAGGCAATAGCAAAGATGCCGTCCCCCAAGAGAGAGGTACCTACATGGAGGGGAAGCCAGAGGCCTTTAAAGATAGGCCTCACTGTGATTGTTGAGATGGGGATTGTCGAGGAGATAATCATCAAAAAAGTGGAGAAGGGAACGACAAATGAACCTAACACCATCAGCTTGAATTTTACCTGAAAAATGATATATGCGGCGATTATCGTCCAGGAGAGAAAAGAGAGGGATGTCTTAAAGGTTAATGCAGGTACCGCACCGAGCTGATAATAGCTAAGGGTTAGGTAGATTGAATTGAGTGCAAATCCGAAAAGCATAATCCTGTGTGACCAGTACCCGACTTTTTTATTTTTCTTTATGATAAAGAATAAAAAACCGGCCGAAGCTATGAGGTATACGATAAGAGTCAACTTAAAGAAAAGAATATCCATTTTATTATATCTCTTTAAAGACTTGTGTAAGGGTGTCCTCTATCGGAAAACCTTCTCCCAGGATAGATTTTAACGTAGCTCTCATACCATCCCAATTTTTATGTGTGATCATTTCAAGAAGATTTGAGTCAACCAGTTGTTGGAAGATAATCTTATTTTTTGAAGAGGGTTGATCCTGGGAAAGGAGTTTTGTCCTGATTATGCCGAATAGCTCTGTAAGCGAATCATATTCTGGCGGAAACGTACTCTCTAAGTTTTTTCTGATTTTTTTTGCCAACGCTGGACTTTTACCTGCCGTAGATATGGCTATTTGGAGATTTCCTCTTTTCACGATTGAAGGCATAATAAAATTACAGTCCTTTGGCTGATCAACAGTGTTAATCAGCAGGCCATGTTTTTTTGCCTGGGATGCAATTTTGCTGTTGACTTCAGCATCATCCGTGGCCGCAATAACCATAAACGTATCATTCATGTAGGTGTCTAAGGATTCATACGGTATATGGTGTATCTTTTTTGTGGCAACCAGTTGCTGTAAATGAGGGGTAAGATGAGGGGAGCTTATGTATATTGTGCAGCCATAGATGAGAAGGTTTTTTATTTTGCGCTCAGCTACCTCACCACCGCCCACAACTACTACGTTTTGATGATTTAGATCGAGAAATATGGGATAATAGGGCATATATACAATCTTGATAAAATTAACCCGATTAATTGGGCCAAGCCCCTAAGTTCTTCTCATACATATCTATTTGCCATTTCGTTAATAAATTGTTCAATCTCATCTGCTCCTTTAGAAGACAAATCCGATACTAATCTGTTGATTTTATCATATGTGGATTGGTCACGATAGAGGTCATCTGTTGACGAATATACACCGCCTCGTCTGCCAATCCGATAAATAATTCGTTCAGATTCAGACAAATCTTGATATTTTTTGATCACATGTAACATATTTTCTTTATCTTCTGGTAGTTTTCCTTTTACCTCTTCTAAAAGATTCATTATGTGATCACTGGTAATAGTGCTGGTGATGGTATTGTCTAATGTTTCGATAAAGAGCTTTATCTCCTCGACCACCTGGTCATCAGTGCACATTGTAAATTCCCCGTTTATGAGCTTTTGGTAAAGGGGAGCATGCATAGGTACCCTCAGGCTTCTTAGTCGTATATAATGAGGATTAATTTGGTTAAGAACCCTCGCTGTATCCGTGGCATGTTCTCTCCACAGTGTTTGACCTCCAAGTCCTGGCATAATGTATTCAGATAATGACATGCCGGCCTCTTTTACCTTTTTGCCGGCATCTATATGCCGGTCTGCGGTGACACCCTTCTTGATAAATTTTAAAACTTGATCACACCCGCTCTCTAAACCAATATGCACCCTATCAAGGCCTGCTTCTTTTATTTCTTTTATTTCGGCCAGTGATTTTCGGCTCACAGTTCTTGATCGTGAGTAAGTAGTTACTCTTGTTAAATCGGGAAATTTTTCTCTCAGAAACCGTAAGATTTCAACAAAATCCCTGGTCTTCATAATAAAATTATCGGCATCTTGCAAAAAACATTCTCCAGTCCCGTAATAAAGCCACGTAGCCACGCTCTGGTAGCTATAACTGTGATTATTATTAAGAATAGCGCTTATAACAGAATTTGTTATCAGGCCCTTTTCCCCTACCTTCCATGAAAGGGCCTTGATATCATCGGCAATATCTCTGGCAGTCTGAATATCTTTTTTGATCTCTTCCACTGTTCTTAAAGAGAACTTTTGTCCTTTATAGACAGGGCAAAACATACACTGGTTCCAGGGGCAGTTGCGAGTTACCCTTAAAAGAAGGCTTCGTGCTTCATTCGGCGGCCTTATAGGGCCTTGCTCAAAGGTTAAGTGTGATTCAGATATCATTTTTCTCATTCACTCCACAAAGGCTCAACACTACATTCTGCTTGCAAGAGCCCACAGCCCTAAAAGAGGGGAGCAGGCCATGCATATAGGGCATTAAAGTATTAAAAAAGTAACTATATATCAAACAATATAATCACATATTCTCACTTTTCAAATTTTTCTATCACTTCTACCATCAATTACACATCAAACGGAGGGGCTTTGCCCCAATTGGCCTCCGGCCCCGCTTCCAGCCCGTAGTGCTTAGAGGCCGGAGGGTAGGGCCTACGCCCCGGAGGGAGAATTGCCGCCCCACTTGCGTGACGTGGGTGTATCAGACTGTTACGTCTATAGGGTATGAGGTGCTTGGATCAGCCTATTAAGACTATAAAACCAGGACTGGGTCGGGGGTTTTCGTTAATTCTGACTTAAAAAAAGTTTTGAAATAGGTAAATTGGGGGATTAAGGGATTCGGAATTTCAAAAGTTTAAATAATTTCCGAAACGATTAAACTGCCGCTGCCTCCTTTTTTAACTCAACGATCTGATCTTTGTATCCCAATACAACTACTACATCGGAATGCTCAATCTGTGCAGCAGAAGACGGGTTGTAAGTATAGAGAGAATCACCGTGTTTTTTCATGGCAATGATCAGAAGCCCGTATTTTTCTGGCAGGCACGCTTCTTTTAAAGTGTGTCCACAGAGTGCTGAATGTGGGGAGACAACGATCTCTGCTATTTTTAACCGCGTGTTCTTATCAAGGAGCATTTCATCGAGAAAATCAGTTGTATGAGGTCGTGAAATTTCTGAGATAAGACGCAGTCCGCCGATAAAGTTCGGTGAGACAACCGAGTTAGCGCCGCCCTTAAAGAGTTTTTTTCCGATATTAAATACATCAGCAGTGCGGGCAATAATTCTGATGCGTGGATTGAGCTGTCTGGCAGCCATGGTTATATAGAGGTTATCTTTTTCGCTCGAGAGGACCGGAAAAATACCATAGGCATCCCTGATACAGGCTTTTTCAAGTACATCATCATCTGTTGCATCACCGACAAGGTAGTGTATATTTGGCCATTTAGTACTTATTTTCTCTATAGCCTCGCCAGAACTTTCAATAACAAGATACTCACGGAACCTTACTTCGCCTCTCATTGTGTCATTTTCGACGGCCTTTTCAAGGTAGGATTCCAGTTCTTCAATAATCTGCACGGCAGTTGCTCCAAGACCGCAGATGATAATATGATTCTGAAATTGTTTATCCACTATTACCCCTCATTTTTATCTGCTCAAAAGTTTAAGCAAGGACATGGGTGTCTTTTTTTTGTTATGCCCTTCGAATAGGGCGCCTTGCCATGTCGTTTCAAAATGGTTTATAGCCTCTCGGCCCTGAGCTCGAGGCCGAAGGGCAACTTGGTCTTAGAATCATATGATCCGACTATATAAACCATTTTGAAATGACAACTAAGCTTAAACTATATTTAAAAGGGCATAAGCAAAAAAAAGACACCCATGTCCTAAAAAACTGGCAACATTAAATTTTCACCCTGTTAAATTTCCCCAAGGGAACCCTATTTAACAGGGCAAGCAAGATTTTAAGCAATTCCCCCATTTTCACTGTGAAAGTTTTCGCAGGGCGTTAATTTTATGTATAGCCCCCATAGTAATGAGCACATCACCTTCCTCGATCTTCTGTTCAGCGTCAGGATTATAGATGAATCCGCCAGTGCCTCCTTTTCTTACTGCCACAATGACAAGGCCAGTTTTCACAGGGATGCGTGAATCTTTAAGGGTTTTTCCGGCAACCGCAGAGCCGGGTGCAACTGTTACCTCTTCAAACCGTATGACTGCACGGTCATCTTTAAGCATGCGATCCAAAAATGTGGTCACCGCCGGCCTGAACATTTCGGATACCATTCTCCGGCTGCTTATATGCTCAGGAGAAATAACATAATCCGCTCCGGCACTTCTTAATTTAGGGGCCATTTTTCCTAAATGTGTTACTTTTGCCCCGATTCTGAATTGGCTGCCACTGTCTTTTTTCTTCTGGCTCAACGACATAGTCACAAAAAGGTTGTCCTTTTCATCTGGAAGGGCTGCTATCACACCCACGGTTTTATCAAGCCCGGCCTGCTGTATAATTTCATCATGGGTAGCATCTCCCTTTACGTATAAGAGATTTTCAAACTGTTCCAGCAACTCTTGGATACGTTCTTCTGATTTTTCAATGACCACAAAGGACCGTGCCGTCTTTTCCAATTCCTGCATCATGTAGATGCTGGTCTCTCCTCCCCCACAGATAATATAATGGCCATCCAAGGCGGAAATAAGTTTCTGCATCCTTTTCCGGCGCCTTTCACGCAATATTTCCCCAGAGACAATGTATTCGGTCATGACTCCAATGCCATAGAGAAGAGCGCTCATGCCAAAAAGAATAATAAAAATGGCAAAAAACTTGATAATATATGGATTTCCTCCTAAGGGCATATTTGTGTGGGGTGTAAAATCTCCATATCCCACAGTCGCCAGGGTAACTACTGTCAGATAAAGGGAATCAATAAAGGTAAGACCATCAAGAAGGAAGTGAAAACCGATCGTACCGATGGCAAATACCAGCAGGATGAGCAGGAGGGCTTTAGTAATTCTTTTACGTATTAGTATATTCATTATTGTTTCCTTATAGCACCTGAATCCAATATATTCAAATGGACTGATTTTTCTTTAATCCGCCATAGTTAATTCCCCGCAGCTCGCTGCGTTACATTTTTTTATTTTTGATACCTCGTAGCGTGCTGCGAGGTAGTTCATTCTCTTAGGTGGTTATATCACTTAACATCTTTTAACCAAAGGAATTTTCTCTTTTTTTATGTGATTCCTGTCTCTCTTTATTCCTTTTTCCATTTCATCCTGCATATCTTTTAGGCACGTAGGCACTGTTGACATAATTTTTAATAAAATATACATTTACACTACTAAGTATTGTTTAAGGAGGGGAAGATGAAAGTTAAATTAGTGCCCTATATTTCTTTCATTATTTTCTCACTATTTATCTTCTGTTCTGTTCCTGTGTCTCAGGCAAAGTCCCAGGGTCAGATCAGGGCCATGAAAGAAAGAGCAGATACCGTTAGCAAAAGAAAAAATAGGTTTGTGGCAAAAGTCCTTAACCAATCTGGGATTAATTATACTATTGATAGGTATGGGATAGTCACCAGGATTAATGTTACCGGTGAGTGGCGAAATGTAACGAGGACAGATGTAGTTCCTATGGTAAGAAAGGGCCCCGCAGAAGATGAGGTTATAGGGCATGAAATATTTATATATACAGATAAGGAGACGGTGCATCTCCTCTCGTATCTTAAAGTCAGATAGATGGGTATAATTAGAATCCTTAAAAAATCTTTTCTATCTTTCAAGGAAGATGGGTGTCTTAATCTTTCGGCTGCTATCTCCTTTTATGCGATTCTTTCACTTATTCCCTTTATCTATCTTCTTGTTTCATTGGTTGGTGTTTTTGTTGGATCTAAGGGCGAGATATTACCAAAGGTAAGCGTATACATCAATCAACTCATTCCCTTTATCAGCGAGCGTGTTTTACATGAAGTTGGCCGGATAAACCTGGGTAGCGGGATTTTTGCCTGGTTTGCTGTTGTTTTTATGTTATGGGCGAGCACCCTTATTTTTGATTCGATTGAATTTTCCCTGACAAGGGTATTTAAAGGTGAACATGTAAGACCTTTTTGGGTTTCTAAGGCAATGTCTTTCCTTTTTGTGCCTGTAGTCGGCCTTGTTTTTATTTTTCTTCAGATTTTTAATTTGGCTATAGATGCCTTTATTACGCTAAACAACTATTTTGGTATCACCTTAGTACCGATTTTTTTGAATAGTATAGGGCTCAGATATATCTTTCCCTTGCTATTGACCTTCCTTTTTTTAAGTGCACTCTATGCTATAGTGACTCCGGGGAAGATTTTTTTTGGTGAAGCCATGATAGGAGGCCTTATCTGTGCCATTATGATGGAGATTGCAAAACATATATTTGGCTGGATGATTATACATAATCCTAATTTTGGTCTTGTATATGGGTCATTAAATACAATAATTTTGATGATTTTATGGATTTTTTATGCATCGGCAATATTTCTTTTTTGTGCGGAGATTATTTCCGCCTACCGAAAACAACAATCAAGTGACTAACGTGAGCTAAAATGCCTAATATTAAAAAGTTAGAAAAATAGTAACATTTTAGCTCTTTGAAAACTAATCATGTCCTTCAATCAAGGACACAGAGGTATCATTGGTGAGACGCATGAGCATGGGGATGTCTTTTTTTACTTCATGCCCTCTAATAGGGGGCATCAGCGTGCCGCTTCACACCCTGTGCACGAGCACCTCGTCATTGTCTTTGAGGAACTTTGTCCGTGTGTCCTTCGACTTTGCTCAGGACCATGAGCTTGTCGAATGGCGCCGGTTTAAAGCGGCCTCCCGACTCGTCTTTGTGAGGCCTGCCCTGGCGCGACGACACAGGAACTTGAGCCTGTTTCTGAGATATTTTCGGGCCTTAGCGTCTATAACAAATCTTTGCATGCCAGGTCTGGGCCAGGGGCATGGTTAAAAAAAGACATCCCCATGCTCATTCAGCAGGTAATTTCAAAGAGCTAAAATGTTACGAAAATATAATAGAGTTGGAACTATGAAGTATGTAGTAATTGACTGGCCATATTTACCTACGTTTTCAAAAAACTTTAGCTCACGTTAGACACTTACCATGCGTTTTATAGCCGACCTCCACATTCATTCCCATTATTCCATTGCTACCAGTAGTAGTCTTACCCCGGAGAATTTGGATCTCTGGGCACACCGCAAGGGAATCCAGGTTATTGGAACAGGCGATATATTTCATCCAGGCTGGTATCAAGAGATAAAAGAGAAGATGATGCCAGCAGAGGATGGACTATATAAACTCAAAGATGAATATTGCATAAAAAAAGACTACCTTATCCCTTCACATGCACACACAGTCAGGTTCATTCTTTCAGGGGAAATAAGCAGTATCTATAAAAAAAATGGCAGGGTCAGAAAGGTGCATAATCTTATCTTATCCTCATCATTTGATGAGGTAAAGAGGATACAAAGCAAGCTGAAAGCAGTGGGGAATATCAGCTCTGATGGAAGGCCCATACTTGGGTTACCCTCAAAGAATTTGTTAGAGATAGCCTTAGAGGCAGGCGATGGCACAGTTTTTATTCCCGCCCATATATGGACCCCATGGTTTTCTGTACTTGGTGCAAAAAGTGGGTATGATACGTTTGAAGAATGTTTTGATGACCTCACAGAAAACATTTTTGCAGTTGAGACCGGGCTCTCCTCCGATCCATCTATGAACTGGCTCTGTTCATTTTTAGATAGATATACACTGGTTTCGAACTCAGACGCCCATTCACCAGAAAAGTTAGGGAGGGAAGCGAATCTCTTTGATGCAGACCTTTCCTATCCTGCTATCATTTCCGCAATGAAAGGAGATAGAACTAATACATTCTTAGGAACAATAGAGTTCTTTCCGCAGGAAGGAAAATATCATTTAGATGGACACAGAAAGTGTGGCGTTTGCTGGACACCACAGGAGACAATAAAACATAAAGGAATGTGCCCTGTATGCGGCAAGACGGTAACAGTAGGGGTGTTGAATAGGGTTATGCAGCTTGCTGACCGGGTAGATCCGGAATTAAGGGATGATAAAAAACCGTTTTACTCCCTTACTCCATTGAAAAATCTTATTGCAGAGATCAAAGGAGTTGGTGCGCACAGCAAAGCGGTGAACATACAGTATGAAGAACTTTTACGCAAGGGAGGATCAGAATTTTCAATCCTTCTTGATCTTCCTTTTGAGCAGATTAAAGAAATTGGGGGTGAGGTATTAGCAGAAGGTATCAGGAGGCTCAGGGACAGAGAGGTGTTCATTGAGGAGGGATATGATGGCAAGTTTGGCCGGATAAAGGTTTTTTCTCCTGGAGAAATTCAGTCTCTCTCATCCCAGATATCTTTTTTTGACCAGGCATATGAAAAGCCAGATAAAACGAGTATCAACGCAGAAGATTTGCATATACGAGTCGATGAAAAAAGACCGGAAGTTGGTATAAAAGAAAGTGAAAGGCGGTTGCATGAAACGACGTATGGGATCACAATGAATCCCATACAAAAAGAGGCAGTAAATCATTATAAGGGTCCGTGCCTGATTCTGGCGGGCCCAGGGACAGGAAAGACATTAACCTTAACAATGAGGATCATGCGCCTTATAACATCCTGGGGGGTAGATCCTAAAAATATACTGGCTATTACCTTTACCAATAAGGCAGCAGAGGAGGTGAAAAAGCGAATCAGAAGTGGCTTGGATGATAAGGGCATACTAAAAAAGATTACAGTCAGCACATTTCACTCCTTTGGTTTGTCCTTGTTAAAAGAGCATGCGCATCACTTTGGAAGGTCTCCGGGGTTTTCTATTTTTGGCGATGATGAAAAGGCCTATATTTTTACGTCATCTCTGGGCGTAAAACGCAGGGATATTCATGGGGTTGTAGAACAGATACGCCTGGCAAAAAACAGGATGCACACACCTTCAGAGCTTGAGGATGGAGAGCTTGCACCTCTTTATGCTGCATATGAAGACAGGTTAAAGAAAGAAAATGCCTTTGATATTGATGATTGTGTGGTGTGTCCAGTGAGACTCCTTAAAGACAGCAGTGATGCACGGGAGGTAGTACACAAAAGATACCCGTGGGTATGTATTGATGAATATCAGGACATAAATTTTGCCCAATATAACCTGATCAGACTTCTTGCGCCTGAGGAGGACTCTAATATTTTTGCTATTGGTGACCCTGATCAGGCTATCTATGGCTTTAGAGGGGCTGATAATACCTTTATTAAACAATTTAAGGATGACTATCCTTGTGCGACAATCTATGGGCTTACGACATCCTACCGATGTTCAAAGACAATTCTTGAGGCATCTTGCCAGGTTGTAAAGCCTCGGGAAAGAAGCAATCTATTAGAGGGGATAGAAGCGGGTGTATCAATTGACATTCGTGAGTGCTCTACTGAAAAAAGCGAAGCAGAGTTTGTGACAAGAACTATAGAAAAGCTGATGGGAGGTGTGAGATTTTTCTCTTTTGATAGCCAGGTTACCGATGGCAGTGAGGAAAGCGAGGCAACCTCTTTTTCTGACTTTGGTGTTTTGTTCAGGCTTTCAAGGATGGCTCCAGATATTATTAAGGCAATGAATGATCATGGTATTCCCTACCAGCTTGTAGGGGAAGAGCCATTTTTCAAGCAAGAGCCAGTAAAGACTGTTATAGATATCCTCCGTCTTATTATGATGCCTTCTCATAGTGTATTGAATCAAAGACTCAAGGAAAAACAGATAGAGGGGTTATCTGAATCTGCCCTCCTGCAAATAAAACGGAATGCAAACATACACTCAATAGAGGAATATTTGAGCGAAATAATTACACTTTTTTTCCCTGACATCATGGTATCTCACCAAGATGCTATTGAAAGACTCCTGTCCCTGTCAAAGGAATATGGTTCAGATGTCCCTTCATTTCTCTCATTGCTGCAGTTAGGAAGCCCTTCTGATACCTACAATCCATTAACAGAGCAGGTTGTCCTCATGACGATCCATGCAGCAAAGGGTTTGGAATTTTCTCATGTTTTTATCATAGGCTGCGAGGATGGTATTCTGCCGTATACACTCTTTTCAAATAATGCCTCTGACATTGAAGAGGAAAGAAGACTCTTGTACGTGGGTATGACAAGGGCTAAGAGAACACTTTTTTTATCACATGCAAAAAAAAGAAATCTTTTTAGTAATTCTTTCCATTTGCCTATTTCCCCATTTTTAAACAATATTAAGGAAGAGTTAATTAAGAGGGGTAGGGTGGAAAAAGGGAAAAAGAAGGTACGGAATAAGCAGCTCTCCCTTTTTTCTTAAATATTTCTTTTGATTTCCAGGGAAAGAGAGTAAAATCACTATTATATTAAATAGTTTGTAATATCGGGATGCTCATGAGGTCTTTTCTTCTGTTCCCTCCGGGACGTAGGCCCTATGGGCCGGAGGCCAAGGCTCACGGCCTGGTCTTTTCTACGACTTATCTGCGTCCCGCTATGCGGGACTACGCATTGCCTCCCGCTCTATAGAGCGGGAGATCTGCGGCTTCCCCCACTGATAAATCGTGAAAAGGACAGCAGCCTTCCACCAGTCACTTCAGAAAAGACCTCATGACCATCATAGATCCTTCTCGGTTATGTACAATGCAAACAATAAAATGCTCTGCTTAGTCCCTCGATTCATAAGTTCGATGACGAACTTATTTACTCAGGACTAAGTGCTGAGTGAGCAATTGCAAAGATTACACTCATTAGAATGCGTTATAGTATTTGCGAATCGAAGCACTTAGTAATTAATGGTAGGAGGTTCATATAATGTTTCTGAATCTATATACCCTCTAATAGGGTAGCTCTAAGCACTATTTATTACCATTGAAAGGCAGCTTGATCAACCCTTTGGTTTTGGACTATATAATAGAAAGAAGGGAGGATCATGATGAAAGACAAGGACAGTGATGTTAGAAAGAGGAGACATTTAACACCGGAGGAAAAGTATCAAATATTCATCGAAGCAACAATGGCCAAAGCCAAAGAAAACGGCAGCATCAGTGAAGTACTACGCCGCTGGGGGATTCATTCAAGCGAC
>DATKWM010000103.1:0-27755 GCA_035529575.1 Desulfatiglandales bacterium
CCCTACCTGTACCCAGCCTGTTCGATTGAGAATGAATTGGTTCACAGGCACGGTTGTCAGAAGGCATGTCAGCCCAAAGATTAGGCCAGTGTTTGCAATAATTGATCCAACGCCATTGCCCAGGGCCAGGCCTGGATTGCCTAACCAAGCAGCCATTACCGAGACAAAGGCCTCTGGCATAGTTGTTCCAAGCGAGATGATAGTCGCACCCCTGGCCCAGACATGGCATGCAATGCTTAGGCTGTATTGCCAGGACTTATAAATAATATAGAAATTGCAATATTTGCCAAGGAAGTCGCGCCAAGGCAGGCAGGGCGGGCCATCACTCCAATATTCCAATTGTGCTTGCCCGCCATCGCTCTCGATCAGGCGAGGCGGGCGGGAGCGAAGCGAACTAACTTAGAGAGTATGGGTATCTTTTTTCAAGCAACTATGATACCCTTCTTTATTATTGTGAAGAGAGGTCCAGAGAGAATTAATGTCTAATAAAATACCATACCAGAAAGTATTGAACAAGGCGCAATTGTCTGCAGTTACTGCCCCTGAAGGCCCAATTCTTGTGATTGCGGGGGCTGGAAGCGGAAAGACCCGGACCCTGGTCTACAGGGTCGCATGGCTGATAGAAAAAGGTATTCCGCCGAGGGAGATTCTTCTTCTAACCTTTACAAGAAAGGCAGCCAAGGAGATGCTTGAGAGAGCAGCAAAACTATCAGATAGACGATGCAAAGATGTTTCTGGTGGTACTTTCCATTCCCTTGCCCAGTATGTGTTGAGACAAGAGGCACACCGACTCGGTTTTAGTCCCTCTTTTACAATTATGGATAGATCAGACATGGAGGAGGCAACTCATGCCCTTGTCCCTGAAGTAGATGGAGAAAAAAGATCTATTAGGTTGCCGAAAAGGTCTACTATTGCAACTATTATTAGTAAAGCGGCCAATATGGAGAAGTCCTTAGCTGAGATTATGGAGACAGAGTATCCTCAATTTCTACCAGTTGTTTCACAGATAGAACATCTGCTTACACTTTATAGAGAATATAAAAGAAAAAACAGCCTCATGGATTACGATGATCTTCTCCTTTTTTTTAGACTCCTTTTAAAAGAAGATGAAGAAATTAGACATCAGTTGGGCAACAGATACAAATATATCATGGTTGATGAATATCAGGATACAAACACCATTCAGTCCGATATTGTCCGCTACCTTGGTTCTTTACATAAGAATGTTATGGCCGTGGGTGATGATTCTCAGAGCATTTACTCCTTTAGAGGGGCTAATTTTAAAAATATGTTTGACTTTCCAGTTCATTTTCCAGAGGCCAAGATAATAAAACTAGAAGAAAATTACAGATCCACTCAGTCCATACTTACTATGACCAATGCACTTATGGATCAAGCACGGGAGAAGTATACTAAATGCCTCTTTACCAGAAGGGAAGGCAATGAAATTCCCTTGGTTGTTGACACGGGGACCGAACGCGATCAGGCGTTTTATGTATGCAGGACTATAGAAGCTCTATTGGACGAGGGACAACAGCTGAGAGATATAGCTGTTTTATTTAGGGCTGGCTATCATTCATTTGAATTGGAACTTGAACTTACACGCCGCAATATTCCCTTTGCCAAATACGGAGGGTTTAAATTTATGGAGTCTGCACACATCAAAGATCTTTTGGCACACCTCAGAGTGATAATTAATAAAGAGGACGTTCTTAGCTGGGGCCGTCTTTTACGATTGCTAAAAAATATTGGCCCCGGAAGGAGCCAAGCTATAATAGATTGGATGAAAAAAGAGGATGTAGTGGCAGACAGGATAGATGAATGGCCAGGGATTAGTAAAGAAAGAGAGGGGCTTACTAAGTTAGCTAAACTTATGAACGCCCTTTCTACACCAAAGATAATGCCTAAAGAAGGTGTTGAGCTCGCAGTTGCATATTATAGCCCTTTTCTAAAAGAAAGATTCGATGACTATCCAAGAAGACAACAGGAGTTAGAACAGTTAATTTCAATGACATCGAGGTATAAAAACTTGAGAGCATTTTTAGATGACCTCTCTCTTGAACCACCAACAAGTCCAGCAGATCTCAGACCTTTAGATAAAAGGGATTGCTTAACTCTTTCTACCATACATTCAGCGAAAGGATTAGAGTGGAGAGTAGTTTTTATAATCTGGCTTGTGGATGGGCGCTTTCCACCTGGAAAATCCTTTGCAAACAGAGAGAGCCTTGAGGAAGAACTTAGGTTGTTGTATGTTGCAGCTACACGAGCAAAAGACAAACTGATCATGGCCTATCCAGGGAGGGAGCTGATACGTAACGCTGGAGGGTTGAGCAGCAATTACCATCAAGGCATTTCATCATTTGTTAGTGCCTTGCCTCATAATGTTATTGAGCGCCATTCATTATTATCGTCTTACTCGCCTGCTGTGGCCCCACTCGCCAGCACCACGTATACAGGAGTTATGCATGAGCGTGTAGATGTCTCTCCTAATAATGCACTTTTAGGATCAAAACTTTTTTATAAGCCCTTGGATCTAACGGCTGCGGACTCCACTGCACTAAAACAAGGCGATAGGGTCAATCATCCAGCCTTTGGTATAGGAGTAATCGCCAGATTTATGGGTGATGACAAAGTAGAGGTGATCTTCAAGGATAAAGGCATTAAGTTACTTCACCTTGGGTATACAAGTTTAGAGAAGATTTAGGATGGTTATCTCTGATTTACATCCTTGGGATGTGACATATAAAGAGGCAGTCAAAATCCAAAAGGACTTAAAAGATAAGGTTAGTTTAAAAAAGATAGATAAAAGAATAAAATATGTTGCCGGGTTAGATGTCTCTTATGCAAAAGGGTCTAATATAATGTGGGCGGGAGTTGTTGTTCTTGATTTTCCCTCATTAAACAAGGCAGAAGAGAGATGGTCTCAAAAGAAGGTCTCCTTTCCTTATATACCTGGTCTTTTAAGCTTCAGGGAAATCCCTGCATTAATTGATGCACTCAGAAAGATGGAGATAGAACCAGATCTGATTTTCTGTGATGGACAGGGTATCGCACACCCAAGGGGCCTTGGTCTTGCTTCCCATCTGGGAATCCTTTTAAATAAGTCTACCATTGGCTGTGCAAAATCACCCCTTGTGGGTACGTATAATCAGGTTGGAGAGCGTAAAGGTAACTATGCCTATCTCATACATCAAAATAGGATTATTGGAGCAGTAGTTCGGACACGATCAAAGGTCAAGCCTATCTTTGTTTCTCCAGGATATGGGGTAATGCTAAACGATTGTGTAAAATTTGTTCTTGAAACTTGTTCAAAGTATAGAATCCCTGAACCTACGAGGCAAGCCCACCTTCTTGTAAATTCAGTTAGGTGCGCAAATGTGAATAACTTAGGGGCTTAGCCCTAATTGGCCTCCGGCCAAGAGGGAGTATTGGAGCAATGGAGTACTGGATTGATGGATAAAGCTGTCTTGAAATAAAAGAAGGAGATGAAGGAAAAAAAATAAATATGATTTTTCCGCTTTAACTACCCAATAATCCAACACTCCATCATTCCATCATTCCATGTGGATGGCATAAATCGAGCACAACTAAAAAATATATGATTTCATTAGGTTATAGAAATTTCGGGATGTTAACATGAGTTTTTTATCTGGTTTTATAGCTATAATCGGGCCACCTAATGTTGGCAAATCTACCCTTTTAAACAGGTTGCTTGGGCAAAAAATAGCCATCACATCACCCAAGCCGCAAACTACCAGAAATAGGATCTTAGGGATTTATAATGAAAATGACTGCCAGATGGTATTCATCGACACTCCTGGCATCCATCAAACGAGATCTCTGCTCCATAAAAGTATGGTTGGTTCGGCAAAAAGTTCTTTGGGGGAGGTTGATATAATACTTCTGGTAGTCGGCTCTGAGGAACCTGCTAATAATAGTGACCTAAATATTATATTAAGGATTTTGGGAAAAACAGACAAAACCGCTATTCTTACTATAAACAAGATCGATTTGCTTAAAAAAGAAAATCTACTGCCTATAATTGAGATATATAGCAAAATGCATCGTTTTGATTCTATACTACCTGTATCTGCCCTTTATGGTGATGGGTTGGAGACCTTAATAGGGGAGTTAAAAAAGAAAATATCCCCAGGTCCTCAATTCTTTCCCACTAATATGGTTACTGATAAGTCTGAGGAGTTTCTAATAGCCGAAATTGTAAGAGAGAAAATATTTTATCACACAAGAGAGGAGCTACCATATTCCTGTGCTGTAACGATTGAAAGAATAAAGGAAGACCCGAAAAAGAATCTGCTTGCTGTCATGGCAACTATATTTGTGGAAAAGCTTTCACAGAAAGGGATAATTATTGGGGAAAACGGAAGAATGATTAAAAAAATAGGAAGAAATGCAAGGATGGAGATGGAAAGAATCTTTTCATCTCATGTATATCTGGAACTTTTTGTTAAGATTGAAAAAAATTGGAGCAGTGATACAAGGTCTTTAAGAAGGCTTGGATATTAAATAAAAAAACCAACCACTAGTAAGCAGTTGGTTTTTTAGGAGAAAAGAGGTTATTTTTTTATTATATTAAGCAATATTCTTGCCATATTTCAAAATCTCCTTATAGTATAAGATAAGTAGTTGAAATAATGTAACTATTTCTATTAACCTACACTCTAATTCGATGCCTCCAACATTGGTAATTGTTACAATATTGTAACAATATTCCACTCTTGATAGGTATGTTAGTTGTTTAATATATTGAAATGACAGCTAAAACTCTTGTTACAATTTTTTGACATTTAATCTAGCATCCCGTATTTTTTCATCTTGTAGTGCATCACACGCCGACTGATGCCAAGCATCTCAGCGGCTTGCGATTGGACCTGGTAAGTGTACTCAAGGGCTCCTCTTATCAGTTTTTCTTCTAATTGCTCCAAGGCTTCAGGTAGAGTCAGATTAAGCGGTGCCATTTCCACAAAATACTCTGGTAGATCTCCCATCGTGATCATTTCACTTGAGCTCATCACCACAGCCCTTTCAATTGTATTCTCTAACTCCCTAATATTCCCAGGCCAGCTATAGTTGTACAGTGCTTTCCAAACATCAGGAGCTAGTTCTATTTTTTTCTTTTTGGATGGCTGGAATTTTTCTATAAAATGTGCAGCCAGAAAAGGAAGATCTTCGATCCTATCTTTTAAGGGTGGCACCTCGATCTGAACCACATTCAAACGATAGAAAAGATCCTCCCTAAATATTCCCCTGTCTATGTCCTCTTTTAATTTACGATTCGAGGCTGCCAAAATTCTAACATCCACCTTAATAGTTTTAGTTCCACCCACCCTTTCAAATTCCATCTCCTGTAATACCCTGAGTAGCTTTACCTGTAAAGAAGGTGGCATCTCCCCCACCTCATCCAGAAATAAGGTTCCCTCATCAGCCAATTCAAATCGCCCCTTTTTCATGGCAATAGCTCCAGTAAAGGCACCCTTTTCATGGCCAAAAAGTTCACTTTCCAACAATGTTTCAGTCAATGCACCACAATTTAAAGAGATAAATGGCCTGTTTTTCCTTGGGCTATTATAGTGAATGGCCTTAGCGATAAGTTCCTTACCGGTACCAGATGGGCCTGTGATCATAACAGATGCCCTGGACTGGGCAACTTTGCTGATCATATCATAGATCTTGAGCATAGGTTTGCTCTTGCCGATTATGTTTCCATATTTATAGCGATCTGAAAGGGCCTCGCTGAGAAGCCTGTTTTCTTTGATAAGGCGATAGTTTTCTAAGGCTTTCTTGATGGTCAGCTTTAATTCTTCATTTCTAAAAGGCTTGGTAATATAATCATAGGCCCTCTTTTTCATGGCCTCAACTGCCATTTCTATAGTCCCATAGGCGGTCATTATAATAACGGGAAGTTCAGAGTTGATTTTCTTTGATTCTTCTAAGAGTTCAATCCCATTCATCCCAGGCATTTTCATATCTGTAATTACTAGATCTAGATCCGTCTCCCTGATTAAACGGAGAGCATTGATAGCATTATCTTCTGTAATTATCTCGTAACCCTCAGGAGAAAGTAAGGCTTCTAGAATAACAAGATAGTTCTTTTCATCGTCTATGATTAAGATTGTTTCCATATATAAATCCTCAATCCCTCAATTCCCGAACTCCCTTTATCTATTTTTTCGGGGCAACTTAACAAATACACTTGTTCCCGTTCCTTCCTCACTCTCTATCCACACTTTTCCTTTATGCCCTTCTATAATCTTTTTGACAATAGCCAATCCAAGGCCACTTCCCTTCTCCTTTGTTGTAAAAAAGGGATTAAATATCTTTTTGCTATTTTCCTTGCCGATCCCTGCTCCTGTATCTCGAATTTCTACCCTATAATTTTCTTTCTCCTCTCCAATTTTAATAGTAATATTACCGCCATCATAGATTGACTGAATAGCATTTATAAAAATATTCAGAAATGCCCTATAAAGCAGGCTCGAATCTGCCTCAATTTTATAGGGCCTATTATTCAGATCGCCATTATTTACTCTGACATTCTTTTTATCTAATTCGGATTGCAGAAAAGAGAGGTTTCTGTCGATAATTTCTTCAAGGTGACAATCTTGGAAATTTGGCTCCTGAGGTCTGGCAAAGTCAAGAAAGTCAGTTACAATATCATTGAGGCGCCCTGACTCCTCAATAATAATAGAAGATAGCTTCTTTTGGCTCTCATTACCTGCTGATTTCTCTGTTAAAAATTCTGCAGTACTCCTGATTATGCCTAAGGGGTTCTTTATCTCATGAGAAACACCGGCGACCATTTCACCAAGCGCAGCTAAACGCTCCGCTTGATTCAGTTGATCTTCTAATAGCTTTTGCTCGTGTGCCCTTTTTCTAAGGATGTGCTCAGCCTTTCTTACTACAAGCAAGAGAGCCAGGAATATAAGAAACATAATCGAAAGAGATACGCCAAAGATAAGATATCTAAATTTTAATATAGATTCATATTCTTTTGTGAGATCTTGGGTCAACTCAAATACACCTAATATCCCTATATAGTAATAAGGGGGTTCTGCCTTAAAGGGTATGAAAGTCTTAAGCTTTTTTTCCTTTACAAAATCCATAAACCAAGACCCAGAAATGGCAGGTTCACGGGATATCAAACGTGAACTATGTTCTCCCTCAAGGGCAGCTTTATATTCCATACCCCCTCTGCCAGTTAATCCGATCAAATCCTTGTTAGTACTATAGGCAATAATGCCTTTCTGCGTATCATATATAGTGACCTGTTCTATATTAAAGGAGTGAATAGTAGTCCTCACTATTTTATCCATCAAATCAGATTGTTCCTTTTCTCTTAGGCTGATTGCCCCGTATCTGTATCTAACAGGGATAGTAAAATAGTGAAATACTTGATGGTTCAAATTATTTGCTATAAGCAGGGCATGATTCTCATGGGTATTCATCAAGACCTTTGTGGCCCGCTGTGAAATAACCATTGATAGGGTGAAGCTTGAAATAATGAGGATCACAAAACTTGTATAGGCAAAAAATTTAACTAATCTGAATCGGTTAGTTTCAGGTCGGATATTTTCTGAATTATATTTCATGCTACCTAAACACTCAATTTTACCCCTTCCAGATAATTGCTTATTGCCCTATCGTATTGCCACGTGAGATTAAAAACTTTTTTTGCCAGTTCAAATCGTGTTTTTAAGGTCGTCCCTCCCAATTCTGTAATTTCTTTTAACACCTTAGAATAATCTGATGGATCAACTATAACAGTCACATGCTTAAAATTCTTTGCAGCTGATCTGAGCATACTAGGACCACCTATATCGATGTTCTCAACAGCCTCTTCTAATGTACATCCCTCTTTTGCGACTGTTAGTTCAAATTGATACAGATTAACAAGCACCAGATCTATGTTCTTTATACCATGTATGTTCATCATCTGAATATCTTGTTGGTTATCCCTCCTTCCCAGCAATCCACCATGTACCTTTGGATGAAGTGTTTTGACTCGGCCATCCATCATTTCAGGAAAGCCGGTATATTCGGATATATCCAAAACCTTTATTCCTCCATCCCTCATTGCCTTTGCTGTACCCCCAGTTGAAAGAATTTCTATCCCTAATCTCTCTAAAGATTTCGCGAACTCAACTATACCACTCTTATCTGTGACACTTATAAGGGCTGTGGATATTTTATTCATGTTACATCCTCCTTTTAGCAAATCCTGTTCGTCCGTCTCAGGGGGATGGATAAAGCCTTAAAACCCGATCGAACCCCTGGTTTTTTTCCTAAACCTATAAATGGGAAGACTCTTTTTTTAACAGTATAAAAGTTAAAGTTTATTCCAAATACTTACATATTTCGATAGAAAGCCTAAAAGGAGCAGCATATTTTGTCAAGCTAAATAAGACCTTGAATTTTATGAATAACAGTGCCATGGTAAATTTTAACATTTTTATCATAAAATCTTATGAGGCATAAATGACAAAGGTATATTTAGTGAGGCACGGACAGACAGAGTGGAACAAAAAGCTAACATTTAGGGGGAGAATAGACGTTCCGTTAAATGAAGCCGGACACCGGGAGGCAAAAGCTTTATCGGATGCCTTAAAAAATAAAAACATTGGCGCTATCTATACAAGTCCACTCAGGCGTTCTATTGAGACTGCTCAACCAATTGCAAAATTTTTTCATCTTGAAATAGTGCCTGTTCAAAGATTGATTGACATAAACTACGGTGACTGGGAGGGTTTAACATTTAATGAAGTAAAAAAACGATACAGTGATCAATATGACAAATGGGAAAAAAAGCCTGACTTGATAAGATTCCCCCATGGAGAAACTTTAGATGAAGCAAAGGAACGGTCTTTTCGTGCCTTTAAAAATATTGTTAAAAAAAATCCTGGCAAATCAATCCTTATCGTTCCTCATAGGGTTATAAACAAGGTCCTTCTATGTGCACTTTTGGGCCTCAGCAACTCACATTTCTGGGAGATTAAACAAGATACAGGGTGCATTAATTTGATTGAATATTTAAATAACAGATTTATCCTATCTCTGATGAATGACACCTGCCATTTAAAAGAAATAGCAGATGGGACAGACCAGCCTGATTTTTAATCTACAAATTTCTCTTCATACAATAGCCTTTGCAAAGACTAAACAGTAGCAAGGCAGCCTTTTAACACACGTCAAATCATAAAATACCCACTATTACCACAGGATCAGAGAGACAGAATTAGAAGTAAAGAGTGAAGTGCTGTACAATTAAATATTAGTAGGCCATAAAAATAGTATTATCAGCATATTTGAAATATAATAATTAAATAATTAAATTAAATAATTAAAATCATTGACAAATAATATTATTTATGCTTATAAAAAACCTTTATATTTATAATTAATGTAATATAATTACTATTATCTATCTAAACCCCATTAAAGCGAGAGGATATTCTCGTCCTTATTTCTGCTGATATTTTATCCGAGAGAGGTTGGCAAGAAAAGGCGATTTAATAGATTAAATTGAACTGGGTTAGCTTACATGGAGAGGAATAACTCACTAAAAATACTTCCTAAAAAGGTAGCACCCATCAAACGTGCCCCTGGGGAGGAGCGCTGGCTCCCGCCTTGGCTATTCCAGCATCAGGATTTGATCCATGCTCTCGAAAGCGCTCATCCGGTTGATCAAAAAGACCTGATCAATACGCTCAACCACATCCATTTTATGGATAGATATATCCTTGTCCACTTTAATCATCCTAAATACAAAGAGAGTATTCTTGTTCGGGCATACCTTGATCCCTGTCATGGCAGGAAACTCACGTGCCACTTGTTGGATGAGAATATCTCAGGTCTCAAGTTGAAGAACTATCAATTTCTTCATCTTGTTATTGATGATGGTCGTTCAATGATACTAGTGCCTGCCATATTACATGAGATGAGTGGAAACTATCTTACCGTTCAATTGCCGGATGCAAGCTATGCCGTGGGTCAACGGCAGGTCAGAAGATATACCTGTCATGATGTGGTTGTGGAGTTGATTCAGAGCGGTTTTCTCGCTAGAGGAGAATTACTGGACTTTAGTCCAATCGGCTTTCGTGTTAAAGTGAGAGCCGAGTCATCAAGCACCTTTAATTGGTTCAATCCAGAAGCACTGGTTGTCATTCATTTACGAGACAATAAACAAATTTTCTTTTCTGGTCTTTGTCGCTTCATCCGTCAACAAGGTGGTCTCCATGATAAGGAAATTGTATTGATCCCTACGGATGAAAAGATTAAAAGATTCAAAAAAAGGCAGACCCGTAACCCTCGCCAACACTTGGTACCATCACCAACTATCATTTTTAGTCATCCTTTCTTAAAAAAGAGAATTCAACTGGAGGTATCAGATATATCCACCTCAGGGTTTTCGGTTTATGAGAAGGTGGATGAGGGAATTTTGATGTTAGGCATGATTATCCCCGAGCTTATAATCGATTTTGCTGGTGCCTTACAGATCGAGTGCGCTGCCCAAGTGATCTATCGCTTAGAAGAGAAAGAAAAAGGAATCCGATGCGGACTTGCCATTTTAGAGATGGATATTAATACTTATAACCGCTTAACTCACGTCCTTACCAATGCACTGGATCCTCATGCCTATATTTTAAGTGAGGTAGATATGGATGCCCTGTGGGAATTCTTTTTTGAGGCCGGCTTTATTTACCCCAAGAAGTATCGTCTAATCCAGTCTTATCGGAAGGATTTCAAAAAAACCTATCAAAAACTTTACCAGGAAAACCCAGAGATCGCACGACATTTCACGTACCAAAAGAACGGGCGGATATATGGCCATATCGCCATGGTGAAGGCCTATGAGAGAGCCTGGATGATTCATCACCATGCTGCCAAGGCCATGAAAGGTAAGCGTCCTGGTCTCATGGTATTAAAGCAAATCATGCATTATCTCAATGATATGCATCGTCTTCCTTCTGCAAAAACAGAGTATATGGTGAGTTATTTCCGCCCAGAGAATAAATTTCCTGATCGAGTCTTCGGTGGCTTTGCCAGAGACCTGGAAAACCCTCGGGGTTGTTCTATGGATCTCTTCTATTATCTTCCTTATACAAGTTTGTCCATCGGCACTAAATTGCCAATTAGATGGGCGCTCCAAGAATCATCAGGGCGTGACTTGTGGGAACTACATCGGTTTTATAATCATTATTCTGGTGGCCTGCTTCTAGATGCCTTAGATTTAGAGAAAAAAGAGCCTGTCAAAGAACCGTTGGAAGAAATTTATAATAGACTCGGGTTTTTACGGAAATGGCGGACATATTCTCTCAACCATGATGGGGAACTGAATGCGGTTCTCATTGTGGATCAATCAGATCTTGGATTCAATCTCTCTGAACTTCTAAACGGTATCAAGATCCTCGTGACCAATCCTGAAGACCTGCCCTGGAATATACTGTCTATAGCTATTGCACAATTGACTGGTGTCTATCATATGGAGAGGGTCCCCATTTTGTTTTACCCCACCGAGTATGTCCAGAATAAGAGGGTGCCGTACGAAAAGCAATATCAGGCATGGGTTCTGGATGTTCGATACGGAAATGAATACATGGAATATATGCAGAAGAGATTCAGGATAACCTACAAATAACATGTAGCCAAACCGTTCTTACCTTGTGTAGTTTGACTATTCATTCATGCTTTTCGGAGCCGCTTCACATTCCTCTTTATTTATATCTAATCAAACTCGCCTTGTGGAGAAAAAACTATTGAGACCTGAAAAAAGTCTAATGCACATCTATTTTAGCTATAGGGAAATGGTATCCTGAAATTTATTTCAATTTGGCCTAATTGGCACAACCTTAAGCAGCTTAAAGAAAGTCATTTCATCATCCTCTGGTTATAAGTTAGTGTCTCTCGAAAGTAGCCCAATATTTGATGCCCTAATATCCTAAAAGAACCTATATATTGTGTTCAATTTTCACTTGACACACAGAATCTTTTTTTCATATATCTAGGTAAAAAGGTAGTTTTTATACATATTAGTAGCTTTGAGTTGATCTTAAATGAGCCTACATGGTAAAAATTGGTAGGAATAGAAATCTAAGGTGCATAGCTATTAACCTCAATTCTAAGCCTCTAAAAACACTGTCATTTTGTTTAAAGCAACATGATGACGTTTTACTTGTCTGCTGAGATCTGAGTGCCCGTAATTTTGCAAAGACCGTTTATTAGCTGCAAAAACCAGAAAGATTCATGAACAGAACCATTACAATTACAAGTGGGAAGGTAGGGATAGGCAAAACAAATATATGCCTCAATTTGGCCCTCCTTCTTTCTAAGCTGGGCTATCGCATCTGCGTCTTTGATGCTGATATGGGATTGCCCAATATTAATACCTTTTTGGGGCTACAGCCAGCATACAATCTAAAGGACGCGATCCTCGATGGATTGAATCTTAAAGACCTTATCATAAAAGATTATGAGGGTATCGATATCTTCCCAGGTAGTTCAGGGGTGGAGGATATGACTAATATTGAAGTTGATCGGATGCGGCTGATCAGATCGTTTTCCGAAACAGCACATCACGATTTTCTCCTTCACTATGATTTTTTGTTGGTTGATACGCCTGCAGGTATTTCAAAAACCGTGATTTCGTTTTGCTTGGCATCCTCAGAGATTATTGTTGTCATTACCCCAGAACACACTTCATTAACCGACGCCTACACACTGTTAAAAACACTTTCTTTAAACGGATTCAAAGGTGGCATATGGGTTGTGGTTAACCAATGTACAACCTCACAAATTGCCAAACTGGTCTACAAAAGATTCAAGTCTATTGTTGCAAAGAACCTCAGGATAGATGTTCTGCCTCTTGGTCTGATCTATCAGGATAGTAAAATGATTCAGGCTGTTAAACAACAGAAGATATTCGTTTCACTCTACCCTAAAGCAAACGCCTCTAAATGTCTTCAGAAAATAGCTGAACGCTTAGTAGCAAAGGGCACGGATCATTTCCAAGGTTTTGACGTTGTAAAGTTTTGGAGGGGATGCATAGAACTTATTAGCAGTCCTCTGAGCATTAAGGAGCATGTCAGTGCAAGTGTAGAATTTCCTAAGAGAAAACAAGAGCCTCAGGCGATCGCAGAGCAATCTTCACAGAAAGATATGTTAGGTAGCCCTCTTGATTCTCTTTCGTTATCTGAGACAACCTTAAAAGAAACTAATGCGAAAGACACAATCACTGCTCAAAAAAATGACGAAGAAATGCCTGACACCCACCCGGGCGAGACCGGTAAATCAGGAGGTTGGTACAGACATAAAGATGCTGCAAAGCACTGGTACCGAGCTCCCCTGATTGAGCCTGGTGGATCGAAAGATTCAAAAGATCTCGAGGCAAACTCCCTTCCAGTGATTGAAAAACTGATTAAGAACATTTCCTCCATTTCTGAAGAACTGCAACTTATCCGTAAGGCCTTAGAAGGGAATGGAAAGATTATGCTTCGTGTGGGAATCTCTGGAGAACCTGACAGTAAGAAATCGGTAAAAAAAAATAATCCTTCCTGATCATACAGGGAACTCCTTTTTAGGCCCATATCTAGACAAATTATTTCACCTGCAAGGAATAATCAAATGTCCTCTGGTAATGGCATTCATAATAAAATAGATAGTCCTCTTTACAATAGTCGGCTTATAAAAAATTATATAGAATATACTCAGAAGCATTATCCTGATATAGACATTAATTCAGTCCTGAGCTATGCAGGGATAGCTACCTATGAACTGGAGGATCAGGGTTACTGGTTCACTCAACAACAGGTAGACCGATTTCATGAAATCCTGAGCCAAAAAACAGGGGACACAAATATATCCAGAGAGGTTGGGCGCTATGCCGCCTCCTCCAAAGCATCTGGCCCTATAAAGCAATATGCACTGGGATTCATGACACCGGCAGCTGCCTACTGGTTAGTGACAAACCTTGCTTCCCGTTTAACCAGAGGGCATACATTCAAGGCCAGAAAGTTGGGACCTAATAGGGTAGAGATTTCGGTCACTCCAAATACTGGTGTGTTTGAGAAGCCCTATCAATGTGAGAACCGGATGGGGTTGCTAGAGGCCCTTTCAAAGTTATTCGCTAACAAGTTTGCAAAGATAGAACATCCCACGTGCATACACAGGGGTGAGGATATCTGCCGCTACATCATCACCTGGGAAAAGACACCTTCATTTATGTGGAGGCGGATACGTAATTATCTCGTTGTATTTAGTCTCTTGGTTTGTGGGGCACTCTATCTTTTCATACCTTTCACTTCTTGGGTAGCTATGATCTTTTTATTTGTCTCGTTCATCACAGGACTTTCTTTTTATTCTGAACATCTTGAGAAAAAGAATTTGGCTAAGAACCTTGAAACTCAGGGCGATGGAGCCAAGGACCTTTTAGATGAGATAAACCTTCGCTACAACAATGCATTGCTTGTCCAGGAGATCGGTCAGGCTACCTCAATGCTTTTGGATATCCAGAAGTTACTCAAATCTATCATGGATATTATGGAAGAACGGTTGGATTTTGACCGCGGTGGGATATGGCTTGCCAACAAGGAAAAGACCCGCCTTTGTTACAATGTCGGCTATGGATACGATCCAGGAGTAGAGGATTTTTTAAGAGATTCTGACTTTCATCTGGATCGTCCTCGATCTAAGGGACCAGCAATCCAGGCCTTTAAACAGCAAAAACCCTATTTAGTAAATGATATTGCTGAGATAGAAAGAGACCTTTCCAAGAGAAGCCTGGGCTTTGTTAAAAGAAGTGGTGCTCAATCCTTTATCTGTGCGCCTGTTATTTATGAAGGAGAATCTCTGGGAGTATTGTTTGTAGATAACCTCACATCCAAGAGGGCACTTACTAAGAGCGATATGAGTCTTCTAATGGGGATTGCCTCACAAACAGCAATAAGTATTATCAATGCCATTTCTTTTAAAAAACTACAAGAAAGCGAGGAAAAATACCGAAGCATTCTTGAAAGCATTGAAGAGGGATACTACGAGATTGACCTTGAAGGTAACTTTACATTTGTTAATGATTCAATGTGTGAAATCCTTGGACGTGCCAAAAGTGAATTGATTGGTGTGAATAACAAACAGTATTTGGATAAAGAGAACGCCAAAAAAGGGTACCAATTCTTCAACCAAGTATACAAGACAGGAAGGCCTAATAAAGGATTTGATTGGGAGTTCATAAAAAGGGACGACACAAAAGTACAGGTAGAGATTTCCGTATCTCTTATAAAGGATTCAGAGGGTCATCCCATCGGGTTTCGTGGTATTATGATAGATATAACTGAGCGCAAGCGAGCCGAGCAAGAAAAACGGAGGCTTGAAGCACAGCTCCAAAGGTCTCAAAAAATGGAGGCTATCGGCACCCTTGCAGGTGGGGTTGCCCATGATCTCAATAATATTCTGGCTGGTCTTGTCAGTTATCCCGAGTTGTTATTAATGGATCTTCCTGAAGACAGTCCTCTCCGAAAACCGATTTCAACTATACAAAAATCGGGAGAAAAAGCTGCTGCCATTGTCCAAGATTTGTTAACGTTAGCTCGACGAGGGGTTGCTATTACGGAAGTGGTGAACCTCAACACCATTGTATCTGATTATCTTAAGTCTCCAGAATATGGAAAGCTAAGAGAGTTTCATCCTGATGTTAATCACGAAACAGATCTTAGCGCAGATTTGTTGTATATTTCAGGTTCCCCGGTTCATCTATCCAAGACGATTATGAATTTAATCTCGAATGCAGCTGAGGCTATGCCTGAAGGGGGAACGATTTCCATATCCACAGAAAACCGATATATCGATACTCCCATAAGAGGGTATGATGATGTAAAGGAAGGAAATTATGTGACTCTTATCGTTTCTGACACAGGAATAGGTATCCCTTTAGAGGATAGAGAAAAGATATTCGAGCCATTTTATACAAAAAAGGTAATGGGAAGAAGCGGAACAGGATTAGGTATGGCAGTTGTATGGGGGACGATAAAAGATCATAATGGATATATTGATGTTCGAAGCAGAGAAGGAGAAGGAGCAACATTTGCCTTGTATTTTCCGGTAACCAGAGAAGAATTAGCCAAAGAGAAATTACATTTATCCCTAGAAGATATTAAGGGGAGGGGAGAGTCTATTTTAGTGGTTGATGATGTTGAAGAACAACGGGAAATTGCATCAAGCATGCTTAAAAAGGTGGGTTATTCTGTCACGTCAGTGTCAAGTGGTGAAGAAGCTGTTGAATATATGAAAAATAATCAAGCCAATCTAATAATTTTGGATATGATTATGGATCCTGGAATTGATGGACTTGAGACATACAAAAGGATTTTGGAAATCTATCCAGAACAGAAAGCAATCATTGTGAGCGGATTTTCTGAAACAAAACGTGTCAAAGAGGCTCAAAGATTGGGTGCAGGTTCCTATGTTAAGAAGCCCTATATTTTAGAGAAAATAGGTCTTGCTGTGAGAACAGAATTAGATAAATAACAATCTTAAATTTTTCATCGAGATGACAATAACTAAAGTAAGATTTATTTGAAATCCTGCCTAAATAATTACAAGTTCTGATCCCTGTCATCACCTTTCACAATTTTTATTTTCACTTTCTACAAGATTTTTCTAAATCAATAGTATTACCAGAATAAATTTAAAATATAATAATTAAAATTAATATAAAATTATAAAATTATAAAATTATAAAATTATTGACATATTATATTTTTTATGTTCAATATAATAAATTGAGGTATAAATAATATAACATAGTTAAAATTATTTCACTTGCAAGGAATAATCAAATGTCCTCTGGTAATGGCATTCATAATAAAATAGATAGTCCTCTTTACAATAGTCGGCTTATAAAAAATTATGTAGAATATACTCAGAAGCATTATCCTGATATAGACATTGATTCAGTCCTGAGCTATGCGGGGATAGCTACCTATGAACTGGAGGATCAGGGTCACTGGTTCACTCAACAACAGGTAGACCGATTTCATGAAATCCTGAGCCAAAAAACAGGGGACACAAATATATCCAGAGAGGTTGGGCGCTATGCCGCCTCCTCCAAAGCATCTGGTCCTGTAAAGCAATATGCACTGGGATTTATGTCCCCGGCAGCTGCCTATTGGATGTTGGAAAAAATGTCTCCCAGCCTGAGTCGCTCTTTTACTCTTAAGACCAGAAAACTTGGGCCTGAAAAGGTAGAAGTCACTTCTATTCCTAACCCTGGAGTGGTTGAAAAGCCCTACCAATGTGAGAATCGAATAGGCTTCTTTGAATCAGTAGCAAAATTGTTCACTGAAAAGTTTGCCAAAATTGAACATCCTACTTGCATACACAGGGGTGAGGATCTCTGCCGCTACATCATCACCTGGGAAAAGACACCTTCATTAAGGTGGAGAGGGATACGCAATTATCTTATTTTTCTTAGTATCTTAGTCTGTGGAACACTCTATTTTTTCATCCCTGCCGTTTCTTGGCCTGTGCCGATTCTTTTTTTTACTTCGCTTGTTATGGGAATCTCTTTTTATTCTGCGCACCTTGAAAAAGATGAGCTTGCAAAAAACATTAAAAGCCAGGGAGACGCGGCCAGGCTTCTTTTAGATCAGATAAACATCAGCTACAATAATGCATTGCTTGTTCAGGAGATCGGTCAGGCTACCTCAATGCTCTTGGATATCCAGAATTTGCCAAAATCTATCATGGATATTATGGAAGAACGGTTGGATTTTGACCGTGGTGGGATATGGCTTGCCAACAAGGAAAAGACCCGTCTTTGTTACAATGTCGGTTATGGATACAAACCGAAAATTGAAAATCTTTTAAGAAATTCGGATTTTCATCTGGATCATCCTCAATCTAAGGGACCAGCAATCCAGGCCTTTAAACAGCAAAAACCATATTTAGTAAATGATATCGCCAAGATAGAAAAAGACCTCTCTAAGAGGAGCCTGTCATTCATCAAAAGGATTGGTGCTCGATCCTTCATCTGTGCACCTGTTATTTATGAAGGAGAGTCTTTGGGGGTAATGTTTGTAGATAACCTCACCTCCAAGAGGCCACTTAGCCAAAGTGACATTTCTCTTTTAATGGGGATAGCGCCTCAGATAGCCATCAGTATCCACAATGCCATCTCCTACCAGAGACTCCAGGAAAGCAAGGAAAGAGAGCATAATCTTAGAAAGCTATTTGAGAGATATGTGCCTGCACCCATTATCAAACAATACGTAGATTCAAAGGAAGTAGATCTTTTTCGCGGAGAGGAATCGTTTATTACTGCCCTATTTTTGGATATAAGGGGTTTTACCGCCAGCTCTGAGGCTATGGACGCAAGGAATGTGGTCTCCTTTTTGAATGAATATTTTGAGAGATGTTCTTTGGCGATTAGTAAGGAAAATGGACATATTAACAAATATACAGGAGACGGATTTTTTGCCATCTTTGGAGCCCCTGAAAAAGTAGAAAACCATGCAATCATGGCTTTTAATGCAGCATGTAAGATCCTGGAGTTATCCGAAAGGCTCATTTTGGAAGGTAAGCCTATGGGCGTCGGGATTGGCCTTAATACAGGGAGGGCTATCCTGGGCAACATAGGATCTCAGACTAAGATCGAATATACCGCTGTTGGTGATACCATTAATACAGCCGCTCGTCTTCAGGAATTCACTAAACTTTTCCATGAGTTCCCTGTCATTATGAGCAGGGATGCATGGAAGGGACTGGTGGAACACCCTTATCACTCCGCAATCAAAAATTTAGGAATACAGAAGATTCGAGGGAAGAAGCAACAGCTGGAGGCATTCGGATTTAATCCATTAAAGGGTCATATCCTTTCAGTGGCTATAGAGGACAGAGGATTTATGCCCTTAGATAAAAAGGCTATGGGTGAAAATGTATCTCAGATTCAAAAAGAAGCTGGTAAAATTCTTAATAGAAGCATATAGATTCTTAGCTAGGAATCATATTTAATTAATTTCTTGATCCTCTGGGAGACTATATCCGTATTTTTTAACCAATTAACAATATCCTCATCTCTTATCTTTACAGATATCTAAAACTTTGCAAAGCCTGACAATCTTTGTCACCCTAAGAAAAGCCCATCCTCATTAAGAAACTATGAGCTATGCACTGTCTTGTCTGATAATTCAACAATGGGTACGCAGTGCTTCATTATTAATTGCTGATTTGTCAATTTAATCCCTAGTCCGAAGTTTGAAACCCTATCTTCTCTTTTATTTTTAATCTCGAATTGATTGTTGCTGCATGAATGTTCAAGTAGTAGAAAAGAGGCCCCCTCAAAATATATAAGATTAGGAATAGTAAAGGCAAAAGACTTACCTGCAGCACTTAAAATTTCTGTTTCTCCGACATGGGCACCCAATTGGCAAGATATGTTTTGTGATTGTGCGAAATGTGCAATCTCCATTGATCTCAACAACCCTCCGCATTTAGAAATCTTTATATTTAAAATATCGCAGGCCTCTTTTTCGATTAAATTTTTTGCATCAGACAAGCTACACATGGATTCATCAACAATAATAGGTATCTTAATAGCTTTTTTTAATCTTTGCAGGCCTACTATATTATCTTTTGCTACAGGTTGTTCGACTGCTGTTATATTAAATTTTTCTAATTTCTCCAGATTAAAGACGGCCTGCTGAAATGTCCATTTTCCATTGGCCTCCACCCGAATATCCACATGGTCTCCAAATAACGATCTAACTAAACTTACCCTTTTTACATTCTTGCTTTCCGATTCTCCTAATAAGATTTTTACATACTTGAACTTAAATTTTTGTAATTGAAAAAATAATTCTCGTATCTTTTGAGGGTGAAGAAATGGAATGGAAATTGAATATAGGGCCTTTTCTCTTACAATTGAGCCTAAAAAATTAGTTACAGGTACCTTTTGAAGTTTACCAAGCGCATCCAGTAAAGCGATATCTATTGCCCCTAAAGCGGAATTATAATGGAGAATATTTTTTTTTAGACATTCGCTTTCTAACTTATTTAATACACCCTCAACATCATCTATTGTATGTATTTCATGAGATAGTAGTATAGATGAAAAAAAATTCTGTATCACCTGCACAACTGTTGAACAATCTTCACCAGTTACGTAAGTCCTCGGTGTGCTTTCCCCATATCCTGAAATTCCATTTTCGAACTCCAATCGAACTATTATAGACTCAGAACGCGCTCTTAGAGTTTGAGAGGAATGAAACCCCAACTTAAATGGCTCGTTATATTGATAAAGACTGATTTTTACAATTTTCATTCCCTAAATTTACTTGGACCATTCAGCATTCCAATTTATATCATCCTTTGATAATCCCAATTCATGAAGAAAACTAGCAAAAATCCCTGGCTCGGTTGTCTGTTCCAATACCGTTCTTTCCAGAGCCTCTTCGCGGCTCATGAGTCTTTCCCTGATTAACACGCTATTTTTGATTGTCTCCTGAGTCAAACCATATTTTTTAAACTTTAAATATTCTTTTAGAGGAAAGAGAGAACAATCAAAGTGGCTTTCATGGACATCTGGGGGGTGCTTCCAGAAAAGTTTATTAGATAAAATATGAGGTATTTCCCTGATGTTCCATTCTACATAGTCTGGTAACTGAATAAAGTTCATGGCATAATCGCCTAATTGTTTATGTTCCTCAGTACCAATTTGGGCTTGTCTAGGATCTTTTAGTTTCATATACCCTAAGACTACCTTTTCTTCAATAAATGGTTGTGCAATCAATTCTTCGAGCAACTCATGAGTTAAATTCTCAAAAAAATAATCCATGGATGTCACCGAAACACCATGCTGAAATTCATATTCCTTTGACCATCCCCCCACCATCAAAGGAGAGAAACCTAAGGATAGCTTTTGATTCCACGAAAAACTTGCCCCAATTAGATATCCAAGATTATTACAAACCGAACAAAACTCTCCCCGTTTTCGCAGAAAATGAGCGAATAGCTTTTTTATAAAACTACTATTTGGCCTGATAGTAAATAAATCTATCTTCAGTTTATCTGCCAAGGTCTCAAGGTTTTGAATAGCATATGTAGAGCGATATCCAATATCATAATTCATGCCCAGCATCTTTACATCATATTCTGTTTTCAGATAATAGGCTACATAGCTACTGTCCTTTCCACCACTTAGACCAACAATAACATCATATTTACTACTTTTTCCCTTATAAGTCTTGATGATTCTATCTAACTTACTTTTTGACCTTTTTCTTGGCCCCTTTTTTTCATTTGATGCTGCCAAACAGAAATTGCAGATACCATGTTTATCAAACTGAATATCAGGATAAGTGACAGGGAGGATGCATTTCTTGCATCGGCTTATATCGACCATTTCATTCCCCTTTGATTGTGCTATAATTAAAAAAAGTCAGTTAAGAGATCTAACTCTAATAATTATATATCGTTTACCAAAGTATGAAAAGGGTGTCAAAAGGAAAAAAGTTAGAGCTTTATTTCATAATTCTTCCCTTAGGTATCCATTGATCTTGAGGCTTATGGGTAATAATACCTCAGTTAACCTCACTTTTTTTAACTAAAGCCATTAAACAAAGACCTGCTACAGCCATACCTGCATTAATTATAAAGGCATAGTCATAGACGCCTGTAGTATCTCGTAAAATCCCGGTAATCCAGTGCACAAGGATAGCGCCAAGACCATACATGGGCGTCCATGCCCCGATAACGGTTCCCATCAGATCCTTAGGAAAATAATCACCCGCACAGGCACCATAAAGAGGAAATGTTGCCCCATAAAAAAGGGCCATAATTCCTACAAGGATAAAGAGCATTTTCCAGGAATTTCCAGTGAATAGGATTCCGATCAGGCAGGCAGTTATAAAGGAGTTGGAAATGATAATGGTCCTTTTTCGGCCCACATAATCGGAAAGGGGCAAAATTGTCAACACTCCCGCGACTTGAGAGACTCCGTGCACTGTTGCAAGAAGGCTTGCCTTTTCTAAGGGCAACCCAATTTGATATTTGGCGTAGTCCACCATAAAAGTGGTGATTCCATAAAGGCTGTAAGCGATTGAAAAATAAGAAAGCCCAATCAGCCAGAATCTTATATTTTTAAAGACCATAGAAAGGGGTATATCTTTTGCAGAAGGAGCCACATCCGTTTCACTACTACGGGAGGATCCATTCTTCTGCCCCCATGGTAAATATCCTGACCCTTTTGGATCACTTCTCAACAATAGGCCATTTATCAAAGTCATTACCAATGCACCTGCACCTAAAAAATACCATGCATAGCGCCAGGTGAAATGGTGTACAATCCATGGGAAGGCCACTCCCATGGTGGCGAAGCCAAGCCCATATCCAGTAGAAAGGATGCCAAGTGCGAGCCCTCTTCTATTGAGAGAAAACCAACGCTGGACAACGGTAATGACCGGCGCCCACATTCCTGTGGCTCCAACTCCGGCGATGGCGTAAAAAAGGCAGGCCATCCAGAGGTTATTTACAGTCCCCATTAAGAGAACACCAATGCCAAGGATTAGGCTGCAGCTTGTAATCACATGACGGGCTCCAAATCGGTCTGTCAGATAACCGGTCAGGGGGGTTAGAGCGATATAGGAAAAAAGGTAAGCATTATAGATAGATCCACCTGCAGTTCGCCCAAAACCCAGGGTTCGAATCATTTCTGGAAGGACTACACTATATCCGAGGCGAACAGAATAGCTTATAAAGAGGCTGAAAAAACATGTCGCTAAGATGACCCACGCCCAGTGAAAGGACCTTTCCCTTTCCACAAACAATTCTCCTTGTTGCAAAATATATCCTCCGGATTTAGATTGCCTTTTTTCCTTCTCTGGGAATCCAAGCCCTACATTGGTATTTGGTTTTTGAAGAAATGAGTATAAGGAAAAGAAGGTTGGGTGTCAAGAATGAACCATTCCCATGTTACCTTAACTTGATAGATTGTCTTTTTAAATTAAGGTAAATAACGCTTTGTATGGGGTTGCGGAGGGAATTCTTGTGTAACCAACACTTTTGCTCGGAAATTTAACAGTGGAATGGTTAAAAACAGAATATTATTAGCGCAGAGAAGTAAAAAAATTTTAACCAAATGGTTTAATACAAGCCTCCCAGTACAATCTTTACCATTTTTGTTGAATTTCCGATTCGAATTCCTCAAGGGGGAGGGCCATCGCTGAATTGTCTAAGACCGGTTTGCTCGCATCTGGCATTGCACCGTACAAATAGCGAATCTTTGCTTTACTGGTAAGCGGGTTCTCGAGCATAATCCTGATTGTCTGAGGATCATGCCGATAAACTTCCGCGATGGGCACAGGGATCCCGTTAACCAGTATTTCCCATCCGGAAATCCCTGAATCGGGTGTGAAATCCGACCCGCCTCTGTGTTTAATTCTTACCTCTATGGTATGGTTATCTAAGCACTTCACTTCGGCTACATGGGGCCCGCGGCAGTATTTCTCTTTGCCTAAAATAAATAAAGCCGTTTGAGCAACTCTGTGGCCCATGGTAATGAATGAATCGGGAGCGAGGTGCTGTCTGCCTTGATTTTTGAGATCGAGGATCGTGGCCGCTAAATAACAGTCGGCAACGTTTTCTGCAACATGCTTTTGGGCGTTACGGATGGCCTGGTGGGATTTGTCTTTGCCTCCGGGACGTTTGACCATCGTGACGATAAGAAAAGGGAGGTATTCACGATCCGAGCCATTGTGGATATCGGATCTTATCTGATTTGTGATAAAGCTCTCAAGTGATTGTGCGTACTCGTCCTCCGTTACGGTGCCTCGCGCGGCGTCTGCTTCACCCTGTATCCAGACGACGAATTCCACTGCGCCCCCTATCTCGGATACGCCAGCAACAAAACGGTTATAAATCGAATCGGGGGACGTGTCTTCCCAGTATCCGGTTCCCCAGTCCGCTTCTTTCCTCAGTCCTGAGCCGTTTTTAGAATAATCCAGCAGCCCGACAGGAATACCGAGTCGCTCTATTATCCTGTTACCAAAAGCGATGGCCCCATTACCCGTCCTGCCGAGCTTTGCCCAACCTTCAAGGGTAAATTTCCGCAGCAGTGGATGTGCCCTTAAGGCTGTGCCTTTATAAAACCATTCTTTCATATTTGATTGACCGAGACAAGCGACGAGTATTCCCACGCCCCATTTGTGGGTACCGTAACTTAAGACAGAGTGATTATTGCTGTACCGCACCTGGATGTTGTACCACCCACCCTGAGAAACTTCAGAAAGCACCCCTAAGAAAATTCCTTTTCGTGGGAAGGGATCAATCACTGTCCACGGTACGATCTCCTCAAGGGTGCTGTCCCTGACCACTCTCGCCTCTATGGCTTTCGGCATGCCTGTGTATGTTCCAGACACCGTGATAGTAGCACTCGTGCCTGTGCGCTGGAATATTTTTCCATCGTCAAAATCGACTATGGTAATTGAGGACGTCTCTGAAGTCGGCACTTCGGCCCCACTGGCTGTGACATCTTTGGAGCTGATATCCACGCCTGAGACTTCCACCACAGTGTTTGAATCGTCGATCTCGGGTTTGGTTGCGGAAACGCCTTCATTCGAATCTTTTGATATGACTATGTGCTCAGTGTCTTCATCTGTCAAATCGAAGAAATGCTGCCTCGAGCTCGATACCTCTGCACCTTCGAATATGAAATCTTCGGGCATGAACATCTTGAAAGTGGAGCCAGAGGTCGCACCATCAGACATAGCGGCTGCAATGTCAGTGTTATGTTCCAATTTGGAAATACAAGCTATCGAGCCCTCTTGCAGGAGATCGACATTATCTGCCTGGTCGATTTTGGCGACGGTGATGTTGTCCGGGAGCAGTTCGGGGACACTCGGATTTTTCATAAATCCGAGTACTTCAGCTGAGCGCAACACAAACAGACCTGCTCTCTTACCTGGCTGGATGCGCAGGGATAGGGTTTTTTGAAATGGGAGCGGCAGATAGATCTCCGTAATACCAAGTTTTAAGGGTTTCGGTGTGACATAGGGGGTGTCGGTCAAGGAGGTAACTGTTATGGTGTTCGATTGTGATGCACCAATCGATAGCTTCAGTACCCTGAAGATATTAGCATCTGAACCTGGCACGGATGTGAGTTCAAAGGCGGACTGGGCGCCCATTGATTTTATTTTTAAACCGTCTTTCCCAAAATCCAGAGAAATGTGTGAAACTGGCACCGCCGCCCGTAGCTCGAGGAGGTACCTCTCTGGGATCTGTGCTTCGTGCTCAAACAATGAGAAAATTTTTTCAAGGTCTACGTGAACTGTAGCCAGTTCGGATTCGGCTCTCTCAAGCACAATAAAATCATAGGCTCGCAGGTTTTCTCCGTTCTGCCTTGATGGCACTCGGTCAGTAAGGATTGCATCCAACTGTTTAAACATATTTCGCGCGTAGAAGAGGAAATTGTGGGTAAATGTATCGCCCCAAAGAAGCCCGGTAGAGAGATCAGGCTGATTGGGGTTCACGAAGCTCTGGAAAGGCCTATCTTCATCCCGAGGAGGAAAACCCATCAGCTGACGGTAGAGATCTCCTTTGCTGATCATACCGGATGAATGGTGATCGGCAGGCGGTTCTTTCATGGGGCTGTCGAAAATCTGCTGGTGGATTTTTTCGGCAGCGACCAACGCGCCTCGCCTGTTCCAATCGGTGCTGGTTTTTTCATACAGTAGCGGATAGCGTTCTTTTGCAGTTCGAAGCTGTTCGTCAAGCCTTACAAAACTCCTCAGCGGGTGTTTCTCGATGCTTTCGAGGAGCAGATCGTATCGGCTATGGTTGCACCCGGTGGCTTTAGGAGCAAAACCCACATGCTCGGGATAAATACTGGACTTGTTCGGAGCAACAAAAAATAAGAACTGGCGTCCTGAGGCTTCGATTATCATTTCAAGGGCGTGGAGCTCCAAGAGCATTCGGCCGATCTCCATTTTGTCTCTGCAAGCTTCCTTCCTGTAATCATCAATTGACTTACTGGTATAAAGCCATCCGTTCCTACCGATGTGGACACTGGTCGAATCTGTTGTGCGAAATATATGATAATCCAGCCAGTTTTTGGTGAAGGTCAGCGCACTTCGCAGAGAGAAGGTATAGTTCAAATACTGATCAAAAGAGCGGTAGTACTCGTTGTCGAGAAAAGCCCACCCATGGGGCCGTGGGGGGTCAAGTTTTTTATTATCCACATTGATGCCGAAATCCAGCCCGATAAGCCATGCCATAGCAGGAACAATCAGAAGGAAAAGAAATATGAGTGAAAAAATCTTTTTCATCGCATGTTTAAAACCGATAATAAATAAAGGGGCTGGTTGAGCCGCCGACAATCAGGGCTGCGCAGTAAGGAAGCAGCAGCAAGATCATTAAAGCACACACGAGTAAAGAGATTGGATCTCTTTTGCTGATTAAAATCTTTATCCCGCTAAATTCACGGGGCAGGAAGAATACCATCAAGGCCGCTACCATGAATAGAACATTTCGGTAGTTCAATGCCAGGCTCAATTCATAAGAAAGAGGCAAATCGGAAGCTGTGAACATTGCCCTCAGAAACCCCGCTGCCTGTGAGATGTCTGCGGAGCGAAACAGCACCCAGCCTAGAATAACGATGAACAATGTTGTTGCCCGGCGCACAGCCATGTATTTCTCGGGAGGAACCTCACGGATGCCGGTGATGCGTTCCAATATCAGGAACACGCCGTGATACATTCCCCAAAACACAAACGTCCAGTTCGCTCCATGCCAGAGCCCGCACAGGACAAAAACGACAGCCATGTTAACGCATGTTCTGGCAGTCCCCCGGTGGTTGCCGCCGAGGGGGATATAGAGGTAATCCCTGAACCACTGGCTCAGAGTAATATGCCAGCGACGCCAAAAGTCCGTGATACTTACTGCAGAATAGGGGCGATTGAAATTTTCTGGAAACGTAAAGCCAAACATAAGGCCAAGACCTATAGCCATGTCGGAATAGGCGGAGAAATCGAAATAGATCTGAAGGGTGTAGGCAATCGAGCCGAGCCAGGCGCTTTTTGTATCGAGCAACGCCAGGTCGATGCTAAAGATACTGTTGGCAATCTGACCACAGGAAGTGGCGATAATTACTTTCTTGGCCAGGCCCCAGCAAAAGCGCATAATGCCAGTGAAGAATAAATCCCACGACTCTGTGCGCCTTTTAAGTTGACTGCTGATATAGCTGAACCGCACAATCGGTCCGGCGATTAACCGTGCAAAATTAGCAACGTAGAGGGCAAAATCAATAACATTCTCAAGCGCACGACTTTTCCCGCGGTATACATCGATGACATAGCTGAGTTTTTGGAACGTGAAGAATGAAATACCTATCGGGAGAAGAACCTCAGTCCATTTGACCGGAGAAAATTCAAACTCTATAAAAATACTGTTTAGTTCCCCCACAAAAAAATTGGCGTATTTAAAGTAGATCAAGAGTCCAATGTTGAGCAGCACCGAGAGGGTTAGCCAAAGTTGTTTGCGCTTGATGTCCCGGTCGATCATGAGCCCGAGGAAGTAATCGGCGATAGTGGATAGCAAGAGGATCGGAAGAAAAACCGCCGCCCCGTAAAGATAGAAGATGTAGCTGAAAAGAAGAAGGAGGGCGTTGCCTAATTTTTTTTGGAACAGCAATCGCGCAATATAATAGCTAATCATTACTGCGGGGAGAAAACCGAAAAGAAAAATGGCGCTTGAAAATA
>DATKWM010000104.1:0-7890 GCA_035529575.1 Desulfatiglandales bacterium
AATTCTTGTCATAGAAATAGAATAAGATTACTAATATGATAGATTTCATTTTGAAAATTATTATTCAAAGATCACATAATAAATGGTACTGTTAAAATATCTGTTTACTTCAATAAGTGCTTAAAAATTCAAACCATTAATGAATTCTTAGGGACTATCAGGCTAAAGGATTTGACAAGTTCATTAGCGCGTGCGAAGTGCTTGTGGACAAAAAACCAACTGATTTTCCTTGTAAATTTATGTTGGTCTGCGATCTTTATAACAGCAGAAGTTTTCTAATCCACAAACCATCCTCAGAATGGAAGAGCTTGTTCTTTTTGGGGGTATCACTTTGATATCTAGTCGACTTTATCCTATGGTTCCTCCAAACAAAAGGAATTCTATATCAATCACCTCCTTAACTGAAAACCATGGGTGAATAGTGGCACCCTCAAAACTCATTTTTGTTCGATTATTATTGCGCTCATACAATTAAATTGTTAACCTTCTTAAATACAAGTGGGAAAGAGGATTTTGGCATGAAAAAGATAAATTCATGGGTTATCGTAATTTTTTTTATAGCTTCTTTAGTTTCTTTTCAAGGTTGCGCAACAGAGAAGGTTGCTATTAAAATTGAAAAGAGTTTACCTCCAAGCAAACTTGCGTACTACAATGATAATTTCGATAAGCTAAAGGAAGATCTATGGGAAAAAGCAGGGTATCTGTCTTCTGAAGAGCAGGTGGCCAATTTTAAGCCAGCAGATATGCGCATTGAGAACGGGAAATTAAGGATTGAAACCCAAATGGGCCATTTTAGCAAAGGCGGGCTGGCGTCTAAATATGCCCTTAGAGGGGACTTTGACATTCAGGTAGATTGTCATATTGATTTTTTGGAAGGGCTACAAGATATGGATCATATGCTGAATTTTCTTGTCGTTCACAAAAGCAAGGAAGTGCAAGCCACAGATTACGTAACCATTGGTCTATCTAAGAGAGGGACACTTTATAAAAGCTACATCTTTTCTAGTTATGCCGAAAAAGGTAAATACCATCGTGGCAAAGTCCAGGAGATTGGAAATTTCCGGGGCACCCTGAGAATCCTTCGATCAGGGAATCATATAAGTACGCTTTATAAGAAAGAAGGGGGCAAGGAATGGAAAAAAATGAATACCTTTCGATCCACGTCAAAGGATATTATGCTCGGCCTAAAACTCCAAAATTTTTTTGTTGCGAGAACTTATATTAAAGCAAGATCACCCATTACAGCAATATTTGATAATTTCAGGATAAACGCCGCGGAGGGAATCATAGAAGAAGAGATATAAGATATATATGAGAAGGGTTTATCGTTTCAAAACTCAAAAAGGAAAATTACTTCACAAAACAACATAAAACGAGAATAAAGGAAGGTAACAATGAGCTATTTAAAGACTTTTATAGCCTATTTCAGACTTTTGATTATCTTCTCCTTTATTGCAGGTTTCAACTTATCTTCTGTATCAGCTTCTACTGATTGCGATAAGGCACCGCATTTCTTCTGGGAGGGCCAGTTCGCCTCCCAAAAAGATCGTGCCCTTCAATTCTATCTTAAGGCTATTGAGTTATGTCCGGGTTTCATCAGACCTTATGAACTTGCTGGTAACCTTTATCGAAAAGATGGGGAGAGTGAAAAGGCCATAGAGTATTTCACAAAGGCCACACAACTCGGCACCACAAACTATAAGTTGTATTATTTGCTGGCCAGTTTATTGTTTGAAAAAGGTGATCTGGATGAAGCGAGCAGATATCTCAAGAAATCACTCAGCATAAGAGAAGATTATCCAAAGGCATTAGAGCTAAAAGCGAAGATTGAAAAAGCATTGGACAGGGATGGACCCAAGATCATCCTCTATGAGCCTTCAACTCCTCGTGGGATAAAGATTGTTCACAAATATGAAAATATAACCGTACGCGGTATTGCCACAGACAGAAGTGGAATCGCATGGGTTAAAGTGAACCAGTTAGAAGCATCTGTTGATGAACACGGAAACTTCCTAAAAGACATCCCAATACAGGTAGGAACCAATACAGTCATTGTTAAGGCAGCGGATGATCTCGGGAACCTATCAAGTGTTTCGCTGACAATCGAAAGAGAGAAACCGAAAATACAGTTAATCACAAAAAAAGATACTTCCCTCCAAGCTACTGAATTTTACAGGAGATCCTTTGCAGTGGTGATTGGAATAAATAAATATGAAGAGTGGCCTGCCTTGGAGTTTGCAACAGAAGATGCAAAAGCAATCAGACAAAAATTTAAAGAATCCGGCTTTGATGAGATCACCACTATCTTAGATAAAGAGGCTACCCAACGGAGAATCTTAACTGTTTTAGGATATGAGCTTCCGCAAAAGGTAGATCTGAATGACAGGGTGGTTATTTATTTCGCTGGTCATGGCCAAACTGAGGACTTGCCTGCGGGAGGTAAAAAAGGATACATCATCCCTGTTGACGCAGATACCTCCAATTATTTCGCCACTGCTATATCCATGGAACAAATAAGGGATCTCTCTAACCTCATACCCGCAAAACATATACTTTATGTTATGGATTCATGCTATTCAGGTCTTGGGCTCAGTAGATCATCGGGTATTTCCCGAAAGATAGGTGATTATTTAGGCAAGGTATCCTCTATGCGGGTAGTTCAGATAATTACCGCTGGTGGAAAGGGGGAACAGGCGCAAGAAAAGGAAGGGCATGGACTATTTACCAGATACTTTTTGCGAGCCCTTGGTGGAGAAGCAGATATAAATAATGATGGCGTAGTTACAGGGACTGAACTCGGGGCCTATCTGAGGCCAACTGTGTCGAATGCTTCTCAGCAGGCCCAAACTCCATTATACGGTAGGTTGGAAGGAGAAGGCGAATTTCTCTTTTTTGTTGGAAAGAAATAGTTTTTACTGATGCGCCTCAGCAATTGTTCTTCGATGATTCTTCAATCATAATTTGAAGAGAAGGAAATTAAACCGTTTCACTTGGCAGTGTTGAAAATTTCAAATGAATAAAGGATAAGAAATGATGAAATGGTGGATTTTTATGGTAAGTGCTGGGCTTTTTTTGGGGAGCTTTCAGGCCTGGGCCCAGATGGAGGGGTTTGATGTTCAGAGCTCGGTAATACTGGAAGCAGAGGGCCATGCCTGTATGGGAGAGGATAAATCCAGGAAGGAGACCAGGGAACTGGCCATGGCTGAGACAAAAAGAAAAGCCGCTGAGATGGCCCTCACGCATATAAAAAGTGAGACAGAAGTAAAAAATGCCATTGTGAGCTCAGACATTATAAATGCCTATGCCCAGGCAAAGGTGAGCGTTATTGAAGAAATGGAGGAAGGGTGGTTCAAAACTGAGTATGCTGGTGAATGCTATAAGGTAAGGATAAAGGTTGAGGTTACCCCTGATCCAGATTCTCTAAGGAAAGTTGTCAAGGAAAAAACCCTTCTTGATGACCCTAATGCACCTCTCACAGTGAAACTTTGGACTGATAAGAAACAATACCAAATTGGTGAGAAAATAAAGATTTATCTTAAAGGCAACAAGCCCTTTTTTGCCAGAATTATTTACCAGGATGCTGCAGACCATCTCATCCAACTCATTCCTAATCCTTACAGGAGTGAAAATTATTTCAATGGTGGTGTCATTTATGAAATACCTTCAGGTAGAGACAGATTTGAACTGGAAGTAAGTCCACCCCTGGGATTGGAGAGTATTACCCTTTATGCCTCTACTACTCAGCTCGGAGAGCTGGACCTCATTCCATCTCAAGGTATCTACATGGTGAAAACCGGTTCGATGGAAGTGGGGATCAAGACCAGGGGAGTGAAAATTACAGAAAAAAAAGGAAACCTTCCAGGGGGCCCGGTAGAGTTTGGTGAGGTTAAAATAGAGGTGAATACTGTGGAAGACTGAGAATCAGTGTTTATCGAAGAACCTTACGTGGCTGTTATCAATTGCCCGCAGGCAGCAGAGATATCAGCCCCCTTGCTTTTTCTGATCGTAACAGTATAGTTTTTTCTTATTAGCTCATCCTGAAAGGCGAGAATTCTCTTTTCATCAGGTTCCTCAAAGGGGCTCCCATCATAGCGATTGAACGGAATCAGGTTTATCTTTGCCCTAAGATTTTTAAGGAGTCTCGCCAAGTTAGCAGCATCACTAAGCCTATCATTAATATCCTTTATAAGGAGGTATTCAAAGGTAATTCTCCTGCCCTTATGTAAGGGGAAGTGCTTAAGTGTTTCTATTAATCTCGTTAAAGGGTATTTTTTATTAATTGGCATAAGGATGTTCCTTGTTTTATCATCGCCAGCATTCAGGGAAACAGCCAAATTGATTGGAAGATCTTTACCAAGCCTTTCCATTTCCGGTACAAGGCCACATGTAGAAAGAGTCACCCGACGTCGAGAAAAATTAAGGGCACCAGGAGAAATTATATTATTAACTGCCTTTTTTACAGCCTCGAAATTGGCCAATGGCTCACCCATGCCCATAAAAACAATGTTTGTAAGTTTTTCTGGTTGATCGAGCAATTCCCTAATCTGGATGACCTGGTTTATTATCTCAGAACTCTTCAAGTTCCGGATAAATCCCTGTCTGGCAGTAAGGCAAAACTTACATCCCATAGCACACCCAACCTGGGATGATATGCATGCGGTAAAATGATTCCTTTCAGGGATAAGAACAGATTCAATCCTGTTACCATCCTCAAGTTCAAATAAGACCTTTTTTGTGCCATCAAGAGAGATGTCGGTCTTAGTAATTTTTAGCTGGCTTATAATGCAAGAGGAGCTGAGATAGCTCCTTAACTCCTTAGAAATATTGGTCATTCCCTCGAATGATGTAGCCTTGTGGGCAAATATCCATTGCCTGATCTGTTCTGCCTTATAGGCTTCAAGTCCGATTTTTTCTACATGTGCCCTTGTCTCATTCAGATCCAGATCCTTGAGATCTACCTTTATCATCGTCGTCTATCTTTATAAGCTAAGAGCTTAAAATTGGTGGTGTCTGTTAGGAGTTGTAATCTGCCCATTGGAAATAACAAAAAACAAATTAATTCAACTAAATAGCTACAAAGATGATAATTTCTATATTTAACCTAAGTAATTAGAAATACAAATACAACGGACTACTGACATTACCCTGATTTCATAGTCCGTAATTTTGCTAATTCCCAGATATAATCGTAAAGATGAAGGCCTTTACTTGCAGCTATGATTTGCCCATCTTCAACACCTATGCTCTCAGCCATATACTCCTTCAATAATTGAATGGCACCTAAATTAGCTGGAAATCCATTCCACAGATCCCATGAGCGGAAATAGACAACAAAGTGGAGCTTATTGTCCTTGATTCTGGTATCAATCCCTCTGAGACAGGGTGGATCGCTAAGATATAATGTTTCTGGATCTCCTACTGTCATATAGGCCTGGTTTGTACCATGGCCATCTTCCCTATACATCCTTATCACTTCTTTTATTTGCGGCTCAAGATACTCCCCGTATGTGTATTCTTCCCCTTCCTTTTTTGTAGAGGTCATAAGGTATGGAAGGTATTGATCGAGGTAATCATTATCTACCGGATTAGGTATTCCTAAAGCGGGAGGGATGTCGGGCAGTAGCGGTCTTTTACCTGGATATTTTATGTGTACTGTTATATAGTCAAACTCAATCCTTTTCTGCCCTTCATAGCTTCCCCTATCTATTGTGTATGTTCTTCCGGTGTCAAGTATCTGATAAACACACTGAAACCAGGCATCTGGTAAATCTCTTGCCTTAATAAATTCAAGGTGCATTTTTTACCCCCTCACAGCACAGATGATAGTGTTAATCATTTTAGAAACCCTTTCCCAAATAACCTCGAAGGTAGTTGCCGGTATAGAATTTTGTAATTTGGATTTCAAAAAAGGTAGCCTTTTCTGTGGATTATCTGGAATATGGTAAAAGAATACCCTCACCTTACCTTGACTACTCAGTTTCCTCATTTCCTTTATAAAATTTTCCTGCTTATTAATCAACTTTTCATAGATCTCAGGAGTCGTATATTTGCCTGGTAAATAGGGTGTAGAGTATAAAAAAATAATCTGGCCATCTTTATGTATGCCAAATTTTGTTATTGTTGTTAAAGGAAGGGAATATTGCTTTTGGCAACCTTCATCATCATTTACTAGATCAGATAAAATTATTATCCGCTCACCAACTCTTTCTGTAAGTATCTTTTCGAGAAAGCAGAATAATGGGGTGGTCAGAGGTTGTGTGTCAGATCGCTCTTTTACCTTTTTTGCAATAGATATCTGCGTAATCTTTTTCTCAACCCTCTGATTAAAAGAGTCAGGGTTTTCTTGCGATTGAGTTGAAACTATATCGACAATAGCCTCCTTTCCACAACCTGGAGTCCCGAAGAGGGAAATATGGTAGCGAACTTTCTTATCTCCAGCAAAGCTTCTTAGTCGTAAGATAAGTGCCTTCTTAAAATCAGCAAGAACACCTGGCTTAATAGTTTGCGATACATCGATTCCTATATTAAATAGGTTGGGTTTAGGCTGTCTAACCTGCCTCAACTCGATTGCAAAATCCTTGTTAGTAAAGTAGAGAGCGGTAATTGAGATAATAAGGGCAACAAATAAAAAACAACAGATATCAAACCACCTTGTTTTAAAGAGGGATTTTTTTCTAAAGGAACTATATTTTACCATGCTCTTGATAAGTATTAGGGGATTTGGATAGATTTAAGGTTGACGACTTCGTAAAAAGTCCAACTGCTACGTTACGCTTCATCTTTTGTCATTGCGGCGTACTGGTAAGTACGCCGCATTCCTCAAGATTCGCAAGCCTTGCATTTGGAGCTTTTTACTTTGCAGTCCCATTTTTGACTTTTTACGAGTTCATCAAGGTTGGTAGCACTATTTTTTACATGTAGAATCTCTATCCCACCGAATGTGGAAAAATCAGCGAACTTTTGATAAAATTTGATGTGTACCTTTTCCTATCCTATCTTTTCTGTCCATCCATAGGGATCTGGTTTTTCTGCATACTGGATAGTCAAAATCTCATCGTACAGTTTTTGTGATAGCTCGCCCATCTTACCGCTGGCTATAACATAATCTTTGCCCTTATATGTTATTTGTCCGACTGGTGATATAACAGCTGCGGTTCCAGTCCCAAATGCCTCCTTAAGCCTGGAACTGCTAGCGGCCTCAATAACTTCATCAATGGATAATGATTTCTCTTTCATATTCAATCCCCAGTCCCCGACTAATCTGATTACGGAATTTCTGGTGATACCCCCTAAAATACATCCTGTAAGAGGTGAGGTGATAACCTCATTATCTATCATAAAGAACATATTCATGGCTGCCACCTCCTCTACCCATTTCTTTTCGCATCCATCCAGCCAGAGAACCTGGCTGAAACCCTTTTTCTTTGCCTCTTCTGATGCCAGCAAGCTGGCTGCATAGTTGCCTGCTGTTTTGGCCTCGCCAGTACCACCAGGAACAGCCCTGGCGTATCTATCCTCTACATAAATTTTCACAGGATTTAGTCCCTCAGGATAGTAGGAGCCAACAGGTCCTATGATAATGTAAAATAGATATTTACTTGCTGCCTTGACACCTAAGTGTGGTTCGGTTGCAATCATTGTAGGCCTGATGTAGAGGGAGGTTCCGCGAGTTTTAGGGATCCACTCCCTGTCGATGAGGATCAGCTTTTTTAGGGCTTCCATGGCTAGCTCTATATCAAGCTCTGGCATACATATCCTTCTTGCTGAGAGGTTAAATCTTTTGAAATTATCTGAAGCCCTGAATAGGTATATGCCTTTATCTTTACCGTAATATGCCTTTAGGCCCTCAAAGATTTCTTGACCGTAGTGAAAACAGGCGGCGGCTGGATC
>DATKWM010000105.1:0-2981 GCA_035529575.1 Desulfatiglandales bacterium
TACTGTTGGGGGCTCTTCCCCAATTACCTGACTAGCTAAATTTAAAACCTTGATGGTAAGCCTTTTAGCAACCTTCTCATCAAACTCCCCTGTTGCCTTTCCAGCTTTAGTAACAGCATTTGTAATCTTTTCGGCCTCAAAAGCCACTATCGTGCCATCTCTTTTTTCTATCTCAGTAAACATAATATCATCTCCCCATTTATGCCTTTATCTGACATAGGTTGACTTAATAAATTCTGCAATTCTCGGTCCCGTCCAAAATTCTGAACACAGGCAGGCACAAAATATCGTGAGTCCAGAAAGATTATCCTTTTTACCCTATCTTCCATCATCTTATATATAGGAGGCCAACTTTTCAGACAATGGTTTCGTAGCTATTTCCACAAGATATTGTAGTAAACTATAATGGACATCCAATATAAAGTCAATATGGAAAAAATGATAACAGACCAGCTACACGCACTTTCTTTTCTTTATCAGTTTCCTGGGTAGGTTTTAAGGGATGGGAATTGGCAACCTATAGTTACAGCTAAATAAAATTAATACCTTCAAAACTAAGAGGAAGGCGAGCAAAAAATGTGTCAAGATCCAGGGAGGGTCGTCGATATCGACGCCCCATAAACCGCTATGAGTTTAATATTCATACGTTACCCTAAGAAAAACAGATCTTCCGGCTCCGGGAAATCCTTCTACAGTTGTTTTTCCGGTGTCTTGATCCTGAAAGCTATCAAGATAGGTATCATATTCTTTATCGAACAAATTGTTGCCTTGCAGAGAAAGAAGCCAACGATCATATAGATGCTGCTCTAGTTTGAGGTCTGCAGTCCAATAGGAATCCAGGGCATAGATGACCGTCTTGGTAGCAGGATAGGCCACATCAGTCTCGGTGCGATATAAGAGACGATCACTCACATATCGAACCGTAACCGTAGTGGTCAAGCCAAAGTTACTCCAGTAAATAAGGTTGCCCTTGAACTGATGCTCCGGTGTGTAAGCCGCTCGGCGCTTGACCCAGGTGTATTGAAAATCTGGAGGGAAAAGTGGAGGCCAACCATAATCCTGTTTGGTATAGGCGCGGTTTTCTTCCTCAGCATTGGTGTACGTATAGGTAAGAGCCAGTGTCATGTTATGATAGGGGCCAATTTTTGTGCCAACTTCACAACCATCGGCCTTATAGCCACGCAAGTTTTGTGGCGAAAAGACACCATTGGAGTCAGGTTCCCACTGGATTTTATCATTCACATCCCAGTGAAAATATGACAGTGTGATAAATACCTTATCATCCAAAAGGACCTGTTCGAGAGTGGCATCTGTATGCCAACCTGTTTCAGGCTTAAGATTAGGATTGCCTTTGGTAAATCCATCATCTGGCCAGAAAAGATCATTGGGGGTTGGCGCTAAAAAGTGCTTTCCATGGCTGAGCTTCAGGACGGTATTTTTCAATGGGTTAAAAATCAGCGCGTAGAGTGGGAGATCTTCGTTCCCGAAGGTCGAGTGGTCTTCGTGTCTTATGCCGGCCAATGCCTTAAAATACTTACAAGGCCTGTATTGGGCCTCGGCAAAGGTTCCTTGTGTGTGCAGTCCGGCATTGGTGGTTAATTCTGTTCCAGAAACTTCAGCTCCTGTTGCATCCAGATCAACACTTTCATTTTTCCAATCATAATCTTTGTAATCTGCTCCAAATAACACTTTTGCATTCTCAAAGGGCTTGATATCCATATTTCCTTCAACCCCACGCACTTTATTGGTAGTCCAACTTTTGCTTCCCGGTAAATTTCCAAAAAAATCAATATAACGCATATAGTTATAATTCTCCATTGTTGTATAATCTCCCCTGAAGGTAAGGCCCAACCATTCTAAAGGTTTGCTCTTGATCTGCAGAACCAGATGGGCGTCTTCATCACTGCCTCGATCTTGCAAGCTGGCTGCATCACTATTATAAACTTTTATTCCGCTTATAAAATAATCTTGCGTTCCCTCAGGTGGCTTTACTCCCGGGCGTCCAAATTCCCGATCAATGTAATCACCATAGAAACTGATATCCATGACGTCCCCTTTATCAAGAACTAATTTAAGGGAAACATCATTATGAGTGAGATCACTATTGTTACGAAACCCATCAGTTTCACGGCGGCTGGCAGTTAAATAATACCCAAAATCATCAGATAAGAACATGCCCTGCTCAGCCGATAACTGATAGGTGTCTTGAGAACCATAACCTGCATTAATTGTAAGATCGGTCTTCTCCCTTTTTGGCCGTTTAGTTATGATGTTAATAGTTCCTCCCATGGCACCCGAACCATAGAGAAGTGACCCGGAACCTTTGACCACCTCTATCCGCTCGATGGTGTTGAGGGGAATTCTTCCAACATCTGCAATGCCAAGAGAAGGTGAATTAATATTCACACCATTCACAAAAACCTGTGTCGCATTACCACTCATGCCTCTAATATGAATCATCTCGGCAGCCCCTCCAAAATTTCCTTGTGTCCTCCAGTCTATGCCCAGTTCGTTAGCTAACAGCTCTCCCAGGCTCTTTGCCGGGGATTCCTGTATATCTATTTCATCCATTATGATAATTGAGTTAGGGACATCTTTACGTGTCTCTTCGGTTTTAGTAGCAGTAACAACTACCTCTTCTAATATCGCTATATCCTTCTGTTTTTCTTCTGCTTTACTCAATCCGGGCAGGGATAGCACCACTAAAAGTACAGATACTATAAACCACTTTCTCATTGTTAATCCTCCTTTCCTTCTCAAAGGGTCCGGCGTTAATCTAATCCCATCAAATTAAACGAATTTCCATTTTTCTTGATTAATAATGGCGGGCAGGGCATTTATGTGATTGGGTTTATTCCGCTCCACCCCTCTTCATCCGCAAAGCCGCAGTTCTTGACCAGTGAGCCTAAACTCTGATCTATTAATAACCTCAGCGATCATACAGATAATCCTTTTCATCCCCTTTGCTGTAAGCAACCACC
>DATKWM010000106.1:0-22111 GCA_035529575.1 Desulfatiglandales bacterium
GTCTTTGCAAAGCACTGTCCTGTATTTTTCCGGCTTTCTATCTTGGGTTACAGGTTTTTGGATTGCAGGCGCGCAAGCAAAGACATAAATAATTATTAGTAAAAATAAGGTTCCAAAAATTTTTATGGAATGGTTACTTCTCATCTTTGTAACCTCCTAAATTTATATCTGAGTTACCTCGCTGGGCTATTAACATGCAATAAAAATGGACTACCCCGTGATGATTGGGAGGCATTCTTTTCACCACTGAATTGATTTTTCTTATAATTTAGGGGAAATGTCAAGGAAGAAGGCTTCCCTAAAAAATGGGAAAGAAGCAGGAGCCAGGATACCTAATGAACCTTTTTTCTGTATTGAATTTACGAAACATTAACATCTAAGGAATTTTCAAGGCCTTTATGGAGATATTACTCAGAGGGTGGGATTTGATAATTTTTCCCAGAGTATTATTTGATAAATCCTCAATATATTGCGGTTGGCCTCTATCGTCAAAATTGCATGATACGTGCCAGATTGGGTACATGCATTCTATCCGATTTTATTACAACATACAAACACAATATTTGAAAATTTCGACCCTTCAATTCTTTCCAAGCATAGCAGCATACTTAAATCCGAAATCAGTTAACAAGTCTTACCGTATCCTTAATTTTTGAGGCACCAGATTCGCTTATTATTACCATCACAATACTTAGAAATGTCTGTATTTCAGTGTCATAGCATTATCATTGACCGCAGTGTCGAATATTAATAATATGATATATGGACATCCAATTTAAAAAAGGTAGGCTAAAACCTAAATGTAAACCGCGAACTTGCCTTGTGTACAACTTGCCCGAAGTCTCTTATCCAGCGGTTTTCTTCCTCTGACAAGGGACCTTTTTCCCGAAGATTACGCAGGTTCTCTTGGAGTTGCTGGTGGTTTTTAGGGCCCATGAGCACCAGATCCACATGGGGATTGGAAAGACAGAAGCGATAGCAATCAGCTGCGGTCATGACAGGTCCGTTCCAACCTTTTGGACGCTTAAGTAAACCCCGCCATCGGGTGGCTGTGTAGGCGACAATAGCCGGTTTGCGTTTGGGGAGGTGAGGGAAGATGTCCCGCTCGGCACCTATATGAGCGGCATTATAACGGATCATGAGCATGTCTAGCGGAGAATCTTCGGCGAGTTTGTCCGCCCGTTTCCGGTCGTGAATGCTCACCCCAATGGCCCGAACCATACCTGACTCCCGAAGGGATACCAACGCGTCAATCGTGGATGGAGTCCAGGCGCTCGTACGACCAAGCCAAAAAAGCTGAAAAACGTCGAGATAGTCCGTTCCGAGCTTCTGAAGCAATCGGTCGCAGGCGCGCCTGATACTCCCACCAAAATATCCGGTGGTTGGCCCACAAGCCAAGACGAGCGATTCCCGGTCACGCTTTATGGCCGCTTTGAGCGACTTCGTTACCCGTCGCGCGTTGGGGGTCCAAAAGACATAATTTACACCCTGCTCCAGCGCCCACTCCAAATCCTCTCCATCAATGCCATAATTGGTAGCTAAACCGAGCCGATACAACCGACGCCCAAAGGCGGGAACATTCCGATAGAGAAAGTCATCGCTCATGTGTATGGGTCCTTTCCATCCGAGGTATTGTCCTTATAAAATAGAAATAGGGGTATTATTATGGAGATGAGTATAACATATTTGATTTATCCGCAAAAAGGAGGGAGGTCAATACTACGTTTAGGATATATGAATATTTGAAACCGACCAAGACTAATAACTACGTGCCATAGTTGGAACCCACGATCACTAAGATTTTATTCAAGACTTGATTTAGTAGTCATAAGTTTTTCGGCTTTAAAGTTTTCAACAAGCATAGCAATACCATGCAATTTAGGTGAAGAAGCGCATATACAATATGTAGACATTCCGAAAAAGAAAGACTGAGCTGCTCCGAAACCCAGCTGGTAAAACCTATTCAGGAGTGATTTATTATCCTTTAGATTTCCCTTCTTTTTCCATAAGCTCTTTTATCTTCTTTTCCTCCCACTCTTCCCCGAGAAATTTGCCCCTGAGAACAAAGACTTTTGAGGCATGAAGCAAAATTGCAGCTCCCCAAAAAATAGTTACCCAATAAAACCACAAGCTTCCAGGACTGGTGACAAGATTTATGATGATAAGAATAACGTTTATAACAGTGTATGTAACTAAATTTGCATAGAACTTTTTTAACTCTTCTACTCTCTTCTTTGCCCTTTCGTATTTTTCATCATTCATGATTATCTCCTTTATTTGAGTTACTATTTCAATGTGTTCTCTCGGTTACACATTACATACTTGCTTTCAGATTCATCTAATGAATTTTATCTGATTTTATTAAAGGTTCCAACTATAAAAAATTTGCCATAAATTCCTGTGATTTGTCTCTCTATAAACAGACCATCTTTAAACACTTAATACTTTAACCTTATCTGCAAAAGTAGTATAGTAGTATCATTTATATATTTTAATTACGAAGGAATCATATTAGCAGCTATAGATAGTAAAAATTTTGTTCATAGAGTCAATGACATGAATTATTATCAAAAGAAATATGACATTATCGTTGTTGGGGCAGGGCATGCTGGCTGCGAAGCAGCCTTAGCAGCTGCCCGGATGGGATGCAGTGTCTTGATTATGACTATAGACCTGGATGGAATAGCAAAAATGCCCTGCAGCCCTTCTATTGGAGGAGTAGCCAAGGGACAGTTGGTGAAAGAGATTGATGCCTTAGGCGGTGAGATGGCCAAGGTAACAGATAAAACTGCAATACAGTATCGGCTTTTAAATACAAAAAAGGGCCCGGCTGTCCAATCCTCACGCACCCAGAATGATAAAATTAGGTATCATATCGCCATGAAGGAAGTCCTTGAAAAGGAGTCTAACATAGATATTAAACAAGCCATGGTTGAAAGACTGGTAGTGGAGAATAATCATATGGCAGGAGTTGAGGATCAAACAGGATTTGGCTACCAGGCCCCGGCCGTGATCTTAGCTACAGGAACATTCTTAAAAGGTTTGGTACATATCGGTTTTACCTCTATAAGGGCAGGGAGAGCGGGTGAGTTTGCATCCTATGGACTGCCTGATAATTTGAAAGAATTAGGGTTTACACTTGGAAGGATGAAGACAGGTACTCCTGCACGATTAAAAAAATCAACCATAGACTTTACCAGATTTGAAAAACAAGAAGGAGACCTGGATCCCAGACCATTTTCCCTTTTTACAAAAGAGATCAAAATTAACCAGATTCCCTGCTACATTGGTCACACCAATAAGAAAAGTCATCAGATCGTAAGAGACAATTTAGAGCGCTCGGCCCTTTATGGAGGAAAAATTACTGGGATTCCTGCACGATATTGCCCCTCTATAGAAGATAAGATAGTGCGGTTTTCTGACAAGGAAAAACATCAAATCATACTCGAACCTGAGGGGATAGATACAGAGGAAATTTATGCAAGCGGTTTGGGAAATAGCCTACCTATGGATATACAAATTCCTTTTGTGAGATCTGTTGAGGGATTGGGAGAGGCTGAGATCATGAGACCAGCGTATGCAATTGAATATGATTATGTCGACCCTTTGCAGCTGTTTCCCACTCTTGAAACAAAACGTACCAAAGGATTATATATGGCTGGCCAGATCAATGGAACCAGTGGATATGAGGAGGCAGCCGGACAAGGGATGTGGGCAGGGATTAATGCAGCATCAAAGATTCAAAAACGACCACCTTTTCTCCTTGATCGATCAGAGGCATATATTGCGGTTATGGTAGATGATCTGGTTACCAGAGGAACGCGAGAGCCTTACAGGATGTTTACTTCCAGGGCAGAATACAGACTCATCTTACGAGAAGATAATGTGGAGCAGAGATTAATAGAAAAAGGTAATGAATTAGGGCTCATTAATGATGAAACAGTGCATGAAATGAAAGAAAGACAGAGGGAGATCTCTGCAGAGGCTCATAGGATAAAAAGTACTGTAATAGCTCCCTCAAAGAAGGTAAATGATTATCTGGTGAAGTCAGGATCAAGTCCAATAAAAAATGCAACCTCCTTGGGTCAAATCCTCAAAAGGCCGGAGTTACATTATCAAAATATTGTCTTCCTAAATGGACACGCTAAAAAAATAGATGAAAGTATTGCACATAAAGTTGAAATTGAGATAAAATATGAGGGATATATTCAGCGGCAACTAAAAGAGGTTGAGAAATTCAAGAATCTGGAAAAGATAAAGATTCCACAAGAGTTTGATTATACCAAGGTCCATGGTCTTTCTAATGAATTAAGAGAAAAACTTCTCCGTATAAAACCTATCTCATTAGGCCAGGCATCAAGAATACCAGGTATTACACCTGCTGCAATCTCAATCATTATGATCTATCTAAAAAAGGGTGGCTCATTGTAACAAAAAAGTTACTTGTTAATGGAGCCTTTTTGCAGTGGAAGGGTGGCAGGTGATATAATTATAAGGTTAATCTCTTCTTATAACTCAAAAAGCTCAAAATCGAATATATAATTATCGCCACCCAAACAAAACCAAATGAAATCGCATGTGTTCTGGTAAACAGTTCTTTGTAAAGCAACACGCCTACGAGCAATTGACCAGTCGGTGCAATATATTGCAAAAAGCCAACCGTCGAATACTGAATCCTTCGTGCACCATGGGCAAAGAGAAGTAAGGGTATTGCAGTTACCAAACCTGCTCCTGTGAGCAATACATCTGTCTGTAGGCCAATAGAGAAAAAGGCTCCTGATCCTTGAATACCCAAAGTGATAGCATAGGCAAGAGCAATAGGTGTGAGAATCGCAGTCTCGAATAACAAGCCAACCATTGATCCAGCTTTAGCTGTTTTTCGGATCAACCCATAAGTTCCAAATGTAAACGCAAGGGTAAAGGCGATCCATGGTACTCGACCATAATGCAAAGTTAAAAAGAGCACTCCAATAAACGCGAGCACTACTGAAAGAACTTGCCATCGGTATAAGCGTTCCTTCAAAAAAATCATACCCAAGCAAACATTCACAAGCGGATTAATGAAATATCCCAGGCTTGCTTCAACAATCTGATTTGTATTAACGGCCCAAATATACGTTAACCAGTTAGCACCAAGTAAAAAGGATGTGAATAGAAATCTTGGTATATCCCGAGAGAGGGATATAATGTATTTGGCTTCCTTCCATCGCCTCTGAACAGAGAGCAAAAATAGCATAAATACCAACGACCAAATCACCCGATGAGCCAAAATCTGTGTTGAAGGTACATGATGTAAGGCCTTCCAGTATATAGGGAAAATTCCCCAGAGAAAGAATGCACTGATAGTGGTTATTGTACCTTTCGTAGTGTTATCCATTTGCTACATGGTAAAGAATCCACGCCTGAAGACGTGGCTTTGATTTATCCCTAAAGGGGATTCGTTATGCCTGTCCACCATCGTGATGCCGGGCGGGGTCCGATGGCGGGCAGACCAAAGAACTCTGACCACGACAAGTGGACGTGTTTCAAAATCCAACAAATGATTGGTAACATTTTAGATATTTGATACATTGACCCTCTCTGTTTACCGCCATCTTTTAAAAATCTAAGTTATTATAATTATTGCAATAAACGTTGATTTACCAATGAAATGAATTAACTGCATCTTACAAAAAAAATAATCGAGAAAAAGAAAATCCTCTTTAGTACATTATATGTTATTACGCAACAAATCTTTTAAGCACTCTTTCGTCTTATTTAGTCCATAGCAATACATAAACATCCTTCCACCTTAATTTCTACTACTAACGGGGGGGTTTAACAAATATATTTCGCGGCGGCCTCGATCAGATTAATAGATAATTAGTTGTTATTATTAAAAAATTTAATTTTGCGATCGATTTTTAAGGTTTGACAATTAATAACTAAAAATAACAATTTTCATAATAAATTCCTAATTTTTGACCCTCTGTTAAAAAAGTGTCAAGTAGTATTTAATGGGTTGATATTATTAGATTTTAATATTTCAGAAAAATTTAACAGAGGGTCATTTTGGTCAAACCTTCTCGGATTTTAGGCCGAACTGAGGGACATTTTTGGTGAAAAACAAAAAAAACTGAGGGACATTATTTAACTATCTATAATTATTAAATAAAACAATAACAAGGAGAAAATAACTGAGGGACATCTGAGGGACATGGATTATGATAACTTTTCTGTGATTCAAAAAGAAAGTTATAAACTAATATTTATTTTGAAGCTTTTTTTAGAATTGCAATTTCCTTCTTTAATCTCTCTTTTTGTATTTTATTCAACCTATTCGCTTTTGAAGCCAAAAAAAGATAGAAGTCCTTTAATGAATTTTTATCAATTCCACGGAGAATTTTTATAGCAGACTCTTCTTCATTATTTAAGTCATTTAGCGATTTTATAACCTCCATTTTTTTAAATCCTTTTTGTCTTAACTTCTTTAAAATATCTTCCACTACTTCGATGATAATAGGATCTCCAGGTTTAATGTTATCGTTAAGAAGGCGAAAGGTATCATTACCAAGGCATTCAGGAATTTTTTGATAAGATTCCAACAACCCTAAAGTTACCTCATATAAAATAAAAAGACTCTTTTGTTTATGAGGGAAAAGCCCTGATTTCGATAATTTTGTGAGTTCCTCTGAACCCCAATACTCTTCCGTATGGCCTTTACCTTCATTTAGCCAATTCCAACTAATATCAAATTCAAAGCAAATCGTTAACAGAAGTGGTTCAGAAGGATTGGCTACACCAGTTTCAATTTTAGAGATATGCCCTCTATGAACACCGAGTATCTTAGCAAAAGCATCTTGAGAAAGATTATTATCTTCCCGGATTTTTTTAATTCTTTCAAACAGTTGGGTCATATTTTAAAATAATAAAAATTATTTGCGCCTGATACGCATTTTTTATTTGACAAGCAATTCCACATGTGTATAATCGTTAAATATACGCATTTATAATTTAACAAAAGGAATCTTTAATATGAGCATAATCTCGAAAAAGATTAAAAAAATACTAATAGATCAAGAGATTACTATCACAGAGCTCTCCGAAAACATCGGATATACGAGGGGATATATTAGTTCTGTTATAAACGGGCATATGGATTCTTCAAGGGTTAAAAAAAATATCGCTTTAAGACTCAACAGAGATTTCAAGGAGCTTTGGGGAGACAAGGCCATCTCCTAATGGGTGTTATGTATCATTTCGTAATGTCGAATGTCTATTGAAAATGTTCACCATGCATAGGAATCGAAAATATATAACAGTTCAAGAATTTGCCAAATATGAGGGGGTCGCTGTTAAAACCATCAAAAGGTGGGTTAAGAGTGGCAAAATTTCTATAATTAAAAGTAAAGGTAAAAACAAATATAGAAATAGCCAGAATTATATTCACTATACACAGCTAAGTGATATTGAAGCTCAAGAGGAATTTATCCAGGATCGAGGCCTGGCTTCAAAAGAGAAAAGTGGGGCACCCAAAGCCGAGGATCAACAATATCTTGGCCTGACGGCAAAACAAAAATCACGATTAAATCAAAATACCCAGATCATTAAAACCTTCTTATCAGCCTGTCAAAATCTACCACCAGGTAAGCTAACCTCATTTACTCGGCAATTCGCGAAGACTCACAAAATGAGCGAATCGAAGCTGAGAAGGATTACTAAAAAATATATTAAGGACGGTATTGAGAGCCTGATCCCGCGCTGGAACCCAGGCATCCAAAAGCGTAAATTTGAGACTGATAAAGAGACAGTGAGATTCATTGAGAAAACATACATGATTGAGCTCGGGCCTTCCATACAGGAAACCTATCAGAGGTATTGCGAAGAGTTCAGAGATAAGAGGGATCTTCTTTTCTCACACACGACCCTGGCGAATTTCATCAATCGGAATTGGTCCGAGTCTGAACGACTTTTGGCGAGGAATCCTGACGAATGGAAAAAACATCACGGGATCTATGTTAATCGCGATTGGAATAAAGTCCTGCTGAATGAGGTTTGGTTCTCTGACTCAAAGCAAATCGACATCGCCTGCCTTTATAATAAAAAGGTCATTTTTCCCTGGCTTACTGCATTCATGGATGCCAAATCACGTAAGTTCACTGGCTGGGTACTCACAGCTACTCCTGACAAATGGGCCATTAACCAGGCATTCGATTACGGAATAGCAACCCACGGAGTTCCGAAGGTTATTTACATTGATCGAGGAAAACCCTACAAAAGCTACCACATCTCTGGCGGAAAGCTCACGACTGGAAAGGTTATAAACCTTTTTGAGGACATTGAAAATGAGCCGTTTATTGGCTTATTCAGGGAGGCGGGTTGTGACGTTTTTTTCGCGTACCCCAGAAACGCAAAAGAAAAGATCATTGAAGCAGCGTTCGGTATATTTACTAACCGGCTTAACTATCTCCCAGGGTGGCGCAGTCACGATACCAAACACAGGCCCCGCAAACTGGAGCGCGAAATCAAACAAAAAAAGATCCCGTCCTTTACTGAGCTTTATCGGGAAATCAATAAAGTCATAGAGGAAAGAAATTCAAAACCTCACTCAACCACAAAACGGGTTCCAAATGACTTTTACAAGGATTTCACACCTATAATCCCGAGCGAGGCCTTTCGCGCATTTCTAAAAATGGATCGGCATTTCGTAAAAATTAGAAACGGAGGTGTGCGGATCAAAGCCGACTTTTATCGCGGCAAGGAACTGTGGCGTCATAGCGGCGAGGAGGTTGAAGTCCGAAGAGATCCCGGCGATATCCTTAAAGCTGCAGTTATCCAGGGTAATACCCTATTAGAAATAGCCTATCTTGAGCCGGCTGGCCATTACCGCAGCCCCATTACTCTTAAGAATCGCGAGACGGTTGCCAAATTAAACCAAAATATCCGAAGAGAACGAAAAAGGCTGATAGCACATGAAGAGGAGATTTTGGCTAATCCCGATCCACTCAAGGTCGCAATGGAGATGGGCGGCGAGGAGCTGAAACTCAAGCCTCGTGAAATACGCCCCGCTTCTAAAGTGACCTCTCTCCATAAAAACGAAAAGCTTTCACGCCAGGTTATGAAAGAGCTTGAAAAATCAGAACCGGAAATCGACATCGAGAGTGAGGCAGCTACCGCCAGTAAGGAGTCAATCTTCACAAGGTATGCGAATATCTCAAAGCGAAAAAAAGAACCAACGAAGCCTCCATTGAGGCTTATTCCACGCGAGCGTTTAACGATGTACAATAATCTTGATGAGAATTAAGGAGTAAAAAATGAAGCAGATGTCGAGACTATCCACTGCAAGTTTAGAACGAACACAACCCTCAATATTTGATGAGCCGATTTACGATAATGATCTCCATCAAAAGTTTGTTCGGTGGAAGGAAAAAAGTGGAACGTCCTTACGAAAACTCGCGCCCATGCTCCGGCGGAGTTATACAAGCGTGGGCAATTATTTGAACTATAAATATGAGGGGGACCTGAAAGATCTTGAGCGGGATATTCTTGCACTCCTTGAGCGCAAGGAGGGTCAAGGAGGAAAGGTTAAAAAGGAAAGGTTTTGTCAGATCCCTGTCTCTACCATGATCTGGGAAGTCCTCCAGACATGTCACGAAAGACGCAAAGAGGGTTCGGTAATAGGGGCTTCCGGGACTTCAAAGACATGGACAGCCTTGGAATATCAGGACAAGAATCCCGGCACTATTCTCATTACGGCAAGTCCAACAAGGAGATCTTTATCCAGTATACTCCATGCGATTTTATTCAGAGTCGGCGGCGGGGGTGTAAATACGAAGCTCGATGATATCCTGTATTCAGTTATCGACCGATTAAAGAGTTGGGGGAGGCTCATCATTTTAGACGAGAGTAATTTTTTGAAATTTGAATCTTTTGAGATATTAAGAACGATCTATGATGAAACCCAAACCGGGTTTGTGTACTTAGGAACGCCAAAACTTTACTCTCGGATGCGAGGAGATAGAAATTACGATTGGGATCAGATCCTCAGTCGGATTTCGATCAGAAGGGCCGTGAATGAGATTAGTTATGAAGATGTCAAGATCATTACCAGCGAGATCAGTCCTGGCTTGGCAAAGAACTGTGTTGATTTCCTTTTTCAAACCGCACAAGAGCCAGGCAAGTTGCGGGTCATGGTTGATCTCCTGAAAAAGGCTGTCGAGTTTCATGAAGTTGAGGGAGCTACACTCAATCTTAATTTATTCAAAGAAATCAAGAAATTAAATGATTTCTAATAATGAAAACTTAGATAGGATCTTAGTTATGGAAAGAGCAAACAAAAAGTTATCACCCAAGGCGCAAAAGGCCTGGGATAGTCTGGATGAAAAGATGAGAAAAGAAATCCAGAAAGACAATCCATTTAGGTCACAACGGAACGAAAGAATTCGGGAATTGAGGGCAAAGGGAATAATATTTGAAACCCTGGCGGAGATTACCGGCCTGAACCGTACCGCAATCTATTACATCGTGAAGAACAAGCCCCAGATAACTGAATATCAGAGACAGGAGACACAAGGCCTGATAGCGACCTTTGAAGCCTTATTGCAAAATATTAACAGGCTCTTAACCGATACGGTTCGGAGGAGAGATGAGGGAAAACGTAAATTGGGTTGAAAGAAAAATTACTGGGAAGCAGTTGAAAATGATCTGGACCCTGGCCCGGCAATTAGGGATGGATAACGAGTTACTCCATGAAATGGTTTTTAATGTAGTCGGGAAAGACTCCCTTAAAAAACTCACCGTTCCCGAGGCTATTGGAATTATTGATGGCTTGATCGACGATGGTGCACGGGTGAGGCGAAAGCGGATAAAGAGATTAAGAGTAGGCCCGAATGTTATTGAACTTCTTACTGGTAAACAAATCCGGTTGATCGAGTACCTGGTAGATCAGTTAGGGTGGAATAATCCTAATCAGCTCACGGGTTTTAATAGGAGGGTGATCAAAAAAGAGCGGATCTGCACCAAACAGGAGGCTTCAAAGATCATTGAAGGTCTCAAAGCTATGGTAAATCGCAAAGGGAGAAAGGAGGTGAAAAATATTTAATGTTCTTAAAAAAGAACCTTCCCGAGGACTGCAACCAGGGGAAGGTTCAAGGGGTAGATCGAGTAAAATCGATCCAAAAATTAAGCTAACATAACAGTTAGTAAAAGTCAAGGAGGGGGTTATGGAAAACCAGGCCAAACAAACAAATAAGGAAAAAAACTTTGAGCAATTATCTTTGGTAAATACGATTCAAAAGAAAACCATTGAGTTGCAAGAAAAACTTATTAAAAAGATGAAGAGCCATCTGGGGCGAATGATGAATATCATGGAGAAGTCCAAAGATGAGATTAATCAGCTTAAAACAATAACTAAAGAGATGAAGAAAAGGATCGAAGTTCTTGAGGAGAAAGAAGCGCAAAAGGAAAAATTGAGGGTAATTGAGTAAGAGAATAAGTCTACCCTACTAGGATCTTACGAAAAGGAGGGTTTTTATGGGCGAAATCAAAAAAATAACAAAGGCAATCGAAGCAAAACAGCAAGGAAAAACGCCTACAGCAAAAGAGAGCGATGTCGATAAAAAGATACAAACATTAATTGCCGATATTGACCAGCTGAAATTCGCTAAGAATCAGGATTTCAAAGTTGAGGCTACTGAACTCATAAAACAGCTTATTAATTGGTGTTTAGAATTGCAACAACAGCGTGATGAAGATCTCGAAGAAATAACGACTACTTTAAAAAATCGTTTTAAAATAATGGACAAGGCAATTACCAATCTTGTGAAATTCAGACAGGGGGTTGAAGATCTCCGATTTGTTTTACTCTTTAATATTGCCAGATATGACTATGCTTTCGATAAGCTCGTTGAAATGGGATTGATAGGGCGTTGGACAAAAGAAATATATCAAAACATATGGGATGATAACCTCATAAACATACTGGGGTTTGATTGCAATGCTGAAGAGCTAAAGAAAAAAATGACTGATATGTTAAAGAATGAGCAAAAGAAAGAGCCTCACGATCAAATGGCAGCCGTGCCACAGTAAAAAAAGTACGGCTTGCCCTGGCTAGGATAGCTCCCGAAAAGACGGCACCTTCACCGTCCTGCCAGGGCATAAAAAAATGAAGGGTGACTGGAAGGGGTTGCAAAAGTATGCAGCCCCTTTTGTTTTAGAAGCAATTAAAGAGCTTGGGGGGACATTCTCCGACAGGCTGCTTTCAGCCCCCAAGGGGGTTTTAATAATTTTCCCCTTTTCTCTGAAGGCAGCCGCAACCTTTAATTTGAAAGGAGTTAAGACAATGAAAGAAGAATATGAATTGGTGTTTGGAAGCAATCTTTCCTTTACACCAAATGTGGTGGGTCCAATTACCATAGACGAGACACAACGGCGGGTCAATGAATTGATGGGTGTCAGTGATATGGATGTGGTGAGGCAGCTCTCCAAGAGATCTCTTGATGAATCTATGGAGGGCATTGACGAGGATATCTTGCAAGTGGCGGGAATGATGGGGCTTGATGAAACGGATTTGGAGAGATATGGTTACAAAAAAGAGCCTTCTTCCGAAATCAAAACGGACGTAGTGGATCAAGTCACTATAGATGAGGATATCTCACAGGTAGCGGAATTGATGGGTGTTGATCCACTGGATATCGAAAAATTTGGGAATAGATAGTTTTTTTTAAAGATAAAAGGAGGTTTACCATGAGCACAATATCAACCATTGATTTTGATCATGCAGTAAAAGAAGTCCTGGCTTCAGGTGGTCAAGTAAGTTTCAAATACAGCTACCGTATCGATGTTGTAAATTATTCCTGGGTCAAAGATTATGTGCGTGATCAGAAATTAAGGCAAGAAATTGACCAGTTGAAAAAGAAGATTGCTGAAGCCCAAAACTCCCCCATAGATAAAAACGAACTTCGGGCGATGTTTGAGGCAGGTGTAGAGCAAACGCGGCAAAATTTTCTGGAGCTTCTCAAAAACAATTTTTCAAAGGCTCAGAAGCGGGAGTGCGGTGTTATCGGCGGCTTGCATGAATATGGGAATATCGCCAGTGAACTACCGCTCATGTCAGTAACCCTGGTTTCATCTGAGGACATAAAAGACATTATTGCGGCATTGCCAGTTGGGATTAAGCAAAAGGAAATTGAAAAAACCATTGAGGGGATCAAAAAGCAAATAGCAGAGCGTGAGGCTATCATAGAGAAAGAACTTTCTCCCAAAGATCGATGGTTTTATGACGATAGAGGGAATCCCCGTCCCTATCCTAATGACCGCTGGTCCAAGTTCGTTGATGGGTGGAGGAAGGTGGTAGCAAGGTTTGATGGCAAAGTTGACATTGAAGGATTTGCCTTAGTCACAGAGGATGAATTTGCGGCTTTTCATATGTTGGAATTGGAAAAAGTCTTTAAATTAACCCCTCTCCGCGCGCCCTGGGAAAGATAGTTTTGGCGGGATGCGACTCCGCCCCTTGAGAGTGGGTGGCATCTACTACCCGCCAGCGGTCCCTCAAGCCGTCTCCAACTAGTAGATGCCAGAACTCTCATTTTTATCTATAAAGATGGGTGTATATGAAAGCTAGGCCGAGCAAAGGCCCAGGAGATAGGTTTCATGAATGTAGACTATACGATGAGTGCCTAGATGTCGCAGGTTTGCGTAGTTGGAAGGCCTGGAGCTGCGAGGAATGTGATCTATATAAATCTATCTTTGGAAAAAAGGCCTCAGAAAATGAGTTGAAAGATATGTCAACACCCCCGGGAAAAAAAGAAAATATTCGCCTGTGTGAGGACTGCAAAGAGAAACCCACAATCTCACCAAACAATCCTTATTGCGCAAGCTGCATGGCTATAAGATCGCATAAAAAAAGGCCTCGTAACAAGAAAGCCGCTGGTTCCACCAAAAGGAAAGATACTACTCAAGGCCAAGGTAAGCGTAACGCAGAGATCGGCCAGCCACGGGCCGATTTTGAGGTTGTTTTTAGCGAAAAGTATAGCCAGGTATTGAAGGAAGTCGAAAAGCTCGCGGAGGAGGAGATTAGATCCACTGAAGAGCAGATTGTTTATATAATCAAAAACTACCTTTCAAATACTCAGGCAACTAAGAGCCATTAAATAGGCTTTTAAAACACAATAAACAGCTATTCAAACGGGATTAAATGCCCTCTTTTTTTGTCTGTTTTTACTCATTTCACGTGAAAATAATTTGATTAAATCAGGCTATTTTCCCTTTAAATCCTCAAATAATAATTGTCAAACCTTCTCAGATTTTTGTCAAACCTTCTCGTTACTAGTAATTTCCTATAACTATGGCAAAGGTTTTTTCGGCATGTAATCTAAATAGTCATGCTATATGTAGTATATTAATTTTCTATTTTTTCAATATACAGTATTTTTCCCTTGACAATTTATGCTCTTTAGTCCATAGAGGCAGAAATTAAGCTTTATTCTTAACCTCTCATTTATTACGGGCACATTCTTTGCGTAATAATATAAATTATATGGCCTCATATCAAAACCATAGCCCAGGCCCATTTATTACCTTGACAAAGTTAAAAAATACTGTACATATTACCAATCCCGAAAAAGCGGCTCCATAATTATTTATAGCGATGTAACGAAAAAATACAAACAAGGAGAAATGTATTGTCCATAGAGATAGAAAAGCCCGTATTAAAAAAGGCCTGTATGGAAATGATTGAAACCATTCTTTTTTGTCTTCCCAATGCATTCAAGGGTACAATCTATCGAATTGGAAAACCACCAGATCTGCTTGCAGAAAGGATCACATCCGGAATAATTGACGATAGCAGAGGAAGGATTTCATGGGGTCTTCCGGCAGAATCCGAATACAATCCTCCAGGTAAACCATGGCTTGAATACAGGGATCAACCAGGTCGCCCCCTTGAGGCCATGTCCTGGTGTGTTGAGAAACAGAAAAGCTGGACTGCTGAAGACCCAAGAAACGATGTTCGAAGTTTTAGATTGCAGGTTGAAGGAATAATGGAAGATTTCCAACATATGGAACCAGTGCTTGTCCGTAAATCGGATCTTAAATTAGACATGCACTCCTCTCTTACATACCCGAAGGATTATAATACAGATATTATATGGGAGGACAGTAAGTACGTTGTTGTTGCCGTCATCAAGATACATTTCCATCCCTTTACGATAAAGATCGGCAGTCATGAGACCAGGGTTATTAAAAAACTTTCACATTCTCTTGGAACAGAATTGTTGTCTCACCAATTACACCAGGATTCCGTGAAGGCCATGGAACGGTTGGCAACGGACAGGTTAAACACATGCAATATACTTGCAGATTCACTACGGAATGCCATCACAAAGTCAGGGCTGATTTTTTCTCTTGTTAAACAGGAAATAGGATACCTCAGGGATCAGTGGGAACAGGCATTGATCGAAGACCGGAAAGAAAATAATATGAAAGTCGAGGCTATAGGGGACTTAAATGAAATTTTAACAAGTCTGGGTGATGGATATGAAGATCTCAAGGAAGATTTGGTGGATGCCCAAAATAAATTCTTGGGACTTTCTCTTCCACCGGAAAAGGGTGAGAATTGGGTAGGTATGCAGATAGAGGAGAGATGGAAAGACCTTCTTTATGAGTGTCCACAGGATGATCATAAAAGGAGAATAGTGTGGGAAACCATTGATAAATTGAAAAAGTCTCTTCATTTTGGTCAGGACCCTGATATCATTGCAAATTATAATAAAATACCGGAGGAGCTTAAACAGGAGTGGGTTAATCTTATGTACAGAAACAATGATAAATTCGATGATTCAGCCCTTGATCGGCTCATCAAGGTACTGGCTAATTCAGCCCTTACGATACCATCCCGGGAAAAATCAAGGAAAACATTGACCCAACTTAAGGCCCTTGCACAGACTATGAGCCAGCTTGAACAAAATACAAATTTTCTCTTGGATAAAGTTCTTAATGGAAGTAAAAAAAGGCTAATTTCTGGGGCTTTAAAAAATATTACTATGAATTCTTAATCTCATGCTACGCTCACAAATTCATCTATCCCACTATGACTGCCTGTGAACATCTGTCTGAGGAGGTTGTAGGTCCTATGGGCAAGCCCAGGATCATGCTCAACCAGTCTAAATGCCTCTTTTCGAGCCTCAGATAGTATCTCTACATCCCTCATAATATTTGCAACCCTAAACTGGTAGAACCCTGATTGCCTCTCACCCAGAAATTCTCCTGGGCCCCTTATGGCAAGGTCTTCCTCAGAAATCCTGAATCCATCTGTGGTTTTCTCTATGATTCCTAGCCTTCTCCTGGCATCGCCTGTCTTCCTGTAGGAGGCCAAAAGCAGACACTTTGAGGGGTAAGCACTTCTCCCTACTCTCCCCCTAAGCTGATGAATCTGCGAGAGGCCAAACCTCTCGGCATTCTCAATTACCATAATGGTAGCATTGATAATGTTTATACCCACCTCGATAACTGTCGTGGAAACCAGGATATCTGTTGACCCTTCTTTGAATTTCCTCATTATCTCTTCTCTTTGATCCAGGGACATCCTTCCATGGATCAAAGCTATAGAGAAATCTGGAAAAATATCTCTGAGCTTCTCAGCCATCTGTGTGGCGTCTTTAAGGTCCATCTTTTCTGACTCTTCGATCAGAGGATACACTATATAAGCCTGTCTTCCCTTTTCTATCTCCTCTCTCAGGATTTCATATACCTTGCCTCGATCCCTTTCATGAAACAGCTTGGTCTGAATGGGCTTTCTCCCGGGAGGAAGCTCATCGATCACTGATATGTCAAGATCCCCGTACAGGGTGAGCCCCAGTGTTCTGGGAATAGGTGTAGCAGTCATGGTGAGCACATCTGGGCTTATTCCTTTCTGCTTGAGAATAGCCCTCTGTGCTACTCCAAATCTGTGCTGCTCATCAATGATCACGAGTCCAAGTTTGTGAAACTTTACACTTTCTTGAATGAGGGCATGGGTACCTATGAGTATATCTATAGTACTCTTTTTTACCCCATCTCTTACCTCATTGGCAAAGCTATTCATCCCGCTTGTAAGAAGTGCTACTCTGAGATTCATATTTCGGGTGAGCTCAAGGGTGCTGAGATAGTGCTGTTCAGCAAGAAGCTGGGTAGGTGCCATGAATGCAGCCTGATACCCATTCCCTACTGCCACCCATGCAGCCATAAGTGCTACCGCGGTCTTACCGCAGCCTACATCTCCTTGAAGTAGCCTGTTCATGGGAAATGGCTTGCTCATGTCCGTGATAATCTCATGAATTACACTTGCTTGCGATCCCGTGAGCTTAAAAGGAAGAAAATTATAAAGCTCCTGAATGCCTTGTATCTCAAAGGCTATCCCTCTTTGCCGGGAAGTCTTGCTCCTTTTGAGTGCGAGCGCAAGTTGGAGCATGAAGAACTCGTCAAATATGAGCCTCCTCTGTGCCGGTGATCTTCGAATTCGAAGATCCTCAAGCCTTGATTCTGACGGGAAGTGAACCTCCTTTAGTGCCGTACCAAGTTCAGGGAGGCGCCATGCCTCTCTGATCATCGCAGACAATGGATCTTCGAAGTTTGAAATAAATCGGTTTATGGCATCCATCATAATCCGCCGTATCCTTCGCTGCGAGATTCCCCCTATTTCAGGATAAACAGGTGATACCCTTCCTATCTCATATTCATTTCCATCCTCTATGATCTCGGGGTGATAGGTCTCAAGCATCTTCTTTGGGGATGCGCGAAATCGGCCATAGAGGATAATATTGTCTCCTTTTTTAAACCTGTACAGATACTGTATCGCTCCTATCCATTTAGCAGATATGATTCCATACTCATTGCCTACAAGCATTTCAAGCACTGGCCGGTATCTAAATCTGAGTCTTTTTATTTCCACTATCTTGCCCCTTATAAGCGCTGCCTCACCAGATTTTATCTTGTGAATCGGAATGAACTTCCTCCGGTCTTGGTAGGAACGTGGAAGGATATACAATAGATCATATACTGTCTGAACCCCCCTCTTCTGGAGTTCTCTCGTAATGACTTTCCCCACACCTTTAAGGGAACTAACAGGGCTGAGTATTCCCTTGCATAGACTCTCTTTATCTAAATCCGTGTCTGAGCACATAATGGCTAATTATAAGGGTATGCAAAGGACTAAAGACGTTCCGAAGCATATTAATGGATAACAATTGTAGAAACAGCAGTCAGGATAATTAAAGAACAGACAAAAAAACAATCATAGATGATACTAAATTGCAAGTGTCAGACCCTCTCTGGCCCAAAAGACATCCATTTTTTTATAATCGGAATGAAATTTAGATCTACTTTTCATCCATAATTCATCTAAAAACTTATCTGAATGTTGTGGGTCGTGGTGAAAAATTGCAAGCTGCTTAACGTGGGCCTGGTAAGCGATATCAAGGAGGAGTTGAATAGAGGAATGCCCCCAACCTACCTTACTTTGATACTCTTTGTCTGTGTATTGGCCGTCAGCGATCAAAAGATCGGCATTGTAAATGAAATCAAGATAATCCTGCGCCAGAACCTTATTTTCCTTAGTGTCTACATGGGAATGGAAAATGGGATTTAGCTCCACGTCTGTTGCATAAACGATCTTTTTTCCGTTTATGCCTAAACGATAGCGTACTGAACCTCCTGGATGGCACACCTGCTCCTGCCAGTCAATGATGACTTCTCCCAAGTGTATTACCTCTTCGGATATCTCCTGAATGGTGATGTCAGCAGAAAATTCTGACATCCCAATAGGAAAATACTCATAGTCCATCTGGCCTTTTAAGATAGAGGCGAGAAAATGTTCTTTATGAGGGCTCCCATAAATTGTCAGGTTAGTATCATTGATATATGCTGGTTGGAAGAAAGGGAGGCCTTGAATATGATCCCAATGGGTATGGCTAAAAAATAAATGGAGGGAAAGCCCCTTCCCTGCTTTATTGTATTCCTCTATAAGGTCTATGCCTAAATTTCGTATACCGGTGCCGGCATCAAAAATGGTATATATATCTTGATAACGAACAGTTACACAAGGTGTGTTGCCACCATATTTTTCTGTAATTCGTCCTGGAGTAGGAACTGAGCCACGTGTTCCCCAAAAGGTGACAAGCGGTTTGGCTTCATTGGGAGGCATCATGTTTTTTGTAGTGTTTTATCTTCAGTGAAGAGAATTTTTACTCCACCAATATTGATCTGATCACTATTCCGTAAAACGCATTTCACAATCTTTATGCCATTGACATGGGTACCATTGGTGCTGCCCAAATCCTCAACAAAATATTCTTCATTACGAAAAATGACACGGGCATGTCGTCTGGAAACATTTTCAATAGAAAGGCAAATCTCGCACTCAGGAGTTCGGCCAATAATTACCTCCTCTTCTCCCAACTCAATAACTTTATTTTCTTCACCAAAACCAATTATCTCCAAACAAGCACGCAGTTTGACTGTAATTTCTTCGACAAATGTCTCGCGGGGGAGCTCAGTTGTGGTTGAATATAAAGACCTTTTATCATATTCGGATTTATTATCGATGTGATCCATGTGTATAGTTTTTCAGTCTTTTTGACTATATTAAACACATTTAGCAATTACTATGAATATCTATACTCTTTATAAACTATTTTTTCAACCTCGTTATAGCGAATTTGATATCTCATAGTACGTTTCACTTGATTTCATTTCTCTTTTTATTCTTCTTATTCAATTTAGGATACAGCCTGCTGAACCTTACTCTACAATTAAGCCTAATGTCTTTCCATCTTTTAAATTCACAAGTCCTTCTTCACATATTCTTAAAAAGGGTATAGCTGCACCTGTGAGGGTAACAAGTGTCAGCAAGGGATCATCAAAAGGGAAACCTAAATTCTTTGTAATTTTTTTAATTTCCTCCATCCTTTTTGCAAGCATCTCAATTGGCATATCGGTCATAACGCCAAATAAAGGCAATGGAATTTCTGCCAGAACCTCCCCTTTAGCATACACGACAGCCCCTCCTTGCAGTTCATAAATCCTATTAACAGCGCCTACCATATCTGTATCATTCTCACCAACAACAATAATATCCGATGTATCCCAGGCGGCACTGGATGCAATTGCCCCAGTGCTTAAATGAAATCCTCTGATGAGCCCGACAAAGGTCTTTCCTGGAGAATGCCTTCTGTCAATGGCTGCTACCTTCAATATATCCCTGCGTACATCTGATCTGATCTCACCTTCAATCACAGGGACAGAAAGTATGAGCTCTTTAGTTACTAAATCTGTAACCTGTTCCATTACCCTTACATTAACGTGGGAAGATCTTTTTTTAACCGATATAGAAAAATCAGAGGATTTAAGCTCACGTAAAAGATGAATACTGTTCAGGCTATCCTTTGAAAAGGCATGTTTTCTTGCGGACACCAGAAGATTTCCTTCCCTGGCAATGATCTTACCTTTGCTTATTACATATTCAGCCTTAATGACTCCAGGACTGGGAATAACAAGCATATCCGCATATTTTCCAGGGGCAACCCCACCAACTATCCCATCCAGGGAAAAATGCTCTGCCACATTTATCGTAGCCATCTGAATAGCATGTACTGGATCAAAACCTAAATCTATAGCCTTCTGCACAACAGCTTCCATATATCCTTTCTCAAGCAAATCCCCTGATTCTACGCCGTCAGTAACCAAAATGAGTCTTCTGAAATCAATCCCGGTATCCTTTATTCTGGATATAGAAGCAAGATCGCTCCTTATGCTCCCCTCACGTATCATGACATGTATACCCAGTCTCAATCTCTCGAGGACCTCTTCAGCATTTATTGCCTCATGGCAAGAAGATATACCAGAGGCTATATATGCCATAAGTTTTTCTTCCTTTGCCCCTGCAGAGTGCCCCTCTAATTGCTTGCCACATTGAAGGGTTTCCTCAAAAATTGGAAGATATTCTTCTGGTTTCTGCAAAACCGTCTGCCAGTAGGACTCACCCAGCCCTAAAATATCATCTCTTACAAGTAATTTTCTGAGCGTTTCCTTTGAGATACCCTGCGCCTTCTTGCTTATGGAAACCATAGACGGTGCTGTAGCAAAAATCTTGATAGGTTGATCGCTGAGAGAGGCCAAAAAATCAATTACTCCTTCATAACCCATTATGGGAAAGATCTCCATGGTTTCAGTTATGATAGTTGTTGTACCGCCAGCCATTGTATATTTCAGAAACTCGCTTGCATTCGATAGCCAGACAAGATGGGTATGGCCGTCGATAAGACCAGGAATAATGGTTTTGCCCTTGACATCAATTACGTTAGTATTCGGGCCAATAGTATCTTCTGGATCATTTCCTACATAGGCAATCCACTCGCCCTTAATGGTCACTGAATACTGATCTAACAATTCACCAGTATAGACATTGAGTAGATTCCCATTGATAAAGGCTAAATCGGCCTTTTCCTTGCCCAGGGTAACATTAATTACTTCCTGGGCACCATCTGAACCCTCTATTGAAAGTAATCCGTATCTTGTCATGCTGATCATCTCCTTTTCCTGGTTAACAATGTATGTCTTTGTTAACAATTTACCAAACCTTATCTTCTAAAAATCAAAAAAGTAAGTCGCCATATTACTTCCAGTAAAATCAGGCCGTCAAGAAGAAAGAACGATTGACTAACTTGAAATAATTATCTATAAGGTCAACAAAGAAATTACGTGAATTTTTTCAACAATTAGAGAAAGGTTCTTCTGCGAGAAGGGTCTTTGTAACGGAGATGACAATGGAAAGGAAAAAGATAACTATTTCTGACCTTATGGCTAAAAAGGAGAACGGAAGAAAAATAACAATGTTGACTGCCTATGATTACCCAACTGCCCAAATGGTAGACAAGGCAGGCATTGACACTATCTTGGTTGGAGATTCGCTGGGAATGGTAGTTCTTGGATACACCTCCACAGTGCCTGTCACCATGGGAGAAATGATTCATCACGCAAAGGCGGTAACCAGGGGTACTACGTATGCCCTTGTGATAGTGGATATGCCTTTCATGTCGTACCAGACAGGTATTGAGAAGGCCATTGAAAATGCCGGCCGATTGATAAAAGAGGGTGAATG
>DATKWM010000107.1:0-5085 GCA_035529575.1 Desulfatiglandales bacterium
AAACCCTCCACCAATTACTACCACATTTTTCCCCTCCATCTTCTCCCAGGGATACCAGTTACCTAATGGACCTCTCACCCCAATTATATCTCCTTCTTTCATGTTGTGAATGTATCTGGTTACCACTCCGGTCTTATTAACTGTGAACATGAGAAATCCCTTCTCTGCTGGAGATGAAGCTATGCCAATTGGTATTTCACCATGCCCTGCTATATTGATCTCACAGAATTGTCCTGGGGTATACGTAAATCGTTCCTCATCCGCTTTATTAAGGAAAACTAACTTAAAGGTTCTTAAATTTTTATCCTCGGTTTCTACAGCGATCTGTTCAATCCTTACAGGAAGAGGGAGATATGGGTTATCAGTCAACTGAACCTCCTTATGTTTACATAAAAGTGCCTCAAGTTATAAGTGCCTAATGTGTCTAAAGTCATATACTACCCTCTTTAGCGCTCCTTAACTTTGACTCACTTTTACCCGCCAAACCCGCCTGTCCCGATACAATCGGGGCGGGCAGGCTTACGACGGATTTTTGTCAAGCCCGCCCTCCCCGTCCCGAGACCGAGACGGGATCGGGAGATGCGACGTGCTTAAATAAAACTGTTAATTCTATAAGGCGTTAAGTGCTCTGATCAGCCAATTAAGATTATGGTCCAGCCTGCCCTGGTGCGACTTCCCTGGCAAATGTTGCAACCGCTGTAGTATTTCTGGAGATTAAGCAGCATAAGCTAAGCATTGCAAACCAGGTCTGGGCCAGGGGTCTGGGCCAGGGTTGCGCAGCGACTCGACTGTCTTCGACCCTGAGACATGTCGGCGAGCTCATGTCGAGTCGCTCAGACCGAAGGGAGCTCGTCGAAGTCTCGAATCGATTGACGGTTAATCCCGACATCTCGGGAAAACCATCATCACTTCGCCCAAAGCATAGGTATATTGATACACCTTAGGCGTATTAACCTCAACAACCTGTCGGTTTGAGGCAAAGTTTCGATAGTCTATCGTGTGAAGACAGCTGCAGCAAAACTGACTGCTGATCTGGTAGGATCTTCCTTGAATACTTCATACCCTAATAGGTGTCCATGGCTTGGGGGAAGTATTTCCAGAAGACAGGCAAGGGCAGAGAAACCGCAGACATTATATCTATCTTTTATTCTTTCCGATTCCGACCAGAAACCATCGGCATCCCTCGTGCAAAGATAGTGCAAAAGTTGTTTATCATGCCTCTCAGACTCATTAATAATTAAAGAAGCAGGCATATCATGACCAAATTTTGGTCCAACATGAGAGAGATCAACTCCGGCAATTACAATCGTAGCATCATCTTGCATGAAATCCGCTAAAGTAGTGAGAAAATCATGCCCTATAGATTTATATCTCTCCCTGCTATATTCAGGTAAATATCCTATGAGAGAACCGCACAAAATAGGAATGATGGAAAAAGAAACATCTCTAAGGATGTGTTGCAGAAAAATGAGTTGAAACTCTATTGAATGCTCATCTCTATGGGCAAAATCGTCTTCTGAAAGTATATCTTTCCCCGCTCTCATTAATTCTACTACAGTCTTTTTATCAGTTTCTACCGTACCTAATGGTGTTTCAAATGTTTTTGTCGTTAATGACAACATTTCTTTTGTCATAGAATGACCAACACCCAAGATAATCACTCTTTCTGGTCTCACTCCCTTTATTGCCTGATATGCAGTTGAATAAATCCTCTTACCCACCTCTAAATCTATATGCGGAGCTACTAACGCAGTAATTTTGCCATGGGAAAGTAATGTGTCGTCCTGGCTTGAAAGAATGGCTTCTAATTTCTGTTGTAACTCGTCTTCCTGTTTTGGATATGATTGCCCTGCATGTGAGCAATATCTTATAGTTTGGGCTGAAAAATCGGAAATTATCTCCTGTCTCCCCTTTCTATACCTGGGGCTGTCCAAAAGATACGAAGAATCAAGTTTTTCTACTAGACTCTGAACTTCCTCAATTGATACCAAACTACCTCCTTGCTGACGAATCAGATCTAATTGAATATCCCTCATCGATCTTTTTCCATTGAGTGTTATAATGAGTTTGTATAATTCAGGACTAATAAACTTTCCTTTCTCAACCAGACCGAGTCTGTCCTGGATCATTACTATCATTCTTCCATCAGATTGTACTGGAAAAAAATCAAGATCCTCTCTTATTTTTAGCTTTTCGATATCCATTCTAAGCACCTATCCCGGATAAACCGGAAATGAACAAATGTCAAAGCACAAATGTCAAGTGAAATCCAAATGCCTCAGTGACAAAACATATCCCTCCCCCCTGCCTGCTGTAGCCACGGTCGACGGCGGAACTCACAGTGGTGCAACTTTTAGCCAATTTAGTCATTTGGTATTGGTCATTGATTTGACATTTGGATTTTGGAATTTGGCATTAAATACGACCACAACGGAGATTTTCTGTCCCTTTTGAACACAAATTTGTTTATAAGGTACTAAGGTTATTATCCATTAATTCTCCACCGATCAAAAGACTTTACAGTTCCGGATACGTAGTATCTCTGAAAGAGCCATATAACTAATAAACGCTGAGATTTTATAAAAATTCTTGACCAACTATTGTGTGTACCCTATTATCCTTTTGGTTTTATTTGAAAGTATACTATATAATTTTTACCATATCATGGATACTATATGAACTATAAAAAACTAAAGAGGAGGCTGAAAAAATCTTGGCACTCTTATGACTTCGAGAAAATAAAATCCCAATATGCCACTCTTTATACTATAAGGCTTAAAGAAAAGAAGGATATCATCGGTATACAAAAAGCTGGCAGACTTGCAGTTGATATTCTCAATCATGTTGAGGAACATATAAAACCTGGAATTACAACCAATTATATCAACTCCCTTGTAGAAGAATTCACCAAAAAAAATAATGCCATATCTGCCCCTCTTAATTACAATGGCTTTCCCAAAAGTGTGTGTACCTCTATCAATAATGTGATCTGTCACGGAATACCCGATGACACTGTTTTGGAGGATGGTGATATTGTAAATGTTGATGTTACCCCTATATTGGGGGGATATTACGCAGATACGAGTAAAACATTCTTTGTGGGATCTCCTGGTAAGGATGCTAAAAAGATAGTTTCTGTGGCCAGGGAATGTCTTCAACGTGGAATTCTTATGGTTAAACCAAAAATCAGGATTGGCGATATTGGGTATGCTATTCAGAGATATGCAGAAGGCCAAGGATGTTCAGTTGTAAGGGAATATGTGGGACATGGTGTTGGATTTGAGTTTCATGAATCACCACAAATTCCTCATTTTGGCAAAAAAGGCCAGGGCATTCCATTTGTTCCTGGTATGGTATTTACTATAGAGCCCATGATAAATCTCGGAAAACACAATCTCCATGTTCTTTCTGATAATTGGACAGTTGTTACAGATGATGGGAGTCTCTCTGCACAATTTGAACAAACAATTCTGGTAACAAATAATGGCTTTGAGATTTTGACACCATTTGACTAATCAATAGCTTTGCGCCTGCACCCCACGTATCAAAATAAGCACAAAATATAAACGAAACAATGACCCATCAACTTACCAGGCGTGCGTGGATTCGCACCATCATCTATTCTGGCTTAGTGGCTGCCGGTGGTGTGGGATATGTTTGTTCCAAAAGAATTGAGAAGGTTCATGCAGATGTATCTTTATCCGGACTTCCAAAACAACTTAACGGGCTCAAAATTGGTGTTATGGCCGATTTTCATGCAGGGGCATTTGCTACGAAGAAAGATATCCTTAAAGCCATTACTGCAATCAATGAGGAAAGACCTGATCTCATAGCCCTGTTAGGTGACTATGTAGACGGTGCATACAGTCATAGTCGTAGGAACGTTGAGAAAGGATCGTATGCCTTTGATGCCTTGCAAAGACTCCATGCCCCTTTTGGAATCTATGCGGTCTTGGGTAATCATGATCATTGGACAGATCCAGGCCTGGTGAGAAATAAATTATCAAGGCTTCCGCTTGTAATTCTGGATAATCAGAGTATCATTTTAAAAAATGGTCTGGCAGTGGCAGGGGTTGACGATTTCTGGGAAGGACCGTCGAATCCCTTCGAGGCTATAAAAAATATTGATCAGGAATCAGTGATAATCATGCTCTCCCATAATCCGGACGTTAACATTCAGTTAAGGGGAGATACACGAGTAAGGCTGGTTATGGCTGGACATACCCATGGAGGTCAGATCAGAATACCGCTCATTCATTGGGCGCCATGGGTCCCCTGTTCAAAGAAATATAAGGGTTCAGCAGGCCTCATCAGAGAGACAGAACGTCGTTGGACCTTTATAACGAAAGGAGTGGGCACCTTCTTTCTTCCGGTTAGATTAGCCTGTGCGCCAGACATAGGAATATTACGTTTGAGAAGGGCATAAAAGAGCCTTTTCTTCTAATCTATGCAAGTCACTGACTCAAATCATTTCATCAAGAAGGTGAATGCTGACTGCTAATCACTGAATGCTCACGTCTCTTCCCACCGATCATCAGCAACTTTAAGCTCAATCTTTTTATGCTTCGCCTCTTCGTCTGCAATCTTCTTTTCTTTAGGGCTAAGGTTTAAATAACAGGCAGCACAGAGGCCAGTCCTATTAACACACATTTTCATCGTACTGCAGAGGACGCATGTTCTTTGTTGTATAGCCATGGCTATCCTTTTGGTGTCTTTCAGGATAGCAAAAACGCTGCCCTCTCCACTTCTGGCCTTTCGAACCTGCTCTAGGTGTACTATTTTATGCTCATTACCGCAATTGTTCTTCATATGCTTCTTTCCGCTCAGGTAAGTTCTATCTTTTATACCCGTTTACCGCATATGCACAGAGCTCTGATATCCAGTGGAATTTTTTCTACTTGGCTGAATGACCCGTTTCTGAGTTGTCAACACCAAAATGCCAACAGGTCGAAGCACTATTTTCATGCAGCCTTAGCCCATTCGGTTTGGTCTACCTGCCTGTAGGAATCCACACTCAGACAGTTTTGGTTACGGTTAAATTCAATTCTTATTAGACGTGCCTGACGTTTTCTTTCAGCCCTGGCC
>DATKWM010000108.1:0-2327 GCA_035529575.1 Desulfatiglandales bacterium
GACTCCCAGGTCCTGCAGGGCCAGGGATGTCCACTTAACCTGGTTTCCGAAATCCTCGGTTGAAATCGGTATATAGCGACCGGCCTTTTTGTATGACATAAAGTTGTCTTTTGGGTGGATCCTGAGAGTATGAAGAAAAAGGTCTATTGTATGCTATCCGTCTTCCGGTAAATGATGTCTTATATGATGAAATTAAACACCTGCTGACCCGTCCTGTTGGTCGTCCTTCAAGAAAGCCAGTTGTGTGGTTTCATGATTTCAAGTACCAGGCAGGCAGCTGGCAAAAGAGGCGGCGTGTGGTAGCGAAAGTTGAGTGGCACCAGGGAGACTTATTTCCGAGAGTAGGTTTTATTGTGACTAATATGAGAGCCAGGGCAAGAGGCATTGTCCACTTCTACAATGGACGCGGCACCGCCGAGCAGTGGATAAAAGAAGGTAAGTATGCTCTCAATTGGACGCGGCTTTCATGCAAACATCTCATCTGGAATCAGGTGAGGTTATTTTTGTTTGTATTGGCCTATAATCTGGGCAACTTTCTGCGACGCTTAGTCCTTCCAGGAAAAATCAAACATTGGTCACTTCGGAGTCTGGTAGTGAAACTTATAAAGATCGGAGCAAAAGTTGTCAGACACAGCAGGTGTGTTACGTTTCAAATGGCCGAGGTTGCTATAAGCAAGGAGATATTTGCCGAGATATTATCTCGGACTAATCGATTACGATGTTGTTCTGTTTAACACGGCATTTCAAAATTAGGAATCGATGGACAGATATCTCTAATTCTCAGATATGAGAAAGAAGACTGTTGAGGTCAAAGAAAATAGTGATATTTTGATTCAAGATAGGCTGAAAAAATGTTGTGTTATGTAAGAAAGAGTGTTAAGAATGGATCGTAGAGTAATTCACTGCCCAATATCCTCTTTTATAAAGTTGATATGAGGAATATTGATTTAATAATTTTATAGGGAGTTAATAAAGAAATGATAAATAAAGCTTTAATACTTGCTGCTGGAGACAGTGACAGATTATACAATTTAACTAAAGACAAACCAAAAGCAATAATTCAACTTTTAGGTTTATCTTTGATTGAGAGAGTAATTTTAACCACAAAACAAGCAGGCATTAAAGAATTTGTGATAGTTATTGGTTATTTGGGAGACAAAATAAAGGCATTGTTAGAGAACGGAGAAAGGCTTAAGGTAAAAATAGATTATATCGAGAATAAAGAATGGCAATTAGGTAACGGAGTTTCTGTTTTGAAAGCTAAGAAATTTTTAAATGATAGATTTTTCCTGTTAATGTCTGACCATATCTTTGATGCTCGTATTATTAAAGAACTTGTTAATATCAATCTAAAAAGTTCAGCCATCTTAGCAGTTGATAGAAAAGAACCTTTACAAGGGGATACTAAGGTTCTGGAAAGTAATGGAAAGATAGTTGAAATAGGTAAGTATATAGATGAATCAAATTGCATAGATACAGGAATCTTTTTATGTTCACCAAAGATATTTAATTATATCGAACAAGAAGTTAAAGAAGGCAGGAGAGAACTTTCAGATGGTATTGCTAAAGCAGCGAAGAATGAAGATGTAGAAGTTTTTGATATAACGAGCATTAACCCATATATCTCAGCTATGAGGAAAGAGGTTAAAGCTTTCTGGATGGATATTGATACAGTGGATGATATAGTTGAAGCAAAAAAACTACTGATTGAAAATGCCTGCAAAGGTAGGAATGACTTTCTTGCAACATACGTGAATAAACCAATAGAAAATTTTATTGTTAAACAGATCGCAAATAAAAGAATTACACCTAATCAAATTACTGTCCTTACAAATATAATTGCTTATGCTTCCACAATTTTATTCCTCAAAGGAAATCTATTTTTCGCTTCTCTTCTTACCTTTATTGTCTCATTTATGGATGGTGTGGATGGAAAACTTTCAAGAGTGAAAATAGCTTTCTCAAATATAGGGAAAATGGAGCATGCCTTTGATTTCCTTTTTGAACATTCATGGTACATCGCTTTAGCTGTTTATCTATCAAAAACCTATGGGATGTCAGCAATTATATTCTCTACATTTATTGTACTTTTTGATAGTTTCTCTCACCTGTGTGGACAGGCATTTGGGAAGGTGGTTAAAGATCGTCCCTTATCAGATTATGGAAAAATTGAAAGAACATTCAGAAAATTTGATGGTAGAAAAAACAGTTATATTATCTTTATTCTCTTTGGGGTTTTATTGAATGTACCATTTTACTCATTGATTGCTGTGGCTCTTTGGTCGTTTGTTAGTGCATTATTTTATGTTGTTAGAACTCTTAAACAT
>DATKWM010000109.1:0-3218 GCA_035529575.1 Desulfatiglandales bacterium
CAATCTTTTAATTCACTCAATTATAGTTGCACCGAGGATTTTTTCCATCCTTTGTAAGGCAAAGGTATGGGCCTCCTGATCAAAATCAGCCACACCCCTGCGAAAAATAAATGTAGGATAATCCCTGTTTCTTAAGTCTGCCACAGTTTCCATGACACAAATAGATGTACAGACACCAGCAAGGTAGGCATGCTCCACCTTCTCAGAGGTAAGAACTTCATCTAAGTTTGTACCATAAAATCCGCTATACCGTGTCTTTGTTATAAAATATTCCCCTGGCATGAATGTAAGCTCATCAATCAGTTCCGCTCCCTCAGTATTAATAATACAGTGAGGGGGGAAAAGAGTGAACTCTTTGTCAGCCTTATCATGACAATCAGCTAGAAAGATAACAGTGGCCCCTTCATTTCTCATATGCTCTAAGGTTTCCGCAATAAATGGGATTATCTTCCTGCATTCATTACCGCAAAACAGTGCGCCCTTTTCTTCCATAAAATCCTTTAGCATATCAACGACAATGAATCCTTTTTTACTCATCAATCTCCTTCTTTCATATTTTAATAAAAAAATTTATTCATCGAGCCATGTAATAAATCACTTCGGTTAAGATCAGGAAATTTCTTGACAACAGTAGAAAAAAAATCGTAGGTAATTTTATATGTTATCATTCATTGATAATCAACCTTTATTAAGGAGGGGACAATTGAAATCTAAGACTCTTTATATTGGTATTTCTTTGTTTTTTGCTCTTTTTTTAGGCCTGTCTCCATCAATATTAGCAGAAAAAAAACTAACGCATACAGTTAAAAAGGGGGATACTCTTTGGTCAATCTGTGAAAAATACTATGGTGATCCGTATCTCTGGCCTGAACTATGGGAAATGAATCAATTCGTTACTAACCCTCACTGGATTAGCCCTGGTGATATCATAAAACTTTTCGAGCATAAAGAAATAAAATTACCGCCTGTGAAAAAGGTTGTTAAGCAAAAAAAACAGCCTGCGACAATAAGAAATTTAATGGGAGTAGATGTTTCAAGCTTTACTAATGTGAACGCCCTCGGCCTTCTTCTACATGAAATGATTATGCCATGGGGTAAGATATTTGACTTTAAGGCCGAAAAGATACTGCTTAGTGAAGGTGATACAGTATATGTAAAAATGTATAAAGAAAACATCAAGCCCGGAGACAAATTTACCATTTACAGTATCTCAGATCCTATTAACCATCCCTTGACCAGACAACCATTTGGATATATCTATTCCTTTAAAGGAATTCTGGAGATGGGAAAAGCTCAGAAAGGTTACCATATTGCTAAAATAAGTGAATCATTCAAAACTATTTACAAAAATGATCTCCTTATACCCTATCATCCGGTTTCCTCTTGTATACTTCCAATTCCGTTCCGATATGATATTACTGCCCATATTGTGGCCGCAAAAGACAAATTAGAACTCCTCGGTCAGTATTCTGTGGTCTATATTGATGCTGGTTCTAAAAAAAATATCCAGAAAGGCAACATATTTGAGGCTATACAAGAAAGAGAATCCACTTCTGAACCACTAACAAAAGAGACAGTTGCACTGCCCCCCACTATTCTTGGAAAAATACTCATCCTGAAAACCACTGAAGATACCTCTGCGGGGGTAGTATTTTGGGCATCAAAAAACTTCACAAATGGGGTTACGGTTAGACCTATGAGCTGGCACAAGCAGCCAAAAAAATTCGCTAACTTACCAAGTTGCCCTATTGATTAGCTGTTCTCTAAGCTAAGAAAATGATTTCATAGAAATTGGCCTGAGCCTCCTTCTTTTCTCGGCCTAATTTATAAAAAATTCTATCGTACCGTTCTTTTTCTACGTGCCTTCAAACGCTAAGAGTTCCTTCAAACAATCTTTGCATATTATTGGATAGATTCTTTCTAGTTATTTTTTGTAGAGCCTTCAAAACTGATATTGCGCGATTATAAACAAATGCCCTTCTTTTTTTTATTTTTAGAAAAACCTGTAACCTTAAAGAATTATAGATCACTTATGCTGATTAAAGCATCTTCAGTTTTTTTCGTGCCTGATGAAACGTAATATCCTGTCACTGTGAAATTACAGAGCGGTCGTTATATCCATACTATCAGCAGGGCAGTGACAAGGGGTGATTTTAGATAAAAGGGAAGTTTTTCCAGAAATCTTCATGGTCCTTTTGCCAGTCAAGACCGAACTTTTCTTCCCAGTAAGAGGTGCTCAATCTGACTAACCAACGCCACCAGAAACTTTTACCCGCTTCTTTGGCTTCTAATATATCATTCAGAAAGGTTGCGATATTGGCCATTTCATCCTTGGGCACATAGGAGGCTGCCCCTTCTTTATACGATCTTACGATATTATCAGGGCTGAGGGCATGGGCAGTAAGCATAACAGCGATTACTTTCCTCTTGTTTGCAATTTCCAATAATGTATAGCCATCAACTCCCATGATATCCAAAATAGCCATATCAAAATACTGGGTTTCAAGCAGTTTTTTGGCCTCTTCGAAGTTAGATGCTTTTATAACCTCGCACATAGGCAGCAGTTCATTCAATGTTTCTAATACATCAGGCTCATCATCAACGATAAGAACCCTTTTGCCTTTCAATAAATCTTCACTTGCCATTATCAACTCTCCTTATATGAGTAATTTTTTTAGGTTAAGTCGCTTTGTGTGGAAAAGAGTATAAGGAAGCGTAATAAGGAAGCGTATCGTTGTGTGTCAAGCGCAAACAGCGTAATCGGTATTATAGGTCCATGATGGAAATACCATGTCTGGCATTACAAAAATTCATTGGCAATAAGGGAAGAGGTGATTGTGTGAGGAATGAAGGTTGGCGCCGGAAATTCAGACCAACATCTAAATTTTAGTTATTTCAGAACTTACGCCCCTTTTAAATTTTTTTGGTTAATAGTAAAAAGTTTGCCCTATATTCATTTTACCTACTATAAATTCTAACTCTCCACCACCTCCCGTATTGCCTTTGATATCTCTCCTAAAGTAAATGGCTTCTGTATAAACCCATCACACCCTCTCTTGAGTATCTCAGTTGCCTGTCCATCGATACTATAGCCACTGGAAAGCAGCACCTTGATCGTGGGGGAAAGCTCTTTCATTCTGTCATAGGTCTCTCCTCCTCCCATCTGCGGCATGATCATATCAAGGATGACCAGGTCAGGGGGAGACGACGGAAGGGTG
>DATKWM010000110.1:0-7472 GCA_035529575.1 Desulfatiglandales bacterium
CTGCATATTCCCAAATACAGTAGAGGTCTTTATTGTGATTCTCTTGCCCTTTTTTGTCACCCCCAAGACCCGTGTCATAAGCCTGACAATATCTGATTCAGTCACCACACCAACAAGTCTCCCATTTTCCACTACTGGAAAGCTGCCATACCCCATTTCTTGTCCCAATTGCAGGGCATCTTCTGGGGGCATATCAGGAGAGATCGTATATGGTTTCTTGACCATTATCTCTTTGACTGTCATCTTCGCTAAGAGGTAATGCAATTCATGAATACTTAGGGCTGTAGCTGGGGAAGGCGATGCCTCTAAAAGCATGTGCTTGGTGACAAGACCGACGAGCTTATCCTTTTTCATCACCGGCAGCCTTCTGATCTTATGGGCCTCCATTATCTTTCTGGCATCGTGGATCGAGGTTTTCTCGTCGACAGCTACCACATTGGTACTCATAATATCTCGTATTCTCATTTTATCCTCCTGGTTAAAACGTATAAGGATAGTATGTTGTGTTTTAACGTATTGATTTAAAGAGAGAGATTCAATCCGGCACTTTACTCAAAAATAATAACACCACACCCATTTATGCGTGGGTGTGGTGTTATTTTGTGTCTATTCCCTATCTCTGGTAGGGAGAAATACCTATTTTAGGGTGGATGAAATAGGGGTATTATAGATGATGCTGGTTGATAAGAAATTTGATCGTTGTATCCATTTCCTTGCGAATTTTATCCTTTTGCGGCCCTGTGACGGTATAGGGCCGATCATGCAGACTGCCTACCTCCATCTCAGGACCGAACATCATTCCGCCTACCAGGCCTGCAAATTCATCTTTTGGTTCAATATTATTCAATAGAGCCCAAGCCAGTGTCCAGCATCTGGCTGTACGATAAATATCATAACCACCTCCACCAGTGGCCAGGATTTTTCCACATAGCCCTCTCAGTTCTTTGATAATCTCAGTATAAGAATTGTTTGTGAGCATAAGGTCAGTCAGCGGATCAGATATAAGGGAGTCCGCACCTAATTGGGCAACTAAGACGTCTGGACTAAACCGCTGAATAAGAGGAATGACAATCTTGTGAAAGGCCTCAAGATAGACCTCATCATCTGTCTTTGGAGGTAAAGGGATGTTTACCGTATATCCTTCACCATTTCCATCCCCTATCTCTTCTGCAAACCCGCTATATGGATAAATATGATTTCCGGACTCATGGATAGATATAAATTGAACTCTGCTTTCATGGTAAAATGCCTCTTGGACACCATTTCCATGATGGGCATCAATATCCATATAGCTAATCTTCACATTATGATTAAGTGCCTCCTTAATGGCTATAACAAGATCATTGATATAGCAAAATCCCTCTGCTTGTGACCGATGGGCGTGATGGAAACCTCCTAAAGGATTAAAGGCAACATCAGTGTCTGTATCCAATAATTGAATCATTCCATCCCAGGTTGCACCAGCACACTTTCTGGACCAGTCATAGATTCCCCGTAATGGTGGGTTATCCTCTGTGCCGATTCCAAATGAGAACATCTCCTCAAATATTTCACCCTGGCTAACACGTCGAAGTACCTCGATGTAATCCTCACTATGGGCAAGAATAAGCTTATCATGTTCAAGCGATGGAGGGCTTTTTAGGGCCATGTGTGGTAAATCTAATACCCCATAGCGGCGACAAAGCTCGAGGGTTTTTTGTGCCCGCTCAGGCTTAAAAGGGTGGTCTGGCCCAAAATCATACTGGGCCAATTCATGTGAATAATAAAAGATGGAATGCACTTCATATTCCCTTTATTGTCATTGCGACGAATCTTCTAACGTATTCCGAATCAATTCCTTCAACCTGTCTGGATCAATAGGTTTTATGAGATACAGATCGCAACCGTACTTTTCTCCCATTTTAACATCCATCTCCTCGCTTTTTGCCGTAAGCATAATTATCTTGACTTTGCCCATCCCATCATCTCGCTTTCGTACCTCACAACACACATCAAAACCGGTCATTTTGGGCATAACCACATCCAGAATCAGCAAATCAAAGTGCTCTTGATCCAATACCTCCAATGCCTCTTGGCCCCGAGTAGCAACTCTAACCTCATAACCTGATGACTTAAGCAGTTCTTCAAGTGCCTCGAGTACCAATATGTCATCATCCACTACCAGAATTTTATGAGACATTGTTTCCTCCCTGCTCCTGAGTAGCACTATTTCTTTCACCTCCTGCCCGATAAATAGGCAGGCGTATAATGAATGTTGTGCCTTTATTCAATTTGCTCTTAACCTTAATTTTACCCTGATGGGCATCAATAATCCGATAGCTAATGGAAAGACCAAGCCCTATGCCTTTGTCAGAGTTTTTAGTAGTAAAAAAAGGATTAAATATTTGTTCTATTTCCTCTGTTGTCATCCCTATGCCCGTATCGCTGACTCGAATTTCGACCTGCTGTACTTTTTGGCTGAGATCTGTTTGGATGGCCAAAACCTTTTGCGAACATCCTTCCATAGCATCCCGGGCATTAGAGATGATATTCAATAAGACTTGCTCAATTTGATTCTTATCACCAAACACACGGGGCAAATTTTCACTTGACCTGAGTCCCACTTCTATACCCTGGTTGAGCAATTGTTGTCGAGTGATTGCCAATACTGACAACACAGCATCATTAACATCCATGGCAGCGAATTCAAATTCAGCATGTCGAGAAAATTCCCTGAGCTTCTTTACAATGTTTTGGATTCTCCTGTTACATTCCTTGATCAGTAAGACCCTCTTTTTTAACTCAGGATTATTACCTGTTTCATCCTCTAATAAATGGAGAAAGGTATCAGATGCCATGAGGGGGTTATTGATTTCATGGGCCACACCGGTTACCAGGTCGCCAAGGGCCCTTATCTTAACCGCCTGGATCAATTCCGCCTGGGTGGCAGACAATTTTTCCGAGAGCCTTTTCCTGGCAGTAATATCTTGAAATACACCCATAGTTCCCACAATTTCACCATAGTCATCATACAGTAGTGTATCGGAGGTTCTAATGGGGATAATTTTATCACCGACTCTTATGTCAAATTCATAATCACGGATACGCCCAAATTCCTTAAGTTTATTCATAATCTGACGTGCTTGATTAATTCCGTCTTTATAATAGGTTGATATATGTTGCCCAATAATCTGGTGACCGCGTAATCCAATAAGCTCCTTAAATGCCCGGTTGGCATAGGTTATATGTCCTTTATGGTCAGTTGTAACGATGGAATCAATAGAGCTTGCCAGAATGTTTTCAAGGAAATTTTTAGAGTCTTTAAGCTCCTTTTCCAACCTGAATAGGTTAGGCACATCCTGGGTAATCTCAAGAACACCCCTAGAGTGACCTTTCACTTCTTTCAGGCAGGTAATTGTAGAGATTGCTGGAAAGACATGTCCATTTTTATGTTGGCGAAGCAATGTTTCTTCCGTCCAACCCTCATTTTTTACCCTCTCAACAATCTGCTCAAAGAGATGTGTTTTCTGATCTTCTTTTGAAAAAGTAAGCTCTGGCAGATACCTATCTTTTGCCTCTTCAGGTGTATATCCAAATAAATTGGCTGCCCCCTGATTGAATAAAAAAATTCTGCCATCAAAATCCGTGACTACAATGGCAGTATGGATTGCAGAGTCAAGGATATTACTCAGAAGCATATCTCCAGAGCACCTACTAGACATTTTTATCATAACCGAAAAAAGGTTTGATCATTTCTTTCTTTGAGTAAAAACCTCAATACTATGGATTTGATGGACCTATAGGCAATACTACTTTTCCGTAAACCTCATTTAAAACTCCAGCAACGGAAACATAGATGGCACTGGCTCCACAAAAGATTCCTACCCATCCCGCTATTCTTAAAATGATAGGAGTTCCGGCAGTGCCCACCTCCCAAAAATTGTGGGCGGCAAGCAGCCAAAAGAGAATTACCAAGGATAGAAATATAATTTGTAAACCACGGTTTAGTTTTAATGTTGCAATAAACATAAAGGCGGTAAAAAGCCCCCACATAAAAAGATATGTTCCAAAGCCGCCGTTGGATGGTTTTTTTAACCACCATCCCATATTCGGCAGCACTAATAAGAATACTAAGGTTAACCAGAAGAATCCGAATGAACAAAAGGCTGTGGTACCAAAGGTATTCCCTTTTTTGAATTCCATTATACCCGCAATAACCTGAGCCAGTCCTCCATAAAAGATACCCATGGCCAGGATCATGGTTCCTAAACCATAAAGGCCAATATTATGCAAATTCAACAAAACTGTGGTCATGCCAAATGCCATTAAGCCAAGAGGACCAGGATTGGATAATTTTTCATTCATTATTTTACTCCTTCTTTTTTATATTTCAACATTTCATCAAATTGATCTATTTAAATTATTAACTTTATTAAATTCTATGAAAGTATACATGCGAACAGAAGTCAGGTTCATTAGCTATGGTCCGGACCTCCACGGTACAACATTTTAATTCGACTCAAACTCTCTCTGCTACAAGCTTCTCAACTACACTTGGATCAGCTAAGGTAGTAGTATCACCGAGCTGGTCAATATCTCCAGAGGCTATTTTTTTTAGAATACGACGCATGATCTTTCCGCTTCTCGTCTTAGGCAAGCCGTCCGCCCATTGAAGCTTTTCTGGTGATGCAATAGGCCCGATCTCAGTCCTGACATGTTGCACCAGTTCCTTCTTTAATTCATCTGTCTTTTCTACACCACTATTTAAGGTAACAAATGCATAGATGGATGTTCCTTTTATCTCATGTGGATAACCGACGACTGCAGCCTCCGCGACCTTGGGATGGGAAACAAGTGCGCTTTCTATCTCTGCTGTGCCCATCCTATGGCCTGAAACATTAATAACGTCATCTATGCGACCGGTAATCCAGTAATAACTATCTTCATCCCTGCGTGCACCATCTCCGACAGTGTATTTTCCCGGAAATTGGACAAAATAGGTCTCTTTGAATCTTTCCGGGTCACCATAAACCTCTCTCATTAATCCAGGCCATGGTCTCTTTATACAAAGAGCGCCTGAACAAGGCCCTTCGAGCTCGTTGCCATCATCATCCACAATGCATGGCTCTATGCCAAAGAAGGGTACGGTAGCTGAACCAGGCTTAATGTCTACTGCACCAGGAAGGGGTGTTATCAATATCCCTCCGGTTTCAGTCTGCCACCATGTATCTACGATAGGGCATTTTCCATTGCCAATAGTATTATAATACCACAGCCATGCCTCAGGATTAATGGGTTCACCGACACTTCCTAAGAGTTTTAGAGAACTAATATCGTGTTTTTTTACATATTCATTCCCTTCTTTTGCAATGGCCCTTATAGCAGTAGGGGCTGTATAGAAAAGAGTGACCTTGTATTTTTCAACCACATCCCAAAATCTTCCGGGATCTGGATAAGTGGGAACACCTTCAAAGATAATGGAAGTTGCACCATTACAGAGCGGTCCATAAACTATGTAGGAATGGCCTGTAACCCATCCAATGTCGGCTGTACACCAAAAAATATCTTCTTCGTGATAGTCGAAAACGAGCTTGTGGGTTACAGCTACAAATACGAGATAGCCACCAGTAGTATGCAATACCCCCTTTGGTTTTCCCGTTGAGCCAGAGGTATAAAGGATGAAGAGAGTATCCTCAGCATCCATCTCTTCTGGTGGACAGTTAGTATCCACCTTTGCCATTTCATCATGATACCAGGTATCTATCTTGTCATTCCAATTAACGTCAACATTTGCCCTTTTAACAATAATATTTGTCTCAATGCTTGGGCATTCTTTCAGGGCTTCATCTGCATTGTTTTTAGTGGGGACGGCCTTTGCACCCCTAAAGGTGCCATCACAGGATATAAGGACTTTTGCCTCACAATCCTGGATCCTATCCCGCAGAGAATCCGAAGAAAATCCACCAAAGACTATGCTATGAATAGCGCCAATTCGAGTGCAGGCCAACATGGTAATAGCAAGTTCCGGAATCATGGGTAGGTAAATTGTTACCCTGTCACCCTTTTTGACCCCTTTTGCCTTTAAGACATTGGCAAACTTACATACCTCTTCATGAAGCTGTTTATAGGTATATTTTTTGCTATCTGAAGGATCATTACCCTCAAAAATAATAGCAGTCTTGTCACCCCTCTTTTCAAGATGCCTGTCAAGGCAATTGTAGGAGACATTCAATTTTCCATTTATGAACCATTTGTGCTCAGGAGATTCGTCCCAATCATACTTACAAACCTTATCCCATTTTTTAAACCAGGTTACATATTCTTCTGCTGTGTCTCCCCAAAAACCTCCCGGATCATCTATTGAGCGCTCCCACATCTCTTTATATTTTTCCATACTATTTACATACGCCCTCTTTTTCCAGTCCTCTGTTACAGGGAAGATCTTCCCTTCTAGAGATACCTCTTTGTTCATATCTTGTTCTCCTTTCTAATTCTTTATCATGACATGTTTATTATTCCTGAGTTAGGGTTAATATCATCTCCCAGGAACCATCACTTGATCCAATACGCCTAAAGCCAACTTTGCGATAAAGTGCAATCGCTACATAGTTTTTTGTCTCCACAGCAAGCCAGATAGCAGAAAGGCTTTCCTGCTTTGCCCAATCTATAACATAAAGGGTTATGGCGGTGCCTATGCCCTGCCTCTGAAAATCCTGATGAATAAAGATAAAATATTCAGCCCAGTTTACTGGCATGGAAAAAAGGCTGGCCTGTCCAATTACATTATCTTTATACAAGGCCAGGAGATTCGTACCACGGCTAATCATATCTTGAACCCATTGGTGTCTTTTCTCTTCATCGAGTGGGGGAAGCCCCTGCACAGAACCAAGTGGGCCATAGGTATCATACATATGCAGTAATGATGTAAAGTACTTCTCCTCATAAGGGATTATGTTAATAAGATGGCCCTTTTCACTCTTTATTGTCTGTGTGGATGAAAAAAATCTCATGTTTCTATATTGGATAGATCGTGAGTTTACATGAATATCAAAACCAGGCCTACCTCCATTAGTAATCAACGGGTTGATTACTCTTCATGGATGTTTTAATGAGTGCTTATAGGCTACAAGCTAACCAGGAGCCATATTTACACCTCAGCTTACTACCTCCAAGGGGAGATTTACAACCTTCATTAAGATCGTTCACGTTTTTGCTTATCAGATATTACAAACACAGGAAATGGAGAATGTCGGAGCACCTTTTCAGCAACACTTCCAAAAAAGACATGCTCTATTCCTGTTTTACCATGCGTACCCATAACAATAATATCTACGTTTTCCTGCTTTGCAAATGTGAGTATCTCCTCATCTTCCCTGCCAGATTTTGTAACGAATTCATATGGAATCCCATTCTCTATCTTGTTTACATAGCGTTCCTTATAATTATTAGCTATATCTTCTTCAACGGCCTTTTGTATCTTTTCCTAGTCCTCC
>DATKWM010000111.1:0-6374 GCA_035529575.1 Desulfatiglandales bacterium
GTGTCCTTCGACTTTGCTCAGGACCATGAGCTTGTCGAATGGCACCTTTTTGAAACGCCCATGAACGGGCCTTTGTTTTGGGCATTTTACAAAAAAAGACATACACATGCTCCTTCTCAGGCCCTTAGGCCGAGTTTTTGGCGATTAGCGAAGCATTCCATGAATCCCAAAATGGGCATCATGAGCGAGTAAAAGAACTTTTTGCGAGACTATCTTGATTAAATGATCAAAGAGAGCCTACACACCTACGATTGCTATACTGGCAACATTCATCTGCGGAAGTCCACCTAAGTTATGGGTAAGACCAATTTTTGGATCTTTGATTTGCCTTTCTCCTGCCTTTCCTTGAAGTTGCTTGTACATCTCATATAACATTCGTAACCCAGAGGCCCCAATAGGATGACCAAAACATTTTAGGCCCCCGTCAGGCTGTGAAGGTATCTTTCCCTCTATTGAAAAAAAGCCATCTTCAATATCATTCCGTGCCTTTCCTCGTGGTGATATCTGCAAATCCTCATAGGTAACAAGCTCGGTAATGGAAAAGCAGTCATGTAGCTCCATCATGCTTATTTCTTTCCTGGGATTTTTTATGCCAGCCTCTTTATATGCCCTTGCAGCTGTTCTGGTTGTTGTCTCAACATAGGTACCATCCCATGTACTGTATCCCAATTCCTCACCAGAACTGATCCCGATCTGAAGTGCCTTCACAAATACAGGATCTGCGATAAAATTGTTGGCCATATCCGCCCTGCACACTATCGCTGCGGCTGCACCATCGCTTACACCACAGCAGTCAAGAAGACCGAGAGGGGAGGCAATTATTGGGGCATGTAATACGTCCTCTTCTGTTATAATCCGCTGGAGGTGGGCCTTTGGGTTTTTCGCACCATTTCTATGACTATTGACCGAGATCTTGGCCAGGCTCCTTTTTCCTTCTTCTGTAGACATACCGTATTTGGAAAAATATCGGTTGGCCATCATTGCAAATGCACCTGGGGCACTTATAGCTGGAAAAATAACCCTGTTTTTTGTACCCAAGATCGTGCTTAACTCTGAAAGACCGCCATATCCAGTATCTTTTAGCTTTTCTGCTCCCAAAGCCAAGGCAATATCATACGCACCAGAAGCAACCCCATACACCGCACCCCGTAAAGCCTCGGAACCACTGGCACAAAGATTCTCAACCCTGGTTACCGGTATAAACGGTAGCTTTAAGGTCCTGCTAAGAAACAGAGCCGACTTTCCAACATTTAATTCCTCATAACAAGAGCCATACCAGGCTGCCTGAATATCCTTTTTCTCGATCCCTGCATCCTCAATTGCTTCAGTAAACGCCTCAACGATTAAATCTTCGGAACCCTTGTCCCAATGCTCTCCAAATTTAGTGCAACCCATTCCAATAATAGCAACTTTATTCTTTATCCCCTCACCCATCGTTATCTCCTCATGTTGTTTGTTGGGTCTCTTGTGTTTCTTGGGTTTTTTGAGTTTAAGTCCTAAAGCGCCAAAAGCAATACAAAATGCCCTAAAAAAAACCAACCCAACAAACTCGACAAACTCTACAAACTGCTAACCCAAAATCGGCACTACCTTCCAAAAATAGCCAATAATGCCTCCTTTTTCATCAACGTACCTTCGTCTAAAACTCACCTCGACTGGCATACCTATCTCTATTGATTCAGGATCACAATCCGTCACATCAAACCAAAACCTGCCGCCTCCATCAAAATCAATAACCGCATATATTCCAGGCGGATTAGGTGTAAAGGCTAGGTGATCACATGTAAAGCTGAAAACAGTTCCTTTCTTATCGGAAAATCGGTAGTATTCCATCTCATCAATAGCACCGCAATCAGGATTAACACACACCCTTTGAGCAGGATATTGAGGTGTCCCGCATTGTTTACAACGGGTTCCACATAGGCCTAATATCTCTCTTCTATCTCTCCATGTTAAAGACAAGGCAGTGTAAGGTATAGCCTCGGCCCTGATTCCTCCCTCCGGAGAAATAAAGCCCCTAAATGCGAGATACTTCTCGTAACTAGTAAGGTCTCTTTTTGATTTTAAATACCTCTTTAGCCCTCTCTTTTGACCTCTGATTTTTTCTATCTCTTCTGTAACCGTAAATAATAAGGCATCACTCCCATTACCAAAACCTGCCACAATTATTGTATCTCCAGGACTTGCATCTTCAAGGGCCGAGATCAATATCATTAAAGGATAGGAGGTTCCAATATTCCCCATAACAGTCATTAAATGATCCTGAACTTGATCTGGTTCAAATCCCAAGCTTTTGCTTACTTGTGCATGGTCGCGGGAATAAATTCCAGGAAAGGCCACCTTAGTTATATTCTTTGGGCTTAGCCCATATTTGGCAAGAAGCCCTGAGATGGCCTCAGGGATAAATTTTCTATAGCCTTCCTCTCTTCCGAATCTGTCCTCCCATGCCCTGTCAGTTTTATCATTTTCTGTTCTCCAATGATCAGGGAAATCATAAGAAACACTGTAGGAGCCTTCCAATTTTGCAATGACTCCATCACTGCCTAACAACAAAGACGCTGCACCATCACTAAAACTTATCTCTTGAGAACTACCTGGTTTGCCCACCCTGACATCCGATGCACATAAAAGGAGGTTATTTGCTGTGCCTGCACTAATACAATCAATTGCGGCAATTAATGCAGATGTGCCAGCACTCGTGGAGTCAGTAAAATCAGCCGTTCTGATGTTACTTTTAAGATCTAAGGCGGTCCCTATGATATCAGCACACCCTCTTTCCCTAAATGGTGATGTAGTTGAAGCAAAATATACACCACCGATAGAATCCCTGTCATAGCCCTCCAAACAATTCATGGCAGAGGCAACAGCCATGGTTACGCTGTCTTCATCAAAGCTGGCTACACACTTTTCTCCCTTCATAGAGGCGGCCTGATGAAGCCAGCCCATACTCTTAAAAATAATATCCCTCTTTATTCTATTCAAAGGGAGATAGCCACCATAAGAGACAATACCTATCATCTTGATTGACCTCCTTCTTTGCGAACCGTCTCTATAGAGTAAGATTGTAACATTTATCCTCCTGAGACGGATTTATACGCCAGACTTACAACGGATTTATATCAAAGTTCCAAAGGGAGTATGGGTATCTCTTTTCAGGTAATGAACTAGGCCCTCACTTCTGCTCACCCATTACCGACCCGCCCGCCTCGCCTGAGCGGGAGCGATGGCGGGCAGGTGTTCCAGGCAAGCCTGAACCTGTGAACGCGTCCACTTCGCTTGCTATTGATGGCCTCATTAAGGCCTTGTGAAAACATAATTAAGCTGACCATTTGGCAGAGTATTGAACTCGGTTTTTAGCTCCATTCCTATATTTAAGTCTTCATAGGGTATTTCCTGTGATATTCTACCAAAGACCTTGTAATCACCATAATCAAGGAGGGCTATAGTGTAAGGAAGATCATCCTCAAATCCTACCGGTCCATACTTTAGCTCACTAAAGCTTAATAGTGTTCCAGTTCCTGTTACTTCAAACCATTCCATATTGCTATGTAAACACTTAACGCAATCTGATCTTGGGGGAAAGTAAACAGCCCCGCATTCATTACATCTAGTACCCATTACTTTACCTTCCTCAAGATAGCTTATAAAATCATTCGTCTTGGTAATGGCTGTAAAGCTTACTGTGCCAAATTTTTTAAATCTATCATCTACTTCCTTTTTTGCCATTCTCTCACCTCCCCAGTATCGTTACATTTCCATACAGACCGACACCACCAATATTATGGATAAGGCCAATCTCTGGATCTTTAACCTGCATCTCTCCGGCCTCTCCCCTGAGTTGAAGTACTATTGTCCTAATCTGTGAGCCTCCTGTTGCCCCAATTGGATGTCCTTTTGAAAGAAGTCCCCCATCGACATTAACAGGGGTACTCCCCTCTTTATACGTCTCCTTAGATGCAATCAAATCCTTGCCTTCACCTGGCTTTGCAAACCCTAAGTTCTCGTATGCCATCATCTCTGCAATAGTGAAGCAGTCATGCACTTCAGCAACATTAATATCTTTTGGAGTAACTCCGGCCATCTCATATGCCTGTTTCCCCGCCTCAATACCTACACTTAAACCAGTAAAAAGATCCCTTCCTGCCATATTAAGCGCCTCAGATGCTGCTCCAAGGCCCAGTATCCAAACAGGCTTATCACAGATAGCCTTGGCCTTTTCCTCATTAGCGACAATGATACAGGAGCTGCCGTCTGCATTAGCACAGCAATCTCCGACCCTTAAAGGCTTCGCAACAGTAGCAGACATATTACTTTCTGGATCAGTAAACATCTCCATGGTTACGGGCTTTCTGTATACAGCCTTCTCATTTATCTGACCATACGTGGCTGCCTTAACCCTTATCTTAGCGAGATCTTCACCTGTTGTTCCATATTTAGCCATGTGTGCCTGGGCATACATGGCATAATAGGCTGGCATCATAGTACCAAAGGGAGATTCCCACTGAATATCAGCTCCTCTTCCCATTCTTTCCTGGGATTCGCTGGATGATATTTCTGACATCTTCTGAAAACCAACAATAGCAATAATATCATGCAATTCTGATTTAATCATTGAATAGGCTACTCGTAAGGCCATACTGCTTGAAGAGCAGACGGATTCAATATAAAATGTGGGCTGAGGATTAAGGCCAAGATACTCAGCGATCACCCCGGCAGGAGATCTTTGCTTATCGTACTCAGGGGCAGATGCGATTATAGAGGCATCAATATCTTTTATTTGTATCTTTGCATCCTTCATGGCCTCTCTAAAACCTTCAAAGGCAAGCTCCCTGATCGATCCTGGATATCCTCTTACAAAATTACTTTGTCCAACACCAATAATTCCAACCTTCCCCATAATCATTCCTCCTTTTTAAACTATCCTATTTTTCTACGTTTTTCTTTTATCTTTGTAGCTACATTATAACTATAAAATAGTTATTAAAATTGTCAACATTAAACAGAGAAATATTGGCCTTCCTGATTAAATCTTGAGATACCTTATTTGTTAAGCAAAAAATACACGCTCAGGGCCATAACAGTTTGGCCATGGTTTATCTCTCCGCCCCTGATCATCTCCGGAATCTTTTGAAGCTTTACTAAACATACCTCTATATCCTCTGCCGCATCAAGATTAGGTTCAGCTACCTTTTTTACCTGCCTTGCCAGATACGTCAGCCCTTTATTGTTTAGGACTGCAGGTTGGGGGTAAATGCGTGTTAACAAAATAAGGTTTTCGGCACAATATCCTGTCTCTTCTAAAAGTTCTCTTTTGGCAGTTTGATCGGGGCTGAGGTCATTTTCATCTATCAATCCCCCAGGCAACTCCAAAAAAATTCGACCACAACCATGCCTGTATTGCCTTACCATAACAATCTTATCATCAGGAGTAATAGGAATAACCTGAACCCAGTTTGGAAAATCAATAACATAAAAATCATGCTCCTGGCCTGTCCTTGGAGAACGGCAACGGTTTGTTGTAATGCAAAAAAGACCCGTATCAAAATTTTTAGTTGATTCAATTATCGGCCATGGCTTTATCATATTGGCACCTTGCTAATCAGATTCCAAATCAGAGAGAAGCTCGGATGATGTACTTACTTTAAGAAGAGGGTAAAGAGCAGTCTTCGTATATAAATGAAGGGTTTCCTTGTGTATTTCCTCAGATGCAGCCGCTGAACAGTCAGAAACGATAACGCTCCTAAAATCATAACAGATTGCATCAAGGGCTGTAGTGAGCACGCAAAAAAATGTGGCTATACCAGCCACAGCGCATATAGTAACGTTTCTTTCCCGTAAGTACTTCGTTAATCCAGTCTGAAAAAAGGCAGAAAAACGAGGCTTGGGAAGCCAAAGGTCTTCAGGTTTTCTTTCAAGTTCATCAATAACCTGAGCACCTTCTGTTCCTGCTAATGATTCTGGTTTCATTCTGGCGCTAAAAATAAAATCATCCTCCTTAAAAGAGTCTGTAGCAAAAATAACAGGCCATCCATTTGTTCTGAATGTCCTTGTAAGATCTTTTATGGGATCAATGATTGCTCTGGCATAGGGGGTTATCTTTAGATTACGTCGAGGATCAAAATAATCCTTCACCATATCTATAACCAAAATTGCTGGATTACTCTTTGTTATCATTCTAAATATTTTCTCCTTATTAATAGTTTTTTCCGCGAATGATGCGCCCTTTGTAGACCATTTTTTCCAAATTGACAACATCTTCTTTTTGGTGCTATACCAAAGCAGACATATCCATTCCGCATGCCTACACCACCCTGTAATAAAAGGAGAGACTGCCATGGCACTGACAAGAGACAAAAAGCTTATCCTTTGGTTTA
>DATKWM010000112.1:0-10939 GCA_035529575.1 Desulfatiglandales bacterium
CACATATTGGGGTTGCTTCCAGCAGTCTAAAATTGCTGATTACGTACCATAGTTGATGATCGTGCAAAATTCAAAATTTTTCAAGGTTTCTTTTGGTAAACAAAAGTTTTTCGGGTTTTGTAAAGTTCGCAATCATAGCAGCATGTTATACAATCGGTTTAAAATCGGAACTACAATATGTGGAAAAACCGCATTTTCAGTGATTACGCTTTGCCTAATGCATTACTAACCACATTGTTAAACCATATCCACCAGCGGTAGAAGAACGAAATCCTCATAAACTCGCTCTCCTGGGCGACCTTTCCCGCAGTAAAAATATAAACCATACCAATAGGCTTCGGTTAGATTAATTATTGATCTACCTTTGCATCTATCTATTGTTAATATCATCATTTCAATACTCATTGAGATTTACCAGATCGGGGTACCACTAAAAATAGTGCTTTCTATTGGCTTTTCTTTAAGTGCCTCCATGGATGTGGATACAGATGAACCATTATGTACAATCCGGCTTATGGCCTTGATCATATTGCCGGGCTTCTTATACTGAAAGATATTCCTACCTGCAGAAACACCGAATGCCCCGGCTACCATCACACCATGTACCATTTCCAGGAACTCTTTTTCCCGTGCCTTTTTTTCTCCGCCAATGGCAACTAGGGGAACAGGGCACACAGAGACTACTTCCCTGAATGTATCAGTTGAGCCACTATATGGTATCCGTACCATGTCTGCACCCATTTCAGCTCCAATTCTGGCGGCACGCATTAAGTTCTTTAATTGTTTCTCTTTATCACTTACACTACCTGGGTCCATCAAGGCAAAGAGTGGCATACCCCATCTTGAGGCATCCCTAGACACCTCACCCAGCATGTTCAACATGACCTCTTCATCCGGTCCCCCCACATCTATCCTGACCGATACCGCATCCGCTCCTATGGTGATGGCTTCCTCCACGTCAGCAACGAGGGCCTGTTTTCCATTTTCCAATGTGGCGGTAAGGTGAAGGATCAAACCGATGTCCTTTCCACTATGCCGGTGCCCGGCTGCAACAATCCCTTTATGGAGAATAACTGCATTGGCGCCTCCAAGAGAGACTATATCCACGGTGTTCTTGATATCCTTGATTCCCTCAATGGGTCCCATACCCACACCGTGTATTAGGGGTACCATAACCGTCTTTTTGCTATTACGGTCCATGACCCTTTCCATACGAATCTTTTTCCCTAACATCTTGTATCCTCCTTTTTGAATAATTTATATGCCCTTGACCGTAAATAATGGTCTGCCAGGACAATCTTGACCATAGCCTCAAGCACCGGAATAACACGAGATCTTTAGGCGATGGCTCTGAGGGAAGGGCTAATTTATGGCCTCACTTATTATAAAATTTGACGTCGGTTAGTAAGACCTTACCACAACTGGGACATTTAAGCTCCAATTTTTAACCACATTCAAGGCAAACCTTAGAACCTTTGGAATTTTCAAACTGACAATTTGGGCATTTCATTTTTGATGCCTCAGAAACTGTTTGTTCATAGGACTCAGCTTAGGTTGGGCTTGAGTGATTGAGAAAAAGTCATTTAAATTAACGACAGTATAGTTGAAAAGGGAAATAGGGGTTAATAAAAATTGAGAAAAAGAAAATTGAAGGAATGGTAGAACAAATTCACAACATATTGTGCCTTATTCCTACAATACGAAATTAAGGTTTCGCGCCACATAATGAAATTAGGTCCTACCTGATTTCATTTAACAATACAAACACTATTGTTTACTATTGATTCATTGCCTCATCTTTGGCCTTAGCCAAATAGTGCCTTTGCTATTGCTTCCTCTATTTCAGGCGTTGGCCTCCACAGGTATCTATTCTCATAACGCTTCTGAAGAAAGTGGTGCTCGGCATCCACAACCTTGAGGGAGGTAAGTGCAGTTTTCCCAATGGGCACCATATCAACGCCCAGCCTCATCTCTTTTTCTCGCTCGGCAGCGTCGATTTTACCCTCAGAGTCGAAGGTGAGGATGGAATACTGGATTCTAAGGATTTCAACTGGTTTTCGATTAACAAGATCCGCGATGACCAATGCGTATCGAACCCTTTTTCCAGCATACTGAGGAAGAAGCTCCTTAGGATCACGATCGATGAGACGCTCAAAGCGGGCTAAGGGGAAACGCTGTAATGAGTCATCATCGTTGACAAGAAAGATTTTAAGACCAGTCCCCATTTTCTTCCCGAATAGGTGGTAAATTGGTTAACTTTAAATTTGACAACTTAATCAGAACATTACCAAATCTGAACGGTTAAGGTCAAATTGTTACTAACCCAGAAAAGAGGAGGTAAGCTATGAGAGTATCAGAGGCCAGTAGATGTTTTTTGGATTATCACAGAATTAATTCAAAAACAAATACCGTGAGGAACTATCAGTTTGTATTTACCAGGTTTTGTAGTGAATTGGGTGACAGGGAGTTGGAATCTTTAACGAACGAGGAGATTCTTACATTCCTCACCCAGTTCACCGAAGGAACCAAACAGTCAACCAAAAGACTACGTTATTCTCTCCTTTCAGCCTTCTTCAATTTTATCAAAAGCTCAATAAATCCTCAACTACAAAACCCCTGTGAAACCCCAATCCTGAGGAAACTGTTCAAAGACCCGAAACCTACCCACTGGAAGATTTTAGAAAAGGAGGTTGTAGATGAGATCATCTTTAGGACAGAGGATCAGAGAAACCGGCTTATGCTTGAGCTTATGGCCCGTGGTGGCATGAGAGTAGGTGAGGTCTTGAAGCTCACTCCCAGAGATATTGAAGATAGAAAGCTTATTCTCACTGATCCCAAAAGCGGCAAAGAGGCAGAGGTTGTCTTTATTCCTCAAAAGGTGGCTGATAGACTAAAAGACTATATCCGAAATAAGAGAATTGAACCTGATCAAAGGATTTTCCCAATAACATACCCTGCTGCCAGGGCTGTTGTGAAAAAGGCTGGTAGACTCGTTAGAATCAATCTCAAACCTCATGACCTAAGGAGGCATGCTGCAACATATGCATCACGATCCGGGACTCCGATTGAGATTGTCAGCAAGGTGATTCTTCGACATGCTAATCTATCAACTACTCAGAGGTATCTGGGAAAAGTAAGTAACATGGAAGCTATGAGGTGAATTGAAAATCTTTACGGTTGATCAAAAAATGGGGTGAGGGTACAAAAACCTCACCCCGGTCCATCATATATTTCAGGCACGAAAAGTATAGACTTGTTTTGGCAAACTGAAAAATTATGGGCTTTCATTTTTGCACAATGATAGCAGTATACAAAAGCGAAGTTATAGACAGTACCTATACAATATATGGGATTTCCAAAAAAAGCAGGATCATTTTTAATTCCGCCTCCATTGATTTCTGTCTTCTTTTATAAATCTCTCTCCCGAATCTTGCAAAGGCGACGTATAGGATATTGGCGTTGGTTTTTGCTGGCAGCCTTGCTTTTACTTCCCACAACCCAAGGTGCTTGAGGATCTTTTTTATAACATCCTCGTCCTCGATGACACTGATTACTTTCATTTTTCCGGAACATTTCGGGCATGTTAGGGGATCAACCTCATAGATTTTTTGTATCAATCGTGCCCAGTTCTTTCAATATTCCTTTGAAGATTCATTTGCTTCAAGGATACAGGGCATCCATTCATCTTGGTTTTTGTTTTTCCTTCTGCCCCGCTTGACATTGCTGTAATATCCGTAATAGCGCACCATTTGCTCTCCTTTGTTGGGAACGTGTGAGCACATGGCCGCCAGCCACTCTAAGGCATCGAAAAAATCTGTTGACACTTTCACGCCAATGATTTGCTTCAGATACCCATCACAGATCACAGGCTGACCTATTTGTTGGATCGTGGCAAGAGAACAAAGGTTTTGACAAGTCCGATTTTCATGAGGTATTCTCAATATATCCCAAACGCAAGATCGTCCTCCCTGATGACGGTATCACAACAATCAGGGAGTCCCATGTTAATAGCAGTGATCCCAGGTTTACAGGTTGTCAAGGTAAGTTGGAATAATCCAAAAATTTGTTGCCCCAGGGCATCGCCGATAGCGAGTCCAAATATGACGCCTTTTGCCCTATCTGCAGTTTTATTGCTGATCATCAATGATACCCTTCAATTTTCTCTTTAAGCCTTTTTGATAAATATTGATCACCCTCTTTAAGAGCCTCGTAAATTTCACAAGCCTCTTCTCGGTATCTATTTATTTTATCCTGGGTCCAATGGGGAGGTGGTGGCTGCAGGTTAGTTATCCTGTCAGCCATCTTCACCACCCAGATCTCTTTAGGTTGTTTTTTGATCATCTCAAGGCTTTCAACCATTTGAAGCCTTTTTTTCTGACCTTTAGAAAGATTTTCACCAATAGATTCACCTTTGGTAAGAGCAGCGACACCATCTGCCACCTCAGCACCGAATAGCTCAAAAAGCTGGTCATAGGTTGTACCGGTGTCCTCCAATGTGTCATGGAGCAAGGCGCATTGAACCGCGAGGTTGCCGTCCAAGCCGGCATCTTTTTCCAAGGCAGCAATCACCTCCATTGCAACAAAACTAAAATGCATAAGATATGGGATATTGGTGCCAGGGACAAGCTGCTTCATTTTTTGGTTCCAGTGTGCCCGGGCAGCGAATTTGTAAGCTTTTATGTAAGTATCCTGTGACCAAGAGTCTGCCATTTTCAAATCCTTTACAATTTTATAATCCTTACCGATTTTCTCGTTGTTTGACTAACATAATTTATCAATATATAAAACAAATGAGGGGCAAGCAATGACCAAAAACAAAAAATACAGCCCCTATATGCGAATATGCTTTTGGGCTTCCTGTATCACGACCTTTTCCAGGGGTATTAATATACACCTATATATGTCTCCTTCTGCACCCACTGAAAAAGTTCTTATATTGGTTGGCTGATGAGGCACCCAATGGTTCTAAGGTTGTATATGGCAAGATTATTAAACCAAGGCAAATCACAGCACCCTTTCCTTATCCCGACATGCCTGAATCTATTAAATATAACTATGAAAAAGCAAGGGAAATATGCTCTTCGTTTACAAGGGAAGCGGCAAACCTTTTTAGATTAGCGTTTTAGAAACTGTGCAAAGAACCTGGTGAGCCAGGAAAAAACGTTATCGATGATATTGCCACCTTGGTTAAAAAAAGGCTACCAGTAGAAATCCAACAGGCATTAAATATAATTAGAAGCTATCTCAAAAAAAATCTAGACATAAGGTGTTGAATATCCGATATAATGGGGATGGAACTTACAAACTCTCAATGGAACCGGATAGAGCCTTTAGTTACCTCCCCATCAATCAAAAAAGACGGTCGCGGCCGTCCAGCACGACATCCTCGTGAGGTGCTTGACGGCATCTTGTGGATACTGCGCACCGGAGCACCATGGAAAGATATGCCCCAGAGGTATCCACCTTACCAGACTTGCCATAGGCGATTCCAGCAATGGGTCCGGCAAGGCGTTTTTAAACGCATTGCCCATGAGCTGGCCGAAGACCTCTACTATCGCGGTGGAATTGACATCCGCGAAGTCTTTATAGACGGAACCTTCGCACCGGCAAAAAAAGGGGTCTTGCTGTTGGCAAGACAAAGCGCGGCAAAGGCACCAAGATCATGGCAGTTGCAGACGCTTCTAGTCTTCCTGTCGCCGCTCACGTGGAAAGTGCTTCGCCCCACGAAGTAAAACTGGTTGAAGCGACAATTGAAACCAGCTTTATCATTCATGCCCCGGAACGGCTGATTGGCGATAAAGCTTACGACAGCGATGGCCTTGATCGGCAGCTTAAAGAAGACCGAGGCATCGAAATGATCGCACCTCATAGAGGAAAACGTAAAAAGCCTCGGACCCATGATGGTCGCAAACTCAGACGCTACAAACGCGGCTGGAAAATTGAACACCTATTTGCGTGGCTACTAAACTTCAGGCGAATAGTCGTTCGATACGAATATCATGCCGAGAACTTTCTCGGTATGGTACAACTCGGATGTTCCGTTATCCTATTACGTTATTTTTGAGATGAGTTGTAGAGTTGTTGAAAATAATGCGGTACACCCAGAGGAGCTTAGTTCTCATGAAGATTCCAGAAGTTGCGTCTTCTTTATTTGAGCTCATAAATGCAATTGTATAAGACGCATTTCTAAATTCAAAAAGTTAAAAAACTCTTTGATCGACTACCAGAAGGTGCCCGTAAAGGCATTGAAAATAGGGATAAAAAGTACAACACACAACAAGGCGCTTCAGCCGACGCCAAGGGACGCGCGGATAAAGTGCAACGTTAGAAATCACACATGAGATAGTATGTTGCTATTTTCAGCAAAAATCGAAAATAGATGCTTTATCATCGCCGCTGTGATTACGGTTATCATTCTTTTGATAGTATTGTTTCAAGGTGGAGATGGGGAAAAGAAAAAAATGACCAATTTAGAAAACCTGATTAATGAAGTTAGCGTTATCAATAAACATGCCTGGGAAATGGCGCTTTCGGTACATAAAGACCCTTCAATGCGCACTATCATTAAGAACAAAGCGAAGGGTTTGTCTGATAGGTTGCTCATTCTTGCATCTGAGCTCGAGCAATTAGGCCAAGGCCATTACCCCACTATAGATAACATGATCTCAGAATCAATTCTGGACCTCCTTTATGCCAGAGAGGATTCGCCTATTGTCAGTCTGAGGCTGGGTCAGGAAATTGAAAGAGATAAACTAATAGAGCAGTATGCTGCCATAGATGCTATCGCCGAGATAGGGAAATCAGCGGTACAACAACTTATTCAGGCTATAAAGGAAAAAAACTCTGATTCTGAATGGAAGAAAGCGGCCGAAGCTCTTGATGAGATAGCTGAATCTGAAGCAGCACGCCCCCTTATCCAAGGTTTGGAAGAGAAAAACGATGCCGCTCGCAAGTGGGCTGCCCAAGCTCTGGGCAAGATAGGCGATTCCAGGGCAGTAGAGCCACTCATTCAAGCTTTGAAGGATAAGAATAGGGATGTTGGGTGGGGAGCTTCAGATGCTCTTGGCAAATTGGGAGAATCAGCAGTAGAACCTTTGATTCAGGCTCTGAAAGATCGTGACGATTTTGTTCGATCAGCGGCAGCAGCATCATTGAGACGGATAAAAGATGCTAGGTCAGTTGAGCCGCTAATTCAAACCCTGAAGGACAGATACGAGGAAGTACGGATAACTTCAGCCTATGCTTTAGGGGAGACGGGTGATGCCAGAGTGGTGGTGCCTTTGATTCAGGCTTTGAAAGACGAAAATCATTTTGTTCGATCTGCCGCAGCGTCGTCATTAGGCGATATAGGAGACGCGAAGGCAGTAGCGTCGTTGATTCAAGCTCTTAAGGACACAGACTGGGGTGTTCGCATGTGGGCAGCAGCGGCGTTAGGCCAAATAGCGGATGCCAGGGCAACAGAGCCGCTTGTTCAGGCTTTGAAAGATGAAAATCACAATGTTCGTGGGCGGGCAGTGAAAGCTCTTGTCAAAATAGGAGAACCTGCCATAGAGTCACTGACAAAGGCCTTGAAAGATGAAAATGAGCTTTTTAGGCAATTGGTGAAAGAGACTCTGGAAGACATAAGACTGCGATAGATTGTTTTATTTCTAACCAAATGAACTCTCTATTTATTTATGTTTACTCGGCTGTCGCGGCTGTAAAAATTCTGGGCCAACCCATGCGTATGATCGCTCTTTCTCTCGAACTGAATTGTGCTGCCGAGCATATCTCAAGCTTTCGAAAAAAGCATTTCGTTAATAATATTGATTATTATTGCCCTTAATGTTGTTTTAAATTCGTAACAATTTCTTTTTTTGTATTTTGAAGTCTGATTAATAATTGACCAAACACAACGTCTTTTTTCTGAGCGGAAGCTATTTTTTTAAGCTCTTTAATTTGTTTTATTTGCTTATCAAGATATTCTAATGCTTTGTTATGTTCAACATACCGATAATCTCGTTTCATAATTTTAGAAACCGGATATATTTTTTTTACTTTTACTAGATCAATATCTTTATAAACGACAACCTGTATATTATATTCTTTTCTCGGATCCGGGTTGCCATCATTGTTCCATTGATACCTTTGGTATCCAATTAAATCATAACACATCGCTTGAGTGCCAAAATCAGAATAATCTTTTATAAGAATTTGGTTGTGCAAACACATTTCTTTGACGAAATCCACAGGGCTTTTAACAAGGCCGATCAAGGGTAATTCTTTATGTTCTATTAGGGCTAAATTTCCATCAAATCGTTCATGATACTTCCAGAAATTTTTATCGAAAATATACCACTGAATGGGATATTGCTCATATGGGAGCATGTCATCATCTGAAATATTACTTTGATAGAGCAGTGGCGTACATTTAAATACTTCCTTTATAATACCGATATCTCTTAATCCATCATGGTTTATATCCGATATCAAGAACTTTGAATTTGAAGAAGAAAAAATCCCCATCGACCGATAACGCTCTTTTGTAATACCAAGATCGATTATACCCGGATGTATTTGATTGTTTTTCATATCATAAACAAGAAACACATCTCGACCTGCAGAGGCTTGGGCCGAACCTTGTTTTTGAATTTCATAGGATGATATGTGAATCCCAATTTTGCTTTTACCAATTTGAAAAGACGTGACATTTTTATCATAATTCAAGGAAGATACATATGAATTTTCATCATCTCTTAAAGGGATCAGCCAAATATTCGGAATGGCTATTAGTTTGTGATCATTATTTGATATAATTTGTAGAATGAAATTTGTATCATTAGACTGAAGCTTGAACTGAATTTTATCAGCAGTGGCAGGCAAACCCTGAAACATGGTCGCAAGAGCGGACATTGGAGAACACTGTATTAATAAAAACAGTATTACAGATTGTATCATGCATCTCATGATTTTTTTCCAGATCAGGTCCTTTAAGGGTTAGTTTTTTGTAATCCATTACCGGAAGAGTTGAGTCTTTTCATATTTTTCAAGACCTCCATAGCATCGGGGTGATCTAGGCCTAACGTAACTTTATATATTTCGAGTGATTTTTTAAACAACGACAAGGCCTCAGTATATTTTCCTTCATCAATGTAAAGGTCTCCTAAATAATTTAATGATTTTGCGACATAAAGATTTCTTTCCCCAAATACTTCCTCAAATATCATAAGTGCTTGTTTGAATTTGGATTCGGCTTCGGAAAAATTTCCTTGGGCTTTGTATAATTTTGCCAGATTGCTGAGTGATGCAGCCAAGACAGGGTGGTTTTTACCAAGAGTATTTTCCTCTATAAGTATTGCTCGTCTTAACACGGGTTCTGCCTTAGGATATTTTTTCTGTGATATGTATAGGAACGCCAAATCGTTTAAAGATCTCGCGACGTATGCATGATTTGACCCATAAACTTCTTCCTGTATCGTCAGCGCCTGTTTTAAAAGAGATTCGGCCTCTGCATATCTGCCTTGAGATATATATACCCGAGCTAAATTGTTAAAAGATAACGCTACATCGGGATGGTTTGGCCCCAGCGCTTTTATTTTTATTTCCAGTGATCTTTTATAAAGGGATTCAGCTTCTGTGTATTTACCTTTGGACTCATGCAGTCCTCCTAAATTGTTCAGACACTCTGCTACCTTGGAATGATCAGGGCCATACGCTTTCGAAAAGATTCCCAGAGCCTGTTTAAAAAGAGGCTCGGCTTCTTCGTATTTGCCCTGGACCTTAAAAAGCTCACCCGAGTTGTTCAGGCAAATACCCACCTTGGAATGATCCGGGCCATACGCTTTCGAAAAGATTCCCAGCGCCTGTTTTAAAAGAGATTCGGCCTCTGCATATCTGCCTTGAGATATATATACCCGAGCTAAATTGTTAAAAGATAACGCTACATCGGGATGGTTTGGCCCCAGCGCTTTTATTTTTATTTCCAGTGATCTTTTGTGAAGAGATTCGGCCTCTGCATATCTGCCTTGGGCCATATATACTTGAGCTAAATTATTCAAAGATACGGCTATATAGGGATGATTTAGCCCCAGCGCTTTTATTTTTATTTCCAGTGATCTTTTATAAAGGGATTCAGCTTCTGTGTATTTACCTTTGGACTGATGCAGTCCTCCTAAATTGTTCAGACACTCTGCTACCTTGGAATGATCCGGGCCATACGCTTTCGAAAAGATTCCCAGAGCCTGTTTAAAAAGAGGCTCGGCTTCTTCGTATTTGCCCTGCGAGGAATAAAGCTCGGCAAGGTTGTTGATTGATGTTGCAATATCAGGATGATCTTTCTCTAAAGCCTTTCTCTTTATTCCCAATGCTCTTTTGAGCAAAAGTTCAGCTTCTTCATATTTGCCTTGATAAAAATATAGTAGCCCGAGGTTATTGAGAATTCTTGCTATTTCCGGATGATCTGGCTTGAAAGATTTATTGGATATTGCAAGAGATCTCTTGTAAAGCAGCTCTGCCTGGGAATACTCACCCCGAGTGGTCTGGATAGAGGCCAAATTGTTCAAAGAGGTTGCCACATTGGGATGATTATTACCGAATGTTTTTTCTGCAATTTTTAAAGCTTCTTCAGCAACCTTAGCCGCTTCTGAATACATTCCTTTTTGACTGAGCATTATTACTTTACTGTTAAGCTCCTCCCATGAGGTCTGCTGGGAGTAAGCGCTTATGGATAGTGCCAATATAAGTACACACACAAAAAAAAGTTTTAACAATTTTCCCATTCTTACACCTGTATTTTACTTGAAACATCTTCGAGATTCTAACAAAGAAGGACAGGTATTCCAATAATCATAAAGGGATTTATTATCCTGCGCACATGATTAGTCTTCAGGACCGGCGATATAAATTTCTGATAATCGCACACTTTACACCGGCAGCTTTATCCATACGTGGCCTTACCTAA
>DATKWM010000113.1:0-8081 GCA_035529575.1 Desulfatiglandales bacterium
GGAACGACCCGTTCCTTCTTCGATAGCAATCTTTACTGTGTTGGCAGGAATCCCCGCCTATTTCATATTTAAAAATAGATATAAAGTAAATTGAAGGATTAAAGTAATACTAGCCTTTGTAACTTTGCTTGAATTCCACGCATCGTACCTCCAATGTGTCACTAATGTATCTAAACGAGTACATAGGGTCTACTGAAAAAAGATTTTAACTTTTTTTCAGTATATTCATTTTTTGTGTATATCACATTTTCTGTATCTATTTTTTATCCGATTTCATTTATCCTATGCTCTATTTACTGCTGTTTTCAGATTCATGGCCAGGATTCCGGCTCTTACCCATATCTCAGATCCGTTCTCCCCAGAATACCGCACCCGATCCAACCCGTAGTTACGCTTACCATTACCAAAGCTGCCTTCTATTTGGTTTCGCTCCTTCTGTTTCTTCTTAAACCATCGCTCATCTCTCTTCTCAATCTTGACTCTGCGTCCCAGTGGCTTAAACGACTCCCGCACCCCATGCTCTTTCAGTAAGTTCCGATTCTCCCGTGTGCTGTATTTCTGGTCAGCCGTAAAGTAGGGTGGCAACTTCCCAAACCGTTCTTTATAATCTTGAAGATGTTTAGCGGCTAACTTATCCTCTGCAAAAGCTCTATGCTTGAAATAATCCAAAAACAAATATCCATCCACATGCACCAGCGCCCCTTTACCTCCAAACTCCACACTCCGACCTACCTTTCCCCGTTTTATCGGCCTCACATACGGTCGATGAAAACTCACGATCCTCTCCGCTATCCGGTTCACCCTCCTCTTATACATCTCCAGCTGCTGCCAATGAATCTTGTCCGCTACCCCTAATTGCTCTATGATGGCGCCCTTAACCTTCTGGCCCTGCACCTTCATCTGCTCTATGGCGTCTTTTAACTGTTTGATATTGCGACGCACGTACTGCAGCATCTGTTTTTTGGCCTTGCGGATCGTCTTCTTTGTCTTGGTCCTCTTTTTGGAAAAATTGAGATGATCTTTCCTGGCTGTCCTGCTGTAGGTACGATACTTCTTGCCTACGGCTTTTCCTATTCTCTTAATGTTTCGCACCAGCCATTCCCTGACATCATTGAGTAAACCAACATCGTTCGGATATTTTATATCCTCAGAAAACACAGTAGCATCTACCAGCATCCCTTTCGCCTTGATGATCTTCCTCTCTATCAATACCGTATACGTCTTCTTCTCCAGCCTCTTGAAGAACTCCAATCCTAAGCGCTCCCGCATCTTCGATAAAGTGGAAGAGTCTAATATGTCGTCTGTGACAAACTCCCTAAACCCACAAAAGGCCTGCATGTATGGATTCTCGGCAACCTCAACCACCACATCCTCATCAGATAAGCCGGTCATGTGTTTTAAAAGCAGCAATCCAATCACAATCTGGGCATCGGTTCCAGGACGACCAACATCAGAAAAATACTGCCGGTATTCCTCCTCCAGCTCCTCCCACGGAATCAGTTCCGCGATCCGCAGCCAGCGGTTCAACTCGTTTAATTTCCCGCCAAAAGGGAATAGTTCCGGAAAAAGTGGTAGAGTTTTACTGTCTTTGCTTTTATACATGGGTGAAATCTCCGATGAAAAGTGCAAGGTTTTTGAGGGGTTTTTGCGAAAAACCTTGCATTTTGACCTTGAAATTCCACTGCAGCATATCATATAATTATAGTATTATCAAGAAGTTAATTGATGTTTTTGCTTTTTTCAGTAGACCCTACATAATCAATAAAACTCTGGAGTTCCCCCAAAAATTTACGTATCGAAGAGACTTGGTTGCAAGCTTTGAGTTTTAAGCATAGATTTAAGGCTCTGAGAGCCCTTTCTTTGGCTAAAAAGGAACTCACGAATACCATCGGCAATGGCATAGAAGCGAAAATCCGCTACTCCGAACACTCGTTGGGCTGCTTTTAAAGCATGCCCGGCTAAAAGCTTCAGTTTTGTTCTAATTCCCAAGTAAACCATAGCAAAATAAGCTACAGCCAGCACCAGAGCCATCATGTTTTGCAGCCTCCTGTAAGTAAGCAGACGGATGTCCTCTACCTGATAACTCTGTTTAATAAATCGTATTGTCTCTTCAATTTTCCACCGGCTCATATGCGATTCAACAACTTTCCATAAAGATTTACGGCTTTTCTTCAGCTTAATATTTGTAAGCAACATCATCGGCTTCTGGCCAAATCCCCGAATCACAACTAAATAAAGTTTCTCTTTTCTCTCGGGGAGTTTGACAGGACGATATCCAAACTCCAGATAATGTAATCTCTCTTTACCTTTATCTTCTTTGACGATTCTTTCTGCATAAGGCAAAGGACACGTTCTTGCTATATCCATAATAGATGTCTTTCTGCCTCGATAAATTATATGCCTCTCTCCGGTTGAACGGATAATAAAACGCAACTTCTCAGATAAAAAGTAATGGATGATATACCTTCTGTCCCCGCCTCGGTCCATAATCCAAATACCACGGCCTTGAGTATAGCTGGAAACTTTATCTACAGCCTTGCAGATCTCAGTGTTTTCACTTTGAAAATCAGGCCCTGCCTGAGAATAAAGCCTTGTGTAAAGCGGTATTATCTTTGTTTTCCCAATCTCGGTTCCAATCACATTACATGTCCAATAACCATTGGCAATCTCGCCCTCACTGCCATCACGAACCCTGGCCAGATGCTCCATCTTTTCTGCATATTTTTTCCGGATATCAGACGGGTCTATCACAAGAAGACTATCTTTTTTTATATATGCTGCTGCCATCTGCAGTACAGAGTCGATTATCTTTGAGTAAAGCCTGCTCCTCCCTAGTTGACGGGAAAGTCTATACTCTGTTTTCCTAAGGGGTATCTTTTCCCCAAGAGCACGGGCTATCTCAGTAAGACGAACACAACGACGTGCTTGTATCCCATAAACGGCCTCAGCTATGAATCGACGCCCAACTTTGGGAAGCCCAGCAGAAAGTTCCCCCGAAAATTTTATTATTTGCTCTCGCAATAAAGTACCCCCATTTTTTGCTTTTCCACTTGTGTTTTTATGTAACTATTAGATATGATTAGGGTTGCATGCTTCTTGCCCTAATTTTTGGGGGAACTCCTGATATGTTATGCGTATAGCCAGGGCCATAAAGTAAACGTATGCGATAGTTCTTTCGGATATCAACTGTTGTAGATGAGTTAAATCGCTGATATCTCATCTGGTGGTTAAAGGTTGACGACCACTAAATAACATTATGTCCAGAAGTAATCAATGCCTTTGCAAGCATTCCGCATCGATATAATCGATTATCTCCATCTAATCCAGGTAAAAAATCACTGATTTCGACAAGCCAGATTTTCATAAGCTACATCATACCTATCCAATTTCATATAGCCACTTATAAACACAACGAAATATAATTTGAATAGAAATAATGGTCGTGTCTGAAAAGTAGAAGTTGTCCCGACGAGAATTATTTCATTTTTCAGACACCAAAGAAATAATTGTCTAAACACTTTACATTTTTTCCTTCAGTAAAGTCTTATAATTTACGAATTCATATCCCTTACTTTTACAATAGTCAATAAGTCATATATACCAAATGCTACAGTACTGCAAAGTATTCTTTACTCTGTTTTTCTGCTTTCCTCAATAGTTCAGTAGTTTTTCCTTTGGCGTGTTCTACCTGATTGCGAATTTTTCCAACCCGCTTATTCTTTTAAACATCTTATACTCTTCTTTTATGCCATCATAGTTATCGTAACAAATACCATGCACTCCAACATCGAACTCATATTCTTTCACTAAATCAATAGCCTTTCTTGCTTGCCTCAGAGCATAATTCAACCCTTTCCCATTATCGACTGCGACAAAAAACGTCGAATCAACAGCATTTGCTTTATCAAACTTTAGTAACTTCTCAAGGTTATTCCAGATATCTTTTTTGAATAGCCAAGTCATCTATTGTTGTTGGTATATCTGGTGTAACATGTACCACTGGAGTAGTAGGACTAAGATTCAAACATCGCCTCATTTTAGTATCTTTGTAAATCCTAGGAGTAATCTCTGGTTAAATCCATATTTATCAACAAGACACTTGATTAAATCCCAATTGTTTATATAATATTTTGTGGAAATGTTTAAAATTTCACTATTGAATCTTGCAAGTTTTATCCAATTGCATACCCAGGGCTGTTCATGAATACCACCACTACCATCAACAAACTTATTAAAAGAAGGTTCCACTATATCTCCATTCCAGAGGTTGGAAATAAATGTGTTAGATAATAGAATCATATCTTCCCTTGTAAATTCTATTCCGTTCTCAAATGCACGCAACATAAACTCTACATCCTTATTTCCATGGTCTATATCTTCAATAGAATCAGAAACTAGCATACCATTCTCAATATAACCGTTATAAGGAAATATATATGTATCGTTACTTTCACGCAGGCTATTTCTCAAAACTTTTGCTATATTATCAGCAATAATTTTATAATTATCTTCTTTGAAGACCTTCCAGGCATATATATTTGCAGTCCCCATCACAGCCGCCGCATTTAAACAAGTATAGTTTTTTCCATCATAAGTAAGACCAATGTAAAATCCAAATTCTGGTTTATAGTAAGTCGCATTCGTTTCGTTCAGCCAGCCTTTCACTTTATTCTCATCTATCCATCCTCTGCACAAAATCCCTCTTAATAAAACTTTCAAGAACATTCCATAATGGACATAATGCTCTTTGTATTTTTGTATACTCATTAAATCAATGAGAGTTCCTTCGAGACAATTAATTTCTATACTATGTTCATTTTGATCAGTTTTAATATTAAGATCTACTACTATTACTTCCCAATAGCCACTCGTATGAATAATCCGGCTTAAACAACTTCCATCCAAAAATATATTTACTTTTGAATTCTTAATACCTTTTACCCAGAATCTCAAGCGATACAGCCCAGCACCTTCCGAACTAAAATCCTTGATAAGTGTTCCATCTTCCTCAAACTTTAAGAGCTTTGTCCCAAAGTCTATAAGAACGTTTCCAGAGCAATCAGTAAAAACAGGTGGATTCTCATGCTCAATTACTTCAAATCCTTCCCCAAATTCTTCTGCATTTTCAAAACTTCCGTTATTTATAATATTCGTAGAGTATCTGGAGGAAATTAATTTTCCACCAGTCGATTCAACAGCACTCAAAATCGAATTTGCTCTAATCTCAAACTTATTCAACCACTCCTTATTTAGTGTACTTTCATAACAGTCCAAATAAGCATCTAAAATATAACTCTCTTTCCAGGCTAAAATAGCAGAATCATAAGAAGGATATATATCATTTTCAAAAAACTCGTTATATAAGCCATAGGGTTTTATCCTTTGCTCAATATATCCTGCATATCCAGAAATGCCGGTCTCTTGAATGCTGGGCAGATTTATTCTACTGCAGGATGGTAAAAGTTCAATTATTATAAAGACTATGGCGAAATACCATATTTTATTTTTGCTTTTCATTGCTTTAAGGTCACATCCTGGTAAACCTCTAACAGTTTTTCAGTTTCTTTTCCGCAGTTGTATTTCTGTGAAACTGTCATATTCTTCTACTCCTTCCAGTTCAAAGTCTCTTCTATCTGAACTGTATCAGCATAATAATTAAGTATCCATATGTTCAACATTTCTTATTTTCGTTAAGATGTCAACACTTTTTTCTCCGCAATTAAATAATAAATCCAAAATTGATAAACTTTCTACAAATTCACCCCAGAGTTGGGGGTAAAATGAATGAATAAAATCTGAATAAGTTTTATGTTTGCTTTCTTAAATTCTTCTTCTTCTTGATACTTAGCACCACCTTTCCCTGAAAGGTAAGATGTAACATTTAACTTCCTACATATATCTATTAATAACGAAGTAGATTTTCCTTCAACCCCTATTTGAGAAGCAATCTCAAACCTTTTATTTATACTAAGTTCTTTGAATATAAGTTTTATTAACTCAATATTAGACTTTGTCCCAAAGTTGCTTGGTAATGCTTGACACATATGCAAAAGAAGGGCTACAACCTTCAAATGATATTATCCAAATCAAAGGAGGTGTAGCCCGATGGACGAACTCGAAATCAAGATCGTCCTTGATTATAAAGTACCAGAAAAAGGTCTCACACTCAATGGAATTTTGAGGGGCCTCGAAGAGGATAAAAATATTCTGATGCAATCTATGGTGAAGGCCATTCTTCATGCTTTGGAAGAGAAAGCCGTAGAGGAACAGATAACCAGAGAACCGGGCAGATATATCCGTTATGGCCGAAGAAAGAGAGGGAGGATGTTTAGAACTTCCTTTGGGACGGTTCGTTAAGGGACTTTCCGTTTCTTCTTTATCAAGACGGGCTGAAAAAACAAGAACAACAGTCTTTGAGGAAGCTCATGGAAGATATCCTGCTTTTTTCTTTGACCAAAGAGCTTCTGGAGGAGGTGCTTGAACCTGAGAAAGAGCTCGTGGTTGAGCTTGTTGAAGAGATTAAAAAGGGGTTTGAGAAACTGATCAAGGTTCTTTCGCCTGAGAAATATCCCAAAGCCAGCGCCTATATGGAAAACTTCTATCAAAATGCGCTTCTTGTATTTGATTTCTGGCTGGAGGGCAAAGGCTGGATACCTCTGACAACGAATGCGATTGAAAGTGCTTTTAGCCGACTGGTCAACAGGATAAAAAGAATAGGCAGGCGCTGGAGTGAGCAAGGTCTTACGAATTGGCTGGCCATAGCCATGCGAAAAATCTTTGTTCCGAGTCTTTGGGATAAACTCTGGACGGATTATCTCAGGATTAACAAATAACTAACGCTCTCCCGTTTGAAGGTGGAATATGTTTGGATTTAGCATCACCAAGCAACTTTGGGACAAAGCCAAATATTCCATTAATCATAATCAACTTTATAATATTCATTTATCTTTTGAACTACATATTCTTTCTGCCCCTCCGTCAATTATGGATATATTGAAATAAATAGAACAAAAATGATTTATTCGACCTCGTTCACGAAGTCACTATCAAGTTTGTAACGTTTTTTTGATTTCTCACAATTTGCATAGCCATTTTCATCAAAATGAAGCTTTTTGCCTGCTTCACTCATCCATCCTACAATGCGTGCAGGATTTCCAACAACAAGAGCAAAGTCCGGTATATCCTTAGTAACAACTGACCCAGCACCTACGAATGCGAATCGGCCAATTGTATGGCCGCATACAATAGTGCAGTTTGCACCAAGTGATGCTCCTTCTTTAACAAGAGTTTTTCTGTAATATTTTGAACCAACCTGAGGATATTTGCTTCGGGGGTCAATGATATTGGTAAATACCATTGATGGTCCACAAAAGACATAATCTTCAAGAGTTACACCCTCATAAACTGATACGTTATTTTGGATTTTAACAAAGTTTCCTATGGTGACATTGTTTCCAATATTGACATTTTGACCCAAGACACAGTTCTTTCCGACGCGGGCACCAGATTGAATATGAGAAAAGTGCCAGACTTTTGTACTCTCTCCAATTTCTACATTATCATCCACAAATGAACTTTCATGGACAAAATAGTTCTTTTTTTCTAGCTTTAATAAGCGCTGAAGACTGCCATTGTTTTTAAGCGACTTCTGGCCTAATTCCAGAACTTTAAGGACCCGAAGGCCGCTTTGACCATCGGTGCGAGGGGCTCTGCGGGATTCAATACATTCGAGGAAATGCTGGCATTCGGATTTAAGAGGCTCTGCCTTTTCGATAGGGATAGGTTCGGCTGCTTCAGGATGCGGCACAGGCAGGCGTTCGATCCAATCGATTCTATGGTTATAGGAAAAAAGCTTGTTTTCCGGATCGACATCATTAAACACCACCATTTTTTTATCACCGATGACAATGAGTTTCTGTTCCTTATAGGGATGGAGCCATGAGACAAAGATATGGGCTTTAGTGCCGCTGGGGAATGTCATGTTTGTTACTGTAACATCTGTAATATCTTGATTTAGATATTCCCCACCATGGGCTGATACTTCAGAAGGCATTTCACTCAGGAGGGATAGAATTACAGAA
>DATKWM010000114.1:0-15500 GCA_035529575.1 Desulfatiglandales bacterium
AGAGACAAACCTGGGAGCTGAATCTCTGAAAATGGACAGGAACCTTCCAGCCCATGTCCAGCGAGAAACGCTATTCAGTTTTCAAAGAACAGTGAGCTAACTACTTGGCTAAAACCACCGCGAAGCGGTTTAGTTCAACAAGTGATTATATAGTTTCTGTTTAACTTACAAAAAATAATATCCTTTACTCTAAAAATCAGTCTGTTTTATGACTTTCCTAGCTGTATAACATTACAATTTGCATGATAAAAAGAAAACTGCTTTTCTCCGAAGAACCTATTTTAAAAATATTTGAGTTTTGATTACGTGCCATAGTCAATGGTACAGCCAAATTACATTTTATTTAAGGTTTCGTTTCGTAGTCATAAGGTTTTCGATCTTTGAATTATCCACAATCATAGCAGTAACATCAAAAGCTAGCGAAATTCGAGACACACAATATATAGAAAAGTAGCCGTTTCGGATCGTCTGTATAGAATTGTTGAAAATGAGCTTATTTCTTATCAAAAATCTCCCTTATGCTTCGTGAGAGCTCCTTCATATTAAAGGGCTTCTGCATAAAACTACTGCAACCCCTATTCAATATCTCAGTGCCCTGACCATTGATGCTGTATCCACTTGAAATAAGAACCTTTATATCAGGGTTTATCTGCTTGAGTTTATCGTAGGCTTTTCCACCACTCATCTGAGGCATGATCATATCAAGAATGACTATGTCAATTTCCTCTTTATTCTTTTCATAGCTCTCTAAGGCCTCTTTTCCACCACTTGCTATTAATACATTATAACCTAAGTTTTTAAGTAACTCCTGACCAACATCAAGGATCATATCCTCATCATCTACAAGAAGGACAGTTTCAGTACATTTTAATATCTCTTCAGGTAATTCCTTTTCTTTTACGGCTTCTTTCTCGGATTTAGGCAGATAAATATTCAATGGAGTTATGGCAAAAATAGAGGTGTTATTAAAGCCTTAATGTCTTGCCTCAAAAAAAGAGTGTTCCAGAGAACCCTGGATGATTGGTACCTTAGGTGCTGCTCTATACGCCAGGGAAAAAGACAATGGTGTATATGGCAGATTCATTAGGAAAAGTGAATTAATATAACTTAATTAGATTCTTTTCATAATCTCGGGCTAAATTTTCATAAACTTGTTTAGCCCATTGCCAATATTCTTTATGCTTCGAGTTAACTTTACCAATTGCTTTGGCCGGGATGCCTGCTACAATTGTTTCATCTTCAACCGATTTTCCTGTAGGAACCACCGCCCCCTCGGCTACTACTGCCCATCGGCCCACCGTTGTTTTGCGGCCCACTACGGCACCCATGCCTATTACAGCAAAGGCCTTTATTAAATCACCATGAATTATGGCACCATGGCCGAGAGTTATGTGCTCTTCCAGAGTATATTTCTTATCAACGCGGACATGTATCACTACATTCTCTTCAATAGCTGATCCTTTGCCTATATGGATCATCCCATGGTCGCCCCGAATAATGGCTCCATGGCCAACGTAACAGTCTTCTTCCAATATTACGTTTCCGATAACCCTTGCTGAATCGCTAATGTAACAACCTTTGCCAATAATGGGTTCATATGTTCCATATCTGTATACTGCCATATCTTCCCTCTTGAAAAAAGGTATATTTTATGTCTTAATGGCTTATAAAATACTTTTACTTTTCTTGAGATACTCCTACTTTCTTTGGATTAGAATTCGTCGTTGAAAAAAATATCCTCCAATCACTTAGCTTATGAAGTTCTTCACAACATATTTTTCAGGTAAACTCGGAATATTCCTCAACCAATTAAACTCGCATTTTTCGGTTATTAAAGCTCTCACTAATGGATATATCTATCTCGGCCTTTCCAATATTTTTGTCGTAGTTCCTTTTTTATAATCTTTCCTCCGGGGTTTTTTGGTAGGGAATCGACGAAATCCACTGACTTCGGCTTTTTGTAACTAGCCAAGTGTTGTTTACAGTAGTTAATCAATTCCTCTTCCGTTATCTTTATTCCAGGTTTCAAGACAACTACCGCCTTAACCGCCTCTCCCCAATAATCATCTGGAATACCAATAACGCTTGCCTCTTTAATAGCCGGATGAGAATAGAGAACTTCTTCCACTTCCCGAGGATAAATATTACGGGCGCCGCTGACTATCATATCTTTCTCTCTATCAATAAGATAAAAAAACCCATCCTCATCAAACTTGGCAATATCTCCCAGGCGCAACCAACCATCCTGTAGAACCTTCGCCGTTTCATCCGGTGCACGCCAGTACCCCTGCATGGATGCTTCCAGATGAACAACTAAAGCGCCGGTTTTCCCTGGAACTTTCACTACTTTATTATTTTCATCTAAAAGCTTAATCTTTGCCCCCAAACAGGGCTTACCCGCTGATTGGAGTTTTCTCTTATTTAGCTTTGTTCCCGAAAGTGCCATTCGGTGATGTTCTGGGGACAAAATTAGGATAGCTGATCCACAGCATTCAGTTGCGCCATACCTTTGAACAAAATCGCATTGAAATATTTCATAGGCCTTTTCCAGACTCGCCTCTGGGATCGGGGAACCACCATAAATGACTAATTGAAGGGAAGAAAAATCACATCTATTTGCTTCTGGACTCTGGATCATTGCGTTAATCATGGTAGGATAAGCATAGAGAATAGTAACTTTCTCTTTTTCAATTGTATTCAGGTAGTCCGAGGGATCGAATTTACCTTTCAGAATAAATGTATTTGACATAAGAAGGGCACGCATTAAGGTACCATACCCTCCTATATGGTACATAGGAACAGGGCCAAGCCATATATCCTTGTAAGTCTGTTTGTATGTATCGATTACAGTGGCAAGAAGATTCCTCCAAAAAGCACTATGGGTATAAATAGCAGCTTTTGGTTCACCGGTAGTGCCGGCTGTGTATAGAAGAGTGAAGATTTCTTCTTCCGAAATAACAACACTTGGTCTATCAATAGATGCAGTTTTCATCTCACTGTTCAAGTCTGGAGCCCAATCCGAGTATCCTAAGCAAAGGTAATGCCGGATACCCGGCAAAGCCTCTCTAATCCCTCGTACCAGATCTTCATATCCTTTCCCAAAGATAAGAATTGTGGGGTCACAGTCATTCAGGATTTTTGTGAATTCTCTGGGCCCAAGAAGGTTGTTAATATTGACCAAAATAGCTCCAGTCTTGACTATCGCTGAAGCGATTTCTATACAGGCAGCGGAAGTTTTTTCAATTAATGCCACCCTCTGCCCTTTTCTTATCCTTAATCCTATGAGAACATTGGCTATTCGATTTGCAGTGTTTTCAAGTTGCCGATATGTAATGGCACCTTCTTCTGTAATCAAAGCGATTTTGTCAGAAAAACGATCAGCATTCATTGATAAGATGTCACCTATAAGCACCGGATTCCTCCTAAACTTTAAAAGCATGGAGTTATTTGTTCTTATGTCAGGTTATGCTCATTTTCTTCATAGCCCTATCTGTTTAGCTATGATGTTCTTTTGAATTTCCGATGTTCCCTCACCTACGGTGTAAACTAAAGCATCCCGTAAATAGCGAAAAACAGGATACTCTCTCATAAATCCGTAGCCACCAAAGATCTGAACTGCTTCCCTTGCAATACTAACCGCTACTTCTGAGGCAAAAAGCTTAGCCGCTGAAGCGTCTAAAATAGAGTCAACCCCCATGTCCAATTTTTTAGCGGCTGCATAGACCATCAGCCTGGCAGCTTGCATCTGAACAGCCATGTCAGCTATCTTGTGAGAAATCGCCTGGAATTTTCCAATCGGTTTCCCAAATTGGATTCGCTCCTTTGCATATCTCTGCGAAGCCTCGTAAGCCGCTTGGGCTACACCTACCATGTTACCAGCCACTCCGATTCTTCCCTCACTAAGTGTTTCTAAAATAAGCTTGTAATTACCTTCCTGAAGACCGATAAGATTTTCTTCTGGAACAGGACAGTCCTCAAATGCTATCTCACCGGTCTCAGAGGATCTTATCCCTTCTTTCTTTAACTTGGAAATTGTTAAACCGAGGGTATTACAGTCAACAATAAATATACTAATTCCCCTATAGCCCTGAGATTTATCCGTATAGGCAGCCGTAGTCAAAAAATCAGCAATAGGGGCATTGGTGATAAATGTCTTTGACCCATTTAAGATATAATGGTCACCATCTTTTTTGGCAAAACTCTGTATTGATCTGACGTCTGATCCGGAATTGGGCTCTGATAGAGCAAAACCACCTATTTTCTCACCTTTAATAGCAGGGGTCAGATAATTTCTCTTTTGATCCTCTGTGCCCTCATGGTAGATGGGGAAAGTGGCTAGGTGAGAGTGAGATGACCAACTGCTCGCTATTCCCTGACAAACCCGGGACATCTCTTCCCGAAGTATAACGTCTGTCAGTTTATCCACACCGGCACCCCCATACTTTTCAGGGTAACGTACTGCCAAATAGCCCAATTTTCCCATCATAGGAAAGAGTTTTTTGGGAAATGTTTCCGTCTCTTCAGCATCCTCTACGAGAGGAGCAATTTCAACCTCACAAAATCGTCGAATCTGATCTCGAAAGATTTGGTGCTCTTCAGATAAAAAAAGATCCATAAATCTATCCTCCTAATCCTCCTAAGTCACATTAATCAATCAACCGGTCTCTAAAAAAAATGATACAATGTTATCAATATCAGTTCCCATCGGGAAGACCTCAACCACACCCATATCTTTAAGCTTGATAATGTCACGGTCCATAATGGTTCCTCCCACCACAAGGAGAATATCTTGTGCTCCTTTTTTTTTGAGATGCTCTAGAATTTTTTTAGATATTCCCAGATGGGCGCCTGAAAGGATGCTCAAACCGATGACATTCACATCTTCCTGGATAGCAGTATGTACAATCTCTTCAGGCGTTTGATGAAGTCCGGTATAAATAACTTCCATACCAGCATCCTTTAAAACCATAGCTATTACTTTGGCTCCTCGATCATGGCCATCTAGCCCAGCTTTAGTCACTAATACCCTGATCTTTCTTTTATTATTCATGCTTGCTCTTGTTATATGTTTAAAGGTTCCTTAAACGTACCAAAGGTGTCTTTCAACGCTTCCATAATCTCCTCTATCGAAGCGTAAGCTTTCACAGTTTTTATCAGGTATGGCATTAAATTTTCTTTTCCTCTTGTCTTTTCCTTAAGCTCATCCAAACTATTTTCCACTACACCTTCGTCCCGTTCATTCCTGACGTGGTTCAGACGATCGATTTGTCGCTCACGAACCCGTGGATCTGCCTCATGAAATTTCATCTCCCTCTTTTTTTGCTTTTCATCTTCTGCCACAAACTTATTCATCCCTACCACTACTCGTTCACAAGATTTTTCTTCCCTGATCATGCGATATGCTTCACTGGCAATGGCTTTTTGCATAAAGCCCTCTTCAATTGCCTTCACTGCGCCTCCCATTTCATCAATTTTTCCAATTGCCTCTTCAATTTTCCGTTCATATTGTTTTGTTAATGTCTCTACATAATAGGATCCTCCCAAAGGATCTACAACGTTGGTAACTCCGGTCTCATAAGCCAATATTTGTTGGGTTCTCAAGGCTAATAGAGCGGATTCTTCGGTAGGAATGGCAAAAGGTTCATCCCACGCAGGATGAAGCATACCCTGAGCACCGCCTAGGATATTGCCCAGAAGACCGTAAGCACCTCGTACCAGGTTATTCAAGGGCTCCTTTGTCCGATAATAACTACCGCCCGTTGTGCCAGTAAAACGAAACAGCATGGATTTTGGATCCTTGGCGCCGAGCCTTTCTCTCATGATTCTCGCCCAGAGTTTTCTTGTCGCCCGATACCGTGCCGCTTCCTCAAATATCTGAAGTCCTGTTGCGAAGAAGAAGGAAATGCGACGGCCAAAATCGTCCACGTGTAGACCGCGGGAAGTGACTTCTTGAATATAGGCCAGGGCGTTTGAGAATGCGAAGGCCGCCTCTTGTATCATATTGGCGCCTGCTTCCCTCATGATGATGCCCCTTATATTAAAAGGATAGAATTTGGGAAGATGCCTCGTACAGTATTCCACAAGGTCACCTGTCAATCGAAGGGCCGGGGATGGCGGGAATACCCACATGCCGCGAGAGACATATTCACACAAAATATCATTGGAAATGGTGCCCGCGAGTTTTTCGGAAGGCACGCCCTGTTTCTCTCCGATGGCAATATACATGGCCAGGATAATCCCTGCTGGCGCATTGATGTTAAAAGAGGAGATCAGTTTTTCGACAGGCAGATCTGCATACAGGATTTCCATATCCCGAAGCGTGTCAATGGCGACGCCCAGTCTGCCGACCTCGTCTACCGCATGGGGATGGTCGGAATTGATTCCTATTTGGGTAGGGAGATCAAAGGCGACAGCCACCCCATTATTCCCTCTCTCCAGAAGAAATTTCCACCGCTTATTGGTATCCTCAGCTGTTCCGAATCCGGAATAAAGACGCATTTGCCAGGGATTTTTTCGGTACATCCCGGGATAAACGCCCCGGGTGAAAGGGTAATCTCCAGGAAATCCCAGATCCTTGAGATAGTCCACGTTCTCTATATCCATCGGAGTATAAATTAATGGAAGCTCAGCCCCCATATCACTTTTAGCAGGTGGAAGTTTATCAACCTTGTTATCTACTTCCCATTTTTTTTGGGCCTGTTTTATCTTATCTAAGCTCATAAGCCTACCCTTTTCTCTCTTAAAGCTTTTTCAAGATCGTCCCTGAAATCAGGATGCGCAATGGCAATAAGGGCCTTGCCCCTTTCAGCCAACGTCTTGCCATACAAATTCGCTACACCGTATTCTGTAACCACATAGTTTACACAATGCCTTGGAATTGTAACTGCAGATCCGAGAGGTAGAGTTGAGACAATACGAGAATGCTTACCGTCAGGAGTTGTGGAAGTCATGGCAATAATAGATTTTCCCTCTGGTGAAAAATGGGCTCCCTCAAGAAAGTCAAAACTCCCCCCGATGGCACTAATCTGTTTTCCAGCCACGGTTTCCGAATTTACCTGGCCGAAAAGATCTATCTCGATAGCAGAGATTATGGACACAAACCTATCAAGCTTTCCGGCTTCTCTGGGATTAATGACGCGTGGAATCGGATATCCTCTAACTAATTGATTTTCATGGATAAAATTGAATATTTTTTCAGTGCCCAGTGTCTCTGTTACTAAAACACGTGGGGTATTTTCCTGTCCGGCGATAGGCTCCATAGCGCCTAACTCATATAGATCTACAATTCCATCCACGCCCATACCAAAAAAACCGATGCCCTTTTTATCCCTGAGTGCAACCAAGACCGCCTCAGGTATAGCACCAATGCCAATCTGAAGATAGGCCCCATCAGGTATTAGTTCCGCAACGAAATTCCCGATTTTGATTTCCTTTTCACAGATTTGGGCCATCATATTGTAGTTGAGTAAAGCCCGGTCTGATTCTACAATTGCATCTACCTGGGATACGTGGATGGAACTATCACCAAAGACCCTTGGCATACGTCGATTAACCTCGGCAATTACTAAGCCGGCTTGTCGGGCCAAGGGAAGAGCATGCCCAATTGATACTCCCAGACTCATATTTCCATCATTGTCAGGTGGCGAAACCTGAATCATGGCCCCATCAACCGGCCAGACTCCATTCTTTCCGAACACATCTACCGCATCTCCCTGTCTCATTGGGATGTATTTAACTGTTCCCTTAGGCAACAGATGCTTGATGGGAGGAGAACATTGCCACGTTCGATAAGAAAACGAATCCTCCAGCCCCTCTTCCAAGAATGGATAGCTGATCTGAAGGCCACTGACAAGCTCCACATCTTTTAAACGATCCATCTGTTGAATTAAAGCCGATATCAGTGTTTGTGGAAGACCACAGCATAAGGGGATCGTCAGACGTGTGCTGGAATGAATTAGTCCGATTGCCTCTTCTGGTGATCTAATTTTCTCTCGGTATTTAAGATTATCCATTGTTACCTTCTCCTAAATTCTACATGAGGTTTTACCTGTTACGATCAGCTTATCATCCTGATTTTTCACCCATATTTCACAATCTACCTTTTTTTGGCTTCCCTCGTAGTCTATATTGGTAACCTCCCCTCCTACAATAATCTCTGTCTCTGGGGGAATAGGAGAAACAAACTTGACATCGTACAGCCGTCCTCCGGAAATCCATGCTTTTCCTAGCCATTGGGTCAACATCTCTATTATAAATGATAGAGTGAGAGGGCCATGAGCAATGTTTGTCTTAAAAAAGGTTGTTTTTCCAAAATTCGGATTTACATGAAGGGGATTAAAGTCGCCTGAAACCTCAGCCCAATTGTTGATCATTTCTTGTGTAACCAGTTTTGTTAATGTAGGCAAAGCCTCACCTACAAATAATGTATTTGGTTTATTAAGATTTGTCTTATCCATAGTAACCTTTTACTTTGGCCAAATGGCCTCTATACGCACTACAGATACCTGTTCACCGTTTTGATTACAGGTATCAATTTCTATGACAACATACTTTCGATCTTTTTTTTGAAACCTATCTACGACTTTTGCCCGGCAGACAATCTGATCTCCGACAAAAATAGGGCGGAGAAACTTAAATTCCTGTTTTGCCAAAATGCCACCTCCTGGCATAGTATAGTTTTTTAAATATGAAGCCCGGGCATATACCGCTGCTATGCTATGTGGAGCTAGCGGACGATCATATCCCCATTCCTCAGCTACTGAAATGCTTTGGTAAAAAGGATTGGACTCTTCTTGGATAGCTTTTAAAAACCTAGTAATAGTTTTTGAATCAACTGAAAAATAAAAGGGCTCAAATTCTTTGCCTAATTGAAGATCATTATAAACTAGTTCTGGCTTTTCAGACATACGATCACCTCTTTTCGGTCTTATACTCCTGTATCTTCGGTATGCGCCCAGCTCCAGGCCTACCCCACCCTGTTCCCAGGCAAAAACTCCAGAGCTGCCGTCCTACAATTCTTTCAACCATTATCCCCAGTTCTATCACCTTATCTACATCAATGCCGGTCTCAATTTCCATGCCATCTAGCATAACCAGAAAATCCTCCGTGGAAACCAATCCCGGTCGTCGAGCAACCTCGGTTAAACCAATAAGGCCAGGTACAGGGACACCATCAATAAAGTTTGCAGGCCAACCTCCAAGACCACCCATAGTAGTCTCAAAACGTGTTACTCCGGCCTGCATGGCTGCAACATAACATGCCAATCCTATTCCTCTTGCATCATGCACATGAAAAATGTGAAAATTTGGGTCAGGATACTTTTTAAAGATGTGGATAAAGTAACCATAAACCTTATTTGGAACAGCCTCGCCTAAATGGTCTGGGTGTTCTATATCATCCACTCCAAAATCCAGGAGTTTGTCAATAAACTCCAATGTCCGTTCTACAAGATTGACATCTCTTTCCTCAGGATCGGGGGGGCTAAATATACCCGTTAAAAAAATATTAACCTTCATATTGAGCTTGTGAGCGTTCTTTACTGTTTCATCAATCCATTTCCAGGTTTCTGCATAGTTCATTCCAAGAACAACCTTATTCAATTTTTCACTGGCAGGAAGGATCCCCAGTAAAATTCTGTCCACACGATACCCTTTTTCCCTGGCATTTAAGGCCCTTTCAGTAGCCTTCTTGCCTGTGGTAACACAGGAATATATAACATCATCACGATTAGGTAATGCCTTCAAAACATCCTCACAATCTCTAAATTGGGGTTGATATTGTGGAGGTGAAAAAGCAGTAACCTCCATCTCCTTAAAACCTGCATCTATAAGCTTATTTATGATAAATAGCTTCGCCTCAGTTGGAATTACATGTGCTTCAGCCTGGAAGCCATCACGCACAGACAAATCAGATATTGTTACTTTATCTGGAAATCTATCCGTCATTTTTATCTATCCTTTCGTCTCATTGTTAAGTGCCTCTAAAGTGCCCCCAATATTGCACCCACTGCTGCCATAATCTACTGCTCTTATAGTAACAATTTTAAGGCTACATGTGTGAAGGGAGCCACAGGGCTATCTCTGGAAAAAGCAGTATCAGAATGAGTAATAAGAAATCAACCACATTAAAAGGCAATACACCCTTGATGATGTCGCTCATGCTCACCTCTGGAGGTGCCACTCCTTTCAATACGAACAAATTAAATCCAAATGGTGGCGTACAATAGCTCGTCTCTAGAATTACCGTTGTAAGGATACCAAACCATATAAGATTGATATTTGCTGACACTAAAATAGGCAGGAAAAACGGTATAGTTAATGTCAGCATGCCAGCTGGATCAATAAAACAGCCCATTATAAGATAGACGAACATCATCATAAGAACAAGCTGAAAGGGGGATAAACCTAAATTCATTATAGCTTGAGTCAAAGTACTAGAAAAACCAGTGGCGGATACTGTAAAGGTTAAGAACTTGGCTCCTCCGATAATAAATAGCACAAAGGCGTTTGTAATGCCTGCTCGTTTGGTTGCTTCGAATAACCCGGACAGAGTTAATTTTCTCATCGCCAGACTGATTAATAATGCCGATAAAACACCTATAGCAGCGACCTCTGTGGGTGTAGCCACTCCCGTATAAAATGCCCAGAACATAGCTGTAAATATAATTATAAAAGGAATTACTGGAAGGGAGACGCGTAATTTTGTTTTGAATGATAAGTGTTCATCATTGACCGGCGCTAAATCTTTGTTTAGATAACAACGAACAAGAGCAAATACTACATATCCTGCTGCTAATAAAATGCCAGGTACTAATCCAGCTATGAATAATTTACCTATCGACTCATCAGTAAGTGCGCCATAGAGAATCATGATAATGCTTGGAGGTATCATAACGCCCAATGTACCGCCGACTCCAACTGCTCCACTAGCAAAAACTTTATTATAATCTAACCTTATCATTTCAAAAAGAGCAATTGTACCCACCGCAGCAATAGTAGCCGTGCTCGAACCAGATACTGCGGCGAACAAGCCACAGCCAATAAGTGTGGCAGCAGCTACCCCACCCCTCAATCGTCCTGTCCAATTTTTGATTGCATTGAAGAGATCTTTCCCTATCCCTGCCATCACGACAATTTCAGCCATCAATAGAAATAGGGGTAAACATAACAAAATTTCTGAGGAGCATGTGCCATAGAAAGTCTGCACTATCTGGACGATAGATCCACTACCTATCCATACAAGGCAAGCCAATATACCGAGAAAAGTCAAAACAAAAGCAATTGGTACTCCCGCAACGAGCAGTACCAGGAGCAAGCCACCTAGTATGATTCCAGGAACAAAACTATATTCCATCAATCGCTCATTTTAATTTCTTTTCTATGTTCAATAATTTTGAATATGGTTATAGTGCCTAAATAAAATGAACCTAAAGCCATTATCCCGTAGAGCAAAAACATCGGCAATGGGAATGATCCTGGAAAATTCCATCCATATATGAATGACTCCCAAGTAAAAAAAGTTGAATACCAAAATAAAGGCACAACAGTTACTAGTATAATGATGTTTATTATTATCCCAGCAATAGCTCTCGATTTATATGGTAAATATTGAATAATAAAATCCATAGAAACATGACTATTTTTATAAAGAGCCTTGCCAGTTTGTAAAAAAGCAGACCACAGCATCGCAAAATATGCTAAATTCATAGCTTCCGGTAAGGGTATGTGTAAAAAATATCTACCGAAAACTGCAATAACTACTGCAACAGCCATAAAAAAAAACATTATCGCATTCAGATAGTCCGCTATTCGGTTGACCCGAATTATAAAGTGTAGAAACATAAGATTCCTTTTTTCTATAACTAAGCCTAATTACAAGTCTTAATCTAAAAGTTATCTTACTCCTATAATCTTAGCTATTTCTTCACCCGTCTTTCCAAATTTACCAATTACCGGACCCCATACAGATTCTAGCTTCTTTATAAGTAATTCATTTTCTGTTTCGTTCATTATAATAGGCTCAATATTAAGTTTAGGTAAAACCTCTTCGAGAATTCTTTTATCCGATGCGGAAGACATATCGTTGGTAAACGCGACAACGTCTCTTCCAACTTCAAGAAGGACTCTCTGAATGTCGGCTGGGAAACTATTCCACACACGTTTATTGATAACAAAATGTTGCCCACTTATAACCATTCCCTTGGGTATAACAACAACATGAGGAGCTACTTCATACAACTTACCTTCAGTATACCTACTATAAATATTCCAACCACTATCAATAGTCCCTTTTTGTAAGGCCATATAAACTTCACTTGCTGGTATTTGAACAGGACGACAGCCAAGTGCTTTAAACGATGCATCATATGCACCACCAGCACTTCTAACCAAAGCATTCTCAAAATCCATCAATTTTCCTTTGAGGGGTTCCTTTGAATAATAAAAATAATTAAGGATATGTGGCATTCCAAGTATTACCACATTGATATCCAAGTTCTTATTTATTATTTTCCTTAGCTGATCATGGATATGGCGGAATTTTTCATATGTTATATTGGGTGCTCCAAATGTCATCAGCATACCAGTTAAGGGCCACAACTGCTGCTCATAAGCGGCTGGTACAAATGCTGAATCCACCACGTTGGTATGTACAGCAGATAAAGCTTGTTTGGAAGGAACGAGTGAATTTCCTGGAAAGATTTTGAATTTAATTTTTCCTTGGGTCCGTTTTTCTATCTCATTTGTGAAGAATTGTACGCTCTTAAATAGTTCTTTACCTTCTGAATAAAGAGTTGCTAATTTTAAAGTGCGGACTGATGGTTCTTTAGCTATTGTTTCCTTGGGAGCACTCCAGTCAGCTAAAACAGCTACAGTTGCCAACATCGTGCATACTATTAGTACCTTTTTCATTTCTCCACTCCTTTCTTTTTTTTCAAACTCTAAATTAACTAATTTTGCCTTTTTTGAATCAAAACTATTTATTCATACATAACAAAATCACCTCCTTTCTCAAAAAAATCACTTATCAGCAAAATTATTATCTAACACCTTACGATACCAACCAATCCTTTCCTTTCTAGAAACCTTTTTATTCACTTGTAACCAACACTCTTTTTGCCACTCTTGAAGATTGGAAATATATTTTGTAATCTTTCACTAATATCCCCCGCTGCGTCCATAATGTGATTTTCGACAAGCTGACGCACCTTCACAGCATTTCTTTCTTTGATGGCTTCTAAGATTAACTCATGTTCCTGATTCTTTTTAGGGATTTGTCCTGGCGTTGATAGTACAATAAACCAGTAGTTGCTGAATTTCACATTATCGATAATTATATTTATCAGTCTGCTATTTCTGCATGCCTTGATTATCACTCTATGAATTTTCCGGTTATATTCTTCCCACTTTTCTACCTTCTGGAGATCCAGCTTTTTAGATTCACCAATAAGGTTTTCAAGTTCTTTAAGTTCATGTTTACCAATACGCTCAGTAGCAAGGAAAGCCGCAAAGCCTTCTAAGATAGCTTCGACCTGATAAGTTTCATAGGCCTGTTGGGTAGAGATATCTGCTACCTTACAACCTTTATAAGGTTGCGTAACAACAAGACCTTCCATAGCAAGACGTTTCAACATCTCCCGTACGATCATCCGGTTAATTCCCAAATCATTGCTTAGTGTAGACTCCACCAGATGTTGTCTTGGCAAATAATAGCCTGAAAAAATTCTATTTTGAAGAATCTTATAGGCCCGTTCTGTTTTGTCTATACCGGAAATTTTCTTTCTTATTGCTTTACCTTTTACTACCATCTTGAGATACATCTCTGATTAGCAAAATTGTTATTTTTAATATTTATATTTAAGTAAATACTTTCGTCAACAATTATTCTAATTTTATTTATTTTTCAACCTAAATTTTTATAATATGTATATTTCTGATGTTTATTCGATTGATTGAGAATCTGAGGAATCTAAGTGAACATTTACGGGTGGAGCATTGGCCTTGGGCGAGGGGATAGGCACTTTGTATAGGTGAAATTAGCCTGGAAAGGCTCTTTACAGATAAATCTACAAGATATTGTGGTTAGTTATCTCGCCCAAATTTTCAACAATACGTGCCATAGTCAATCGTACAGCCAAATTAGATTCTATTCAAGGTTTCGTTTGCTAGTCATAAGTTTTTCGGGTTTTGTAAAGTTCGCAATCATAGCAATAATCGCAACCGTAGCGTTCCGCGTGGGGAGTTCAGATATCACAGGTTTTGATGGCCGATAATTCTTATGGATATGTTGGAGGTATCTCCATTTTTTAAATATTATTTCATTTTTGACCAAAATCTCCCTACCCAATATACGGGTAGTTTGACATTCTTTCGCCGAGCCTATTCACAATCGCAAAGCGAGTACCAGCTTGACAATACCCATTTAGTCTAGTAATTGAAACGTTAAACTTAAGCACATTTAGGCGAAATTGACCTTCAGTTCTAACCTTTAACCTTCTGGACTTACCAATGAGAAAAGGTTTTGAGAAGGTGTTGATTCTATAACCTCAAAGGGATTCTGGCATCCTTTCGTAGGCTTTTGTATTTTCGGAGGGTATCCGATGGCCAAAGAGGGCTTCAAGCGTAAACTTATCGCCATTTTCAGCACTGATGTCGCGGGCTACAGCCATCTTCTCATGGGCGAGGAGAGTAGTCTACGGTCAAGACCTTTAAGGATTACAAGAGGGCCATGTTTACCCTAATCAAGTACTACCGTGGAAAGATAGTGGTGAGCATCCCCATAAATTTAACTCTGAGAATCGGTGAGGGCGCAAGAAACAAGTCAACCACGCTTTTGTAAAATGAAAGGAGGGATAGAATGGATGATAATGAAGTAGTTCAGCTTGTAGATGAACTGATCGAAATCGGAAGAACAGACGGTTACCTTGTAACAAATAAGGAATACTACATGGCGGATGGAAAAACTAACCTGGATGTGTCGGCCAAGTTTGATAGTACCTTTAAAAACAAACGTGCCCGTGAGATAGGAGAAACTCTTGACGAGAAAGGCGGTATGGACCTGATGAGAGCAGCAGCCGAAAGAGTTCATAAGATACTTGGGCCGTTAAAAGCAAGACACCTCGAAGCCGCTTGGTCTCGTATAGGCAGCTGGTTGGCTTAAGTGTATCTGTACAATTTTTCTATCTGAATGCAATATGAAATGAGCACGGACAACGCCCGGAAGACTTATAAGAAAACGGTCAGTCGCGTGTTGGAAATTTTGAAGGTGAAGGAACAGATATATTGAGAATATCACAAGAATGAGAAAAATGTCGATATTCAATGGATCAGCCTAACATTTGGCGGATTGAAAACTTTCTACTACGTGCCATAGTCTGGAATCACAATCTGCAAGATTTTATTAACGATTAAATACACTAATCATAACCATAGCAAATTTGGGAAATAGGGTCAACTTCCTGTGAATCTAAGATGTCAAAATTAAAGGTCTTACAGTACAATTT
>DATKWM010000115.1:0-11242 GCA_035529575.1 Desulfatiglandales bacterium
ACCGCAGGCCCCGATTTATCGGGGCAATGCGGAGGGGGCAAAACTCCCTCATAGATAAGTTGCTGAAAAGACCAGCCCGGGAGCCTTGGAACTGAAGAAAAGCCCATCCTCTTTAAGGAAATATGAGTTATGCAAAGCTCTCACAAAGATCTCGCTCTATGCCCCATGTCTCTAATTCATATATCCCGAAAATAAATATTCCGCTAGGTTGAATCAGAAACTTTTCACCTTTATTCTGAGTACGACAGATGGACCCTCAAGACTTTAAATCCCTTCAAATACTTGAAGAAATGGGCAATACTCATAGCCCAAGCCAGAGGTATCTGGCAAGAAAGCTTAATATCTCCCTTGGGCTTGCAAATTCCTTTGTTAAGCGCTTAGCAAAGAAGGGATATGTAAAAATCACAACTATCCCCAGAAATCGGGTGAAGTATATACTCACGCCACAGGGTTTTGCTGAAAAAAGTCGACTTACCTACGAGTTTATCCAGCATTCTTTCGGTTTATACAAAGAGGCTCTCAAGAAATTTGAGGGTTTACTTAATGAACTTGAAAAAAGGAACGTAAGAAAGGTGGTTTTCTATGGTGCAAGTGATCTGGCTGAAATTACTTTTGTATCCTTGAAAGCAACCAATATTAAACTGGTTGGGGTGGTGGACGATGTAAAGAAGGGAACGCAATTTTTAGATTTTACTATTAGATCGACATCGGAGTTGAAAAACCTCGAATTTGATAGCATTATTCTAACTGCTTTAGAATCAAAAAAGCATATGGTTAAAAAGCTTGTGGAAAAAAATATTCCACGAGAAAAAATTATTATGCTTGAGTAGAAAAGAGGTTAAAAGAAACTATGTGTCTATATAAGCTAAGATCTTAAAATTTATGTCAAGTTTTTATAATACACTCTGGTGAAAGAGATAGTAGATACTGGATACTTGATACTGGATAAATACGGGAAGGGACTTTCCGCATTATTGTGGTTCTTCATCCAGCATCCAGCATCTAGCATCGCTTCGCATCAAGCAATGGATTATTTTTTTCCTCAACTCGTCGGTTTGAGGCGGAGCTTCGATAGTCTTATAAAAGGAGGTGTATAATGAAGCATTATAGAAAAACTTTACTTTTGGTCGTGATAATTGTCTTTAGCATATGCTTAGCACCGCTGTTATCGGCAAAGGAGATGAAAAAGATAAATATAAACGAAGCTTCAGTAGCGGAGCTCACCCAACTCAAGCGGATAGGACCTAAAATAGCTAAACGAATTGTAGAGTATCGTGAAAATCATGGTCCTTTTGTGCAGCCTGAGGATATCATGAATGTGAAGGGCATAGGGCCCAAAACCTTTAAGTTAAATAAAGATAGGATCACTGTGGAATAACGTTGTAATTGTTAATAGTGAGGCATGTATGATTAAAAATATTGGAAAGGCGTATATTGTTTGCATATTATTTTTTATATTTGCCTTACCATACTGTGCATATTCCCAGGGATGGCCTGTCACTAAGATTAAATCCTTACCTGATTCATCCTTTACAATGATAGAAGTTAAAAAAGATGGAACGAAGGTACGGCACTTTGCCTATAGGGATATAAATGGTACTATTGACATAGACCAATTAATATATTGCCTGGGTACATTTAGCAATGAAACCTGGTTGAAGCCTGAAAACATTGAGACTGCACGGAAGAGCCTTGAAGAGCACTACTACAGGTTTAAGCTTAATCAAACAAAAGAGGGAATAAAGGAAGCTGTCAACATTAACACTGCCAACCTTAAAGATTTTGTACGTTTGCCCAACATTGGCCCTGTTACAGCAGTTAAAATCTACAGATTTAGAGAGATTTACGGGCTTTTTAAGAATGTTGAAGATATAAAAAAGGTCGAGGGTATTGGGCCTGCGATATTTGCAGGTATTAAGTATTACATTAAAGTTCGGTAATCTTTTCTCTTGTCGTGTCATAGCGAAAATATAATGCGGAGACAGAAAAAAAATGATAATGAACTACCTCTCCTGTTTGTGGCAGGGTAGTTCATTGCCTTAACTTATTCAACTGGAGCTGTGAACTTAATAAAAACCAATACTAGATTTGATGACTTTTTAAGTTAGAAGAATATATAACCTAACGTGTTGAACATATTTATATGAATATTCTTGTTACCGGTGGTGCTGGGTTTATCGGCACAAACTTCATACGCCATGCCCTTGCTGTGAGGCCAGATTGGCGTATCGTTAATCTGGATGCACTTACCTACGCAGGAAACCCCGCCAACTTCGAAGATCTTGCTTCAGAGCAGGCAGAAAGGTATCGCTTTATCCATGGTGATATAGGAGATACCTCTCTTATTAAACAGATATTTTCTGAGGAAAAAATAGAAGGGATTGTTCACTTTGCAGCTGAATCTCATGTGGATCGATCCATTCTAGGGCCTGAGAAGTTTCTGGAAACAAATATTATGGGCACTTTCCGATTGCTTGACGAAGGTCTTAAATTTTGGAAAAACACAGGAAGGCCTGAGGAATTTCGTTTTCTGCACATATCAACTGACGAGGTCTACGGGAGCCTTGGCACTAAAGGCTACTTCACAGAGAATACACCATATGATCCTTCAAGCCCCTACTCAGCCTCCAAGGCTGCTTCTGACCATTTCGTAAATGCCTATTTTCGCACCTATGACCTGCCTACCCTGATTACAAACTGCTCTAATAATTACGGACCTTTTCAGTTTCCTGAAAAGCTCATTCCTTTGATGATTTTAAATATACTGGAGGAAAAACCTTTACCCGTTTATGGGGATGGTAAAAATGTTCGAGATTGGCTTTATGTTATTGATCATTGCGATGGCCTCATTAAAGTCTTTGAGCAGGGAAAGCCCGGTGAGACGTATAACATAGGTGGGGGTGCAGAACGTCAAAACATTGAAATTGTTTATCTTCTATGTGACCTTATGGATAAACGTTTGGGACGGTCTGGAAAGAAACAAAGTCGGAGTCTTATTCACTTTGTTGCTGATCGGCCTGGGCACGACTTTCGTTACGCCATTGACTCTACCAAGATTAAGCAGGAATTAGAGTGGAGCCCTCATCATTGTTTTGAGGAGGCCCTGGAAACTACTGTAGATTGGTATATGAATCATATGGATTGGGTTAATTCGGTACGAAGTGGAGAGTACAGGAAATGGATAGAAATAAACTATCAGGAAAGGGAGAATAGTTAATAAGCCTTGGGCTTATTAAACGATGAAATTGTCAAAGGGGAAAATAATTTTGGCAAAAAGGCTTGTTCTAAATTTGCCCGCTCCGTCCCGGTGGGACGAGAGTCTTTTTGGGAAAGGGCATGACACCCAATAGTTTCGCTGAAGGCGGAACTATTGATTTGCGTGTGTCTGCGGTTAAAATGAAAGGAGAATAGCGTAATGAAAGGGATCATACTTTCTGGTGGTTCAGGAACACGTCTATATCCAATTACTCGGGTAGTCAGCAAACAACTTTTACCGGTCTATGATAAGCCTATGATTTATTATCCACTCTCGGTACTTATGTTGGCAGGAATTCGAGAGATTCTCATCATTTCTACACCTGAAGACCTACCCAAGTTCCAGGAGCTTTTAGAAAACGGCTCACAGTGGGGCCTTTCCTTTTCGTTTGCTGAACAGCCTCGCCCTGAAGGACTGGCCCAGGCATTTATAATTGGTCGTGAATTTGTAGGCAAGGATAATGTGTGCCTGATTCTTGGGGACAATATTTTTTATGGACATGGTCTTCCAGATAGACTTCGAGATGCATACTCCAGAAAAGAGGGTGCAACTGTCTTTGGGTATTGGGTGAAAGATCCGGAGCGATATGGTGTGGTATCTTTTGATGAGGATGGTCAGGTGGTAGATATCGAGGAAAAGCCAACTCACCCCAAATCAAATTATGCAGTCACAGGCCTCTACTTTTGTGATAATAGAGTGCTCGATATTGCTGCTGGGCTCAAGCCCTCGGCTCGGGGAGAGCTGGAGATTGCAGATGTAATATGCACCTACCTCCAGTTAGGAGAGCTTTATGTTGAAAAACTGGGTAGAGGATTCGCCTGGCTGGATACAGGTACCCATGAATCACTTCTTGAGGCGAGCACATTCATTGAGACCCTTGAAAAACGCCAGGGCTTGAAAATAGCATGTATTGAAGAGATCGCATACCGAATAGGCTACATTAGTGCAGAGCAGGTTTGCAGGCTTGCACAGCCAATGCAGAAAAATGGATATGGTAAATATCTTATAGAAATAGCCAGACATGAGAGCAGTTGATAAGCCATAGGCTTATAAATATGAAAGTCACCCCTACATCTCTTCCGGATGTTCTCATCATTGAACCCAAGGCCCTTGAAGACAGGCGAGGGTTTTTTATGGAGATGTATCATCAAAAAAGATACGAGCAATCTAACATCCATTGCATTTTTGTTCAGGATAATCTTTCTCACTCTGTCAATGGTATTCTCAGAGGATTGCACTATCAACTTCAGTATCCCCAGGCGAAATTGGTTCAGGTTATTTATGGTGCTATATTTGATGTAGCAGTGGATATTCGGCAGGGTTCCCCAACTTTTGGGAAGTGGATAGGTGCTCATATCTCAGACAAAAACCGGCACCAGGTATTTGTACCAGAAGGATTCGCCCACGGGTTTTGTGTGCTCAGCGAAACAGCGGACGTCCTTTACAAGTGCACGGATTTCTATGCCCCTGATGATGAAGGAGGCATCCTCTGGTCCGATCCAGGTATTGGTATTGACTGGCCGATAACCGATCCACTGCTTTCAGATAAGGATAGCCACTATCCGTGTTTAAGGGATGTACCTCCAGAGCGCCTCCCTGTGTATTAAGCCAGAGGCTTATAAAAAGGAGAGAGTATGAAACTGCTCGTTATTGGGCAAAATGGCCAGCTTGGCTGGGAGGTATGCAGAAAGGGAAAAAATCAGGGTATTGATATGTCAGGCTTAGATCTTCCTGACTTCGATGTTACTGAGCCTTCTGCAGTTAAAAAAGCAGTAAGTCAGGCTGGTATCTCGTTGGTTATTAATGCATCAGCCTATACAGCAGTTGATAAGGCAGAATCAGAGCCAGAGTTAGCCTTTGCAGTAAATCGTGATGGCCCAGCTTATCTGGCTGCTTCCTGTGCTGAAATTGGAATCCCACTTATTCATATCTCTACCGACTATGTCTTTGATGGTAGTAAAAAAGGCCCTTACCTTGAAACAGAACCAGTCTCTCCTTTAGGGATTTATGGCAAAAGTAAGGCGGCAGGGGAAACAGAAATAAGGAACAATTTGAAAGAGCACATTATTATTCGCACAGCCTGGCTCTATGGCCTCCATGGCAATAATTTTGTTAAGACTATGCTCAGTTTACGAGAAGAGAAAGAGATATTTCGTGTGGTGGCTGATCAATATGGCTGCCCCACGTATGCAGCCGATCTCGCTGATGCGATCTTGACAATTGCAACTCAAATCAGTGAACAACGTGGTGTTATCTGGGGTACCTATCACTATTGTGGAAAGGGCGTGACTACCTGGCACGGTTTTGCACAAGCAATTTTTGATTTAGCAAACCAATATGATACGTTTAGGGTAAAAAAGGTGGTACCTATCACCACGTCAGAATATCCTACTCCAGCAAAAAGGCCTGCAAATTCCGGTATGGACTGTTCTCTGATAACAAAAAATTTTGGTATTAGTCTTAGGCCGTGGCAGGAGAGCCTTGCCGATATGGTAAATCGATACTACCAATAACAAAATAACATTCAAAAGGACATAGCAGTATATGAAGTCTGGCATTTCTCACATAAACTAGCCAAGCAAGACAAAATACAACTCAAAAGGAGACCGAAATGAACAAAATCGAGCAGCCAGAGCTGAGAGATCAGATGAAGGAACATTTCGACGACGAAGTTCAACTCATCGACTACCTGCGTGTTATTTGGAAATGGAAGTGGTTAATTATCCTGGGGACCTTTCTTTGTATGGTTGTGGCAGGAGTGGTTAGCTTTAACATGCCAAAGATCTATGAAGTTTCCATGACTATTGAGCCAGGCATTATCGGAGTAAATAGAGACGGAAAGTTTATATACCTTGATTCACGGGATAACATAGAGGGGAAAATAAAGGAAGGTCTCTACAACAGAAGAATACAAAAGGCACTGAATATAAATCCTTTGGAAACAGATATAAAGTTTGAAGTCAGGCCACAAAAAGGAACAAATTTTATTAAAGTCACTTCCGAATGGAAGGATCCTGAAGTAGAGTTTGGAAAAAAGGCTTTGGTAAATTTGTTAGGATTTATATCTAAAGAATATGAAAATATTGTTCAACAAAGAAAGGGCGATTACGAAAAACAGATTTTAATGGAGCAAAACCAAATAAAAGAGAATGAAGCAACACTAAAAATTATTCGGGATAGAGAAAAAGAATTATTGCAAGAGATAAAGAATGTTAAAGATAATACAGAAAAAATAGTACGAGAAAGAAATAATGTCCTGCAACACAAAGGTAATTCGGATGATATTTCTCTCCTTATTTATTCAACAACCATTCAGCAAAATGTTGCTTACTTTAATCAATTAAGCAACCAAATTAACGATATAAGAACGAAAAAAGAAATAGCAAGCATGAAAATTGAGAATCTGAAGGCACAAATAGATAGGTTAAACCTAGAAAAAAGCATTATAAAAAATATCAGGGTCCTTCAAAATCCCGAAGCCTCACTAAGCCCTATAAAACCAAAAAAGAGACTGAACATTTTACTTGCTGGTGTCATTGCCTTCATGATGATGATGTTTCTCGTATTTTTTGTGGAATATATCCAGAAAGCAAAGAGGAGCACTATAGTTACATAGAAAAATAGTTACCCCTTTTTTACTCTTTCACTGGCCATATCATTCCGTATTCTTTAATATAAAAAGATTCAAACTCATAGCTGATCCCTTTACTTATCTCAAGAAATCTTTGAAAAGCAACAACTAGAAGACAAATAGTAATCCATTACTTAAGATCCTTGAGAGTAAAGTTGAATGTCATATGCTTTTTGCCCTTGCGCCATGAGCTATATTCCTTGCCAGTACTTCCTGTCCCGTGGATCATAAGAATATTTTTTTAGGTTGGTAGTGCAGTATTCAGAAATTGACCCTAATTTTATTAATGAAATGGAGAAATGAGCATGATTAACATAGCTGTTGTCGGTTCTGGCTACTGGGGAAAGAACTTGGTGCGGAATTTTAATGATTTGGGCGCCCTTGTTGCGATTTGCGATAAAGATAGTAGCGTGCTCGAAAATTTTAAAGAGAAGTATGTGGGAATTTCCACCACAGAAAATCTTGACCATCTGCTGGATGAGTCTGTGTTTCAGATAGACGCTGTTGCGATTGCGACACCTGCAGCAACCCATTATAACCTCGCGAAGAAGTGCCTTGTAGCTGGAAAGCATGTATTTGTGGAGAAACCCCTTGCCCTGACCGGAGAAGAGGGTCAAGATCTCATTGAAATAGCGGAGAAAAACCACCTCACATTGATGGTAGGCCATATTCTCCAATATCACAGAGCCGTGATCAAATTGAAAGAGCTTATTGCCACTGGAGAACTCGGCAAGATCCAGTACCTCTATTCAAACCGCCTCAACATCGGCAAAATAAGGGCCGAGGAAAATATTCTCTGGAGTTTTGCACCCCATGACATCTCTGTGATTCTCATGCTTTTGAGCGAAATGCCTGAAAGTGTTTGTGCAACAGGAGGGGCATACTTACAGCAAAAGATTCCAGATACCACCTTGACTACACTTGATTTTCCAAGTGGTGTAAAGGCACACATTTTCGTTTCATGGCTTCACCCATTTAAAGAGCAAAAACTGGTAGTGGTAGGTGATAAAAAAATGGCGGTATTTGATGATATAAGCGATGAAAAGCTCATGCTTTATCCCCACAGGATCGAGTGGCTTAATCGTATTCCTATCGCTGCCAAGGCAGAGGCAGAGGTGATAAAAGTGGAAATGGATGAACCACTCAAGGCCGAGTGCGGGCATTTCATAGACTGTGTCACCAATGGACAACAACCCATAACCGACGGCAGGGAAGGGCTTCGAGTACTGCAAGTGCTCCAGGCATCGCAAAGATCCCTCAACGAGAATGGACGCAAGATCAGTTTGGATCAGAGCGCAATACCGATACCAAAAAGACAACAATCAGTTTCCCCTGAAGCAGGCATGAACTATGCTCGCCCCGTTGAATTGGCCCATCAGGAGCACCCCAAAGGGGATTCAACTGGGGCCCGCCCCGTGGAAGGCAAAGCATATTCAACTGGGGAGCAAAAAGCCAAGAGCTACTTCGTCCATGAATCCGCATATGTGGATGAAGGAGTTGAGATAGGTGTTGGCTCCAAGGTATGGCATTTTTCACACATCCTTTCCGGCTCTCGCATTGGTAAAAACTGTAATATCGGGCAGAACGTGGTCGTCGGCCCTGATGTAACTATTGGTAATGGCTGTAAAATCCAGAACAATGTATCGGTATACAAGGGTGTAACTCTTGAAGATGAAGTATTTTGTGGTCCCTCAATGGTTTTCACCAATGTCTATAATCCAAGGGGAGCAATCCGTAGGATGGGTGAACTTCGACCGACTCTTGTCAAAAAAGGAGCAACTATAGGCGCTAATGCCACTATTATTTGTGGTATTACTATCGGAAACTCCGCATTTATCGGAACAGGCACAGTCGTGCTTACGGATGTGCCAGATTATGCATTAATGGTGGGAAACCCGGCCAAGCAGAAGGGTTGGATGTGCGCATGCGGCATTCAACTCGTATTTAAAGGAAATAGAGCGAAATGTATGGCATGCAAAAGAAAGTATAAAAAGCTTGGGCCAGAAAAAGTAGTTGAGGAGCATAAGAAAGGAGCAGAAGCAGTTCCATTGTGATAACCTCACGAGAACCGGGATGATAGCCTTTGAACCAACTATCACCTTAACATTATGTATAGGTTTTACTGAATTTTCAAAAAACAGTTAAACAAATTTTGTGGCATACCATGACCACAAAATAATCTTGGAATTCAAGGTAATGACTCTCCTGTGAAATGCCTAGCATATTTCTCTGGGGTTCACCCCGTTAAATTCCAAAGGACAGCTAAGTTTACCCCGTTAAATGCCTCTATGCTTTTATTTAACTGGGGCGTATTTAACTGGGGTGGCGTTTAATTTGTTTAGGGGGGTCTCGGTTGTTGGCTAATGCATGACGATAGTGGAAAGGTATGCCCAAACACAAAAAGAGGGCATACCGAGACAAGAAAAAGCCCATCCAAGACTGTTAAACGGAGTTATACGCAGAAGAAAATCTCATTAATAGATTGAGGCTGAAAAATTAATCGACAATTTTTGTCAGAAATTGTCATTACAAGGGCAGTTTACTCATTGTGTGGAAAATTCAAAGGTCTCAGGATGTCCCTCTTTAAGGTATCGTCTTGAGCGGGCAAGAGAATCACTTGAAGAGGCTGATATCCTGTTAAATCCATGCTGGCCATTTAACCGGGGTGGCAACGTCCCCCATTATTATTATTTTAAGAGCATTTTGCTTATTGCATTAAAAATTTAAAAGTCTCATAATATTGGGCAAAAAAAGTACTTGGTATAAAGAGGTGAAACATGAATGATCGGATAGACATAAACCCTGATGTCATGTTAGGGAAACCTGTTATCAAAGGAACCAGAGTCCCAGTAGAGCTAATTGTACGCAAACTAGGGGAAGGAGCTTCAATAGAAGATTTGCTGGATGGATACCCCAATCTTAAAAAGGAAGATATTCAAGCTGCTTTAACCTATGCCGCTAATACCCTGGCCAATGAGCTGACTATATACACGTTGAAGACCGCAACATAATTTTGAACGAAAAGAATATACAATTTTTAGCTGATGAAAGCTGTGATTTCACTGTTGTGAGGGCATTGAGGGCTTCGGGATATGATGTTGCTTCAGTTGCTGAGTCATTTGCATCTGCCTCTGACCTTCAGGTTCTGAAAATTGCTGTTGAAGAGAAGCGATTACTTATAACAGAGGATAAAGACTTTGGGGAATGGATATTTGCTCATGGAGAAGCGATGAGTGGGGTATTGTTGATTCGTTTTCCAGCAAATATACGTTCCGATCTTGGGCAGGCAGTGAGTGTCTTAGTTGCAACGCATGGTTCTGATCTAGTGAAAAGTTTCACTGTTTTGGAACCTGGAAGAGCGAGGATTCGGAAGATACAATAGGCTGGTACCCATTCCCTATAACCTATACCCCTTCACCATGCCCCGTCTAGCTAGACTTGACGCCCCTGGCTTGTTGCAACACGTAATGGCAAGGGGAATTGAAAGAAGAGAGATCTTCAAGGACGGCAAAGATCGCAAATCGTTCCTGGAGCGCCTAGCCACCATTTTGGAGGAAACTCAAACCCAATGTTACGCATGGGCCTTGATTCCAAACCATTTTCACCTCTTGCTCCGCACCGGCCAAACACCTCTGAGCAAGGTCATGCGCCGCCTTATGACGGGCTATGCGGTCACATTCAACAGGCGTCATAAGAGAAGCGGCCACTTGTTCCAGAATCGGTATAAGTCAATTGTCTGCGAGGAAGATCCATACCTTTTAGAACTGATCCGCTACATCCATTTAAACCCTTTGAGAGCAGGTCTGGTAAATGGTTTGAAAGAACTTGATCGATACCCTTGGTGTGGCCACAGCGCTATCCTTGGCAACCGCAAAAATCCACTCATTCCTAAGAGGCCACCGAATGATGCACCTTCCGCCGATAGGCGGATTGCTATTTCTCTGTTACATCAGGGAACAGAGAAAGCAAAACCAAATCCTGAAGATCCTGTTGATCATGTCAAAAATAATAAAAATTCTTTGGCTGAAAAAACCATTGAAGATGTCTTACTCTATTTTGGTGACACTATTAAAGTTGCTCGGAGAAGATACCGACGATTTGTTAGCAATGGTATTGATCAGGGCACCCGACCGGAACTCCAAGGAGGTGGCTTAGTAAGGAGCGCTGGCGGTAACAAGGGAAGCCTTCTTGGTCGGAAGAAGGAAGAACGGGAGAAGGGAGATGAAAGAATTCTGGGAAGCGGAGAGTTTGTTGGAAACATCCTGGCTGATTCAGAGAAAATCGAGGGATATAAATTCCTGAAAAAAGTTTCGCTGTCTGAACTGGTCGAGAAAGTTTCAACCTATCTTGATGCT
>DATKWM010000116.1:0-12333 GCA_035529575.1 Desulfatiglandales bacterium
CAGTTCGGACATCGCAGGCCTCCTTGGTAAAATGTTTATCTTGGAAGACAAACGTATATCCTTGGAGATACTGGATGTCCATTCTATTTGAAATCACACATTATTACTTATTTCCCAATCAACTAAATTGGAGATGATCCTTTATTATTAATTTTTTTGGGGATTTATTCTTTTATAAATAGTCAAATTACCACCGCCAGAGGCGGTGGCTTGATTATTTTAGTCCTGAAAGGTACCCCTAGTTTGAATCTGCTATTTGAATATGTTTAGTTGCTTTTGTTCGATCTCTTTTTCCTTCTTTTCTTGCCATTTCACATATTCTATAATCTGTTGCTCATTCAGACCTACCGTACTTACGCAATATCCTCTGGCCCATAGGTGCCGGCCCCAATACCTCTTTCCTAACTTCTCATATCTTTGAAACAACCTTAAGGACAGCTTCCCTTTCAGAAATCCCATCACAGAAGATATAGCATACTTCGGTGGGATGGACATCACCAGATGAATATGATCAAGCTGTACATTCAATTCCAGTACTTCCACTAATTCCTTCTGGTAGCACAGGATAATTGCCTGTTGTTTAGCATATTCAGCTATATCATCTTTAAATATTCTGAATCGATATTTTGGACAAATTACAATGTGGTATTTACATTCATATATCGTATGTGATAGTTTCTTAAAGCGTTTATTCATTTTGTACCTCCCTGCTTTAGGGGCACCTTTCAGGGAGGTACATCTTATCTAATTACTCCAACGGTAAAACCTTTTTATTGTACCACTACCAGAGGTAGTGGTTTAAACCGATTAATAAACAACCACGCCCAAAGGACGCGGTATTGATTTAGCCCCCTAGAAGGGGGCGGAAGCTTGCCTCCAGAGAAGGCAAGCTTGACTTGTCCCCTGAGCATCGTTTAAAATGTAAATCTGATTTGTTCTTCTCTACGTTCTTTGCTTTCTTGATACTTTACATACTTACGTATCATTTCGGCATCCAGACCAACTGTATCAACACAATAACCAGGAGACCAAAAATGGTTACCCCAATAGGGCTTCTCCTTAAGATTCGGAAACTTGGTGAAAACCCTTATTGCTGTCCTGCCTTTTAAGGTACCCATTAATTCCGATATAGATACCTTGGGCGGAACATTAGTTATCAGGTGGATGTGGTCTTCTTGAATGTTAAGCTCAACCAACTCACAGCCTAAATGGCCTGAAAAACCGTGAATACATTTCTTAACTTCTTGACCAACTGTACCCGTGAGAAATCTATATCGATATTTAGGCACCCATACATTATGGTATTGGCAGTGCCATATTACGTGTGATAGTTTTTGAAATCTGCTCATTGGTTCCTCCTTTGTTGATGTTGTGGGGACAACTCAATTATTGGAGTACCATTGGGCAGTCAATAGGCAAAGCCAATTGACTCTGACCACGCCCAAAGGACGTGGATTTCTAAGGCCAATTTAAAGCATTCTTCGATGATTATGTAAGATATTGCTTATCAAATGAGAAATTATGAGGTGTGGTAATAAGATTATCTTTCATAAATCTCTGCCTTCCGCCTTACTTTAACTTACTCAAAAAAATATCCCATACTCTTTTTTAAATTTTACAAACTAAATAAAAACAGCTCTCAACTCGCTGTAAAAAGTAATGTATTGAGGCCATCTATAGCTATTTCGTCATTTTGTGTTTTGATTTCAAACTTAAATGTAACCACCCAATCCTTATTCTCCCTTTGCCTCTTGGAGACTATCTCAAGCTCATATCTAATATCATCTCCCGGGAATACCGGAGCTGTGAACTTTACCTTATCGCTGCCTAAACATGCGCTGGAATTAGCTATAACCCCGCTTTGATGTAAAAGTCCTTCAGCTATATTCATCACTATTACTCCTTGAAATATCGTGTCCTTCCATCCCTTCTCCTTCGCGGTCTCAACATTGTAAAACATGGGATGATAAATACCAAGAACCATAAGATTTAGATATAGGTCCGTTTTTGAGAGCGGACGTGATTTTGTGATCAATTTGTCTCCTACCTCCATATCTAGCATCATTACTTTCGACTCTTCTTCTTTATATATCTTTGCCATTTTCTATCCTCCCTTTCTTGGTTGGTCTATTCTCAAGCACCCCTAAATAAAGGAATGTGTATATGTATATACTTAAAGATTTTCTCTTTTAATTTTTGAGTTTTCTGGGCTAGCTTACCAGCGCCGCCGAACAAATACTCACTCATTATACAGTAGATATATAAGTTGTATCCTAGGCTACAACTGTAACCTTATGCTGGTGGAAACAGTCACACATTGTGCCCTTCTATACAAACTTTTTCATCCTGATTTCTAACTTTGAAGTCATATTCAATTATGTAGTTTCCGGCTTTTGTTTGCCTTTTATGGGTCAGTAAAAACTCGAATCTGATTGCATCGCCTGGATAAACTGGGGCGACAAACTTTAAATCATTAATCCCCAAATACCCTATCGTTAGAATTGGAACCTCTGTTTGTATCAGAAGCCCAATTGCATAATTAAGAACTACATAACCGGGAAATACCGGCTCTCTCCAGCCAGATTTTTTTGCGCCTTCTTCAGTACAGAAAGCCGGATGATAGAGACCATTAACGATCACACTCATTTCAAGATCTGTTTTTGTGAGCGGTCTCGATTTTGTAATCAGTTGGTCTCCAATCTCCATTTTAACTAATTTTTCCATTGGTTCTTCCTTATATACTCTTGCCATTTTTATCTCCTTTCTAGTTATTCACATCTGTTACCACTATTTGTTGAATCAGCATTTTTTTTCTTTCTAATTTGGATGGTAGTTTTTTGACTCTTTAGCTTTCTCCATCAAAGCATAAGAATACAAATTTAACCGGTATCTTTTCATGTTACCATGAAGCGCATTTACTCCATTTTTGAGAGCTCTCCCTTGATTACTTTTCCTCCAGGATTCCTTGGCAATGAATCATAAAACTCAATATATTTAGGAACCTTATAGTCAGCCAGGTGTTTTTCACAATGCGTGCGGATTTCTTCTCCAGTAGCGCTCTCGCCACTTTTCAAAACAACGCAAGTCTTTACCTGTTCCCCAAATATCGCATCAGGCACACCTACAACAGATGCTTCAAGTATTTTGGGGTGAGAATACAGAACATTCTCAACCTCAATGGAATAGATATTCTCTCCGCCCCGAATGATCATGTCCTTCTTTCTATCCATTAAATATATGAATCCTTCCTCGTCCTCCTTGGCTAGGTCCCCTGTATGAAGCCATCCGTTCTTAAATGCCTCTTCTGTGGCCGTTGCATTTTCCCAGTAACCTTGGCAGATCTGAGGACTCTTGATTAAGAGTTCTCCTACAACATTGGGGTGAACCCTTTTATCGTCTTTATCGACAATCTGTATTTCAGTAAGGGGAACGGGAAGACCTATAGATCCGCTCTTTCGAATCGCCTCCGCAGGACGCAGCATTGTAGCAATCGAAGTACATTCCGTGAGCCCAAAGGCATTAATTTGTATGGCTTGAGGAAATCTTTCTTCTATTTTTTTAACAAAGTTAGGCGATGCAGGAGCTCCACCATAGATAATTCTTTTCAGAGATGATAGATCATAGGAGTCGAATTTTGCATTGACCATCATTAACCAAAAGATAGTTGGAACTGCCACACAAACGGTCACGTTCTGTCTTTCGATGGTCTTCATAGCCTGTTCTGATTTAAATTCCTTTTCGATCACACAAGTACTTCCTATGTAAATGGATCGAAATAACTGGCCATAAAGGCCCGTGACATGAAACATGGGCGCCAAGATCATATCAATGTCATCCTCTTGACATTGGTAAGCACCTGAAAGAATAAGAGAATTTGCAATAATATTTCCATGAGAGATCATTGCTCCCTTTGGCTTTCCCGTTGTGCCTGAAGTATACATCAGGCCTGAGATGTCCTCTTCTTTGATCTCTGGTAACTGAGGCGTATCATGCTTCCCCTCCTCTATTAAATCGGATAGGGATGGCATTTTTTTCTTATCATTGGGTGGAGTCATAATAATGTTTTCAGAAATAAAATATTTCACTGCGAACAGTTCTATCTCTTCAAACAATTCAGGGCATGTAATTAGCAATTTCGGGCGTGAATTTGTTATCATAAATTCCAATTCATTCAATCGGCAACGAGTATTTAAATTGACGCTAATAGCCCCTATTTGAGATGCTGCTAAATAACCGATGGCATAGTCGATGCTGTTAGGTAAAAGAATAGCTATCCTCTCCCCTTTTTTGATCTGATATCTATTTTGAAATATCGCAGCAAGTGCATTTGCTGAATTGAGCAATTCTTGATAACTAAGCCTATACTCTCCACAAATAAGAGCTTCTTTTTCCGGGAAACGAGAACAGGTTCTCATCAACATTTCCCTTACATTGGCAGGCCTTTCTGAAAACCTTTGTTCTGCTAACTCATTGGCAACTTTAAAATAATCATTTAGTTGTTTCATAACTATTACCCAAAAATGACTTTAAAATTCTTTGCAAAATGCGGTATAAATATCATATGCGAGGTGCCGACATTCCCACTTTATTAGCAATATCCTTTCTCAGTTCATTTTTCTTTATTTTACCCGAAGGTGTCATAGGAAGTTCATTAATTATCTCCAATCGCTCAGGTAATTTTTGTTTGGCTATTTTATATTGCAGTAAAAAATTAATCATTGCTTCAAAGCTTAATTGAGTTCCTTCTTTTAATTTTACATAAGCACATGCTTTCTCACCCATTTTAGCATCAGGCATTGCTACAACCACAGCGACTTCAATGCTTGGATGCTTATGCAAAAGATCCTCAATCTCTTTAACGCTTATATTCTCTCCCCCACGAATGATAATGTCCTTTTTTCTTCCAGTAATCTCTAAGTAGCCGTCCTGGCTTAGTCTGCCAAGATCGCCTGTATGAAACCATCCTTCTTCATCAAAGGATTCTTGATTAAGGGCAGGGTCTGTGTAGCCTAAGAATAACTCTGGCCCTTGTACCACAATCTCTCCTTCCTCTCCAAACGGAAGAAATCTATTATTGTCATCAACAATTTTTATTTCATTGCCATAAACTATTCCATCTGTCTCTGCAGCTTTCTCTGAAGGCCCACCTTGGCTTATCCCATAAGTAACAGTGGGGACTTCCGTTGAGCCATAAACCCGAAAGGCTCTCCAAGATAATTTATTCCATGATTCCCTAATAAGTTCTGGCGGTACGGATGCACCTCCACAAACAAAAGTTAAGGAACCGATATCATGATTTATAATCTCCTCAGAATGTAATAAACCTTGCAGGAAAGGAGTGGCACCAACGGTAAATGTGCACTTTTCTTCTTCCATTAATTCCAGTGCTCTCTCTGGCTTCCATAAATCCATCAGAACAACTTTGCTACCAATTATAAAAGGAAGTTCTAGTGCGTACAGATAACCAGTGACGTGAGTGACAGGAGAAGGCATAAATATTACGTCTTCTTCTTTAACGCCCCAAAAGTTGGAAGCATTGAGATTTTCGCATATTAACGTGTTATGGGTATGCTGAACCCCTTTAGGCTCAGCTGTTGTTCCTGAAGTGTATAATATAAGTTTGACGTTGTTGGGATCAATTTTTTCAAGCGGCAATGAAGATCCAACTTCCCTGTAAAGCTCTTCCATGGGAATCGATCCTTTGGGAACATTATCACCCACAACAATAATGTGCTTAAGGTTTGGGAGACTGGGTTTTATTTTCTCGAGCATCGCAACATAATCATATCCCCGGAAGATATTAGGAACTATCATGGCCACAGATTGAGCATCGTTAAGGATAAATAATACTTCCCTTTCCCTATAAATAAGAGGGATAGGGTTTACCACTACCCCAAGCTTTGTTAAGGTCATGTTGATTATGACAGAGTGATACCAATTTGGAAGCGCAAATGAGACAACATCCCCTCTCTTTATACCTAATTTTCTTAATGAGAAAGCCAAATTATTAGATAGACTTTCTATATCCATGAAAGTTAGACGATGATTCCTATCTACAACAGCTGTTTTCTCTGGATTTTTTTCCAAAATATCTTGGAAAAAATCATAAAGCGTCTTATTTTTCCAATGACCTTTTTTGGTATATTTTTCTGTCATCTTTAAATTTATTCGTGTTACCCGTTTGTCCATTTCGCTATCTTCTCCCACAATCTCTTTAAAGAGTCACGATAACTCCAAGGGAAATTTTAATATGATGAATAACATTCAGCAGATGCCGTATCTCGCTGGGGGTTGAAATCAATTTTATTCCCTCATCGCCCAGTGTTTCATAGATGCTACATTATAAGTACCAATATATTTATTGAATGTACGCTCAGTTGCTTTAAGGCGCATTTCCAATGGAAATTGTTTTTCGTCTAATTTATACATTGTTTATCCTCCTTTAGAATCCAGGATGTTTACCCCTGAATCATTCTCTCAGGAATCCAAAGAGACAGTGATGGAAAGTATATCAAGATAGCAAGCGTGAATATATCAACGAAAAAGAACGGCACGATACCGGTGACGAGATCTTTGAAATTGGCATCCTTACCTGCCCCGCTCATAACCGCGAAAAGATTAATACCCACAGGCGGCGTTATTACCGAGATCTCAATAATCTTGATCAAAATAATCCCGAAATAGATGGGGTCGATACCAGCGTTCAAAACTGCGGGAAACACAAAAGGCAAAGTGATGACCATCAGGGAGGTAGTGTCAAGGATACAGCCCAAAAAAATGTACATCAGGCTGAGAATAATAATGAGTGATAGTGTTGTAGTTGCTATGCTGCATATTAGGTGCACGAATGCTTCCACTACTCCCGTAAGAATCATAAATCGAGAAAATATCATGCCACACATAAGTATTAAAAAAATAACAGAGGCCGTTGAAACAGAGCTTCTTATGGATTCCATCAGCCAATTACCCCTTAGACCCTTTCTCGCGAGGCCGAGCAACAAAGTCCCAAAAGCTCCGGCTGCGCCTGCTCCAGAAGGCGGGAAGACCCCGGCGTAAATGCCGCCAAGAACGATTATAATCAAAACTACTACTTCCCATACCCCATTAAGTGAAGCGATCCGTTCCTTTAAGGAAGCTTTTTTAAGCGAGGCCTTAGGTGATATGGAGGGTTTCACGCGTACCAGAACCATAATTAAGATGGCATAAAGAAAAGCTGAAAGGAATCCAGGAATAATTCCAGCTAATAGGAGTTTGCCAATGGACTGCTCAGTGAGTATGGCGAAAATGACCATGGTGATGCTGGGAGGAATCATCGCAGCAAAGGTCCCTGATGCCGCTATACAGCCAAGCGATATTGACCTTGAGTATCCGTGTTTGAGCATTTCTGGCAGGGCCATTCTTGTGAATACTATCGCGTTTACTGTTGTCGACCCTGAAGCAGCTGCAAAGCCAGCAGAACCAAAGATCACTGTGAGATAAAGTCCGCCCCTTAGATTCCCGATCCACAAATTGATAGCTCTGAACATTCTCTCGGTTATCCCGGAAGCGGCTGCGAGGGTTCCCATCAGGACGAAAAGTGGCAGCACGGCCCAACCGTAGTTGGCAATAAAGTGATAGGGAAGACTTTCGAGAAATGATAAGGCAAAAGCTGGGCCGACGCCAATAAACAACCCAGCGGCTCCCAAAACCCCCATTGCAATAGCAACAGGTACTCCTAAGCCAAGGAGTAGGAAAAGCGCGAGAGCAAAATATATCCCCAACTGATAGCTACCCACCTATTTAACCTCTCCGAGCTATCTTGTAGATGCAATGAACCAAGTCATTAAAGCACTGCAATGTCACTACGCTTAAGCCAAAAGCAGCTATCAACTTTGCAGGATAAAGTGGAAAATCGATTGGCCCTTGTAGAAATTCCCTTATCCTGAGGCTGTATAGTGCGAACTTCCACCCTTGGAAGGCGAGCACGGAAAATAAAACCAATGATAGGAAGTAAGCGAGTAGGGTTAAAAAATATCTCTTGGTTCCCGTAACACGTGATTTGAACAACTCAACAGCAATATTGCCTTTGTGTAATTGCGTGAAGCCAAGAGCCATAAAAAAGGACATCACCAAAAGCGACACGGTAGTTTCCAATGTCGAAGGAACTGGTTTATTGAAAAGCTTTCCCATTATCACGTCCGCAGTTCCGATAAACATCATGAGCACCAATGCCAATCCCGCTATTAAGGCCCCAAAATCGCAGAGTTTACCTATTGGATCTATTGAGTGTAAGCCTTGTTTCCTATTTTTATTCTTAGACATATTGAATTTGAAGAGAAATTTATCTCCTTCCCTTTTATTTGACAATTAGCTTTTTCATAATTTAAAGATAATGGCTTCGCAAAAAGTTGAAAAATCCACTCTCTCTCGATGGGAGAGGGTTGGAGTGAGGGTAAATAAGGTAGCATCTCAAGTACTTACAGCCCACTCCCCTTAATCCCCTCCCATCAGGGGGAGGGGAAATGGGACTTTTTGTGAAACCATCAAAAGGAGCGATAATAGGACTGAAATGGAATAGGGGGATATTGATTGGTACAATAGAACACAGTCAAACTATAGCTCGTATCCACGAGTGTCCCTTTCTGACAGAATCAATACCCCTTCAACCCCGATATAATCACTTGCTCTTCGGCACGGCCCGCAAATAATACTATTTGATCCTAGCCTTGCGCTTTTCACCTAATAGGAGCTTCCCGCAGTTCCTGCTTTCTATGCCTCAATTTTGGGACAATGCTCTGACATTAATCTTATTTTTAAGGACACACGACCCATCGACGGATATTGTCCCACAATTTGATCGTATCTCTGGCTGCTTGCCCTTTGCCCTTCTTCTCCATCTTATTTACCCACTCCGCGCGGAAATCAGGAGTTGCCTCTTTCCATTTAGCCACATCTTCTTCGGGCATCTTATGAAATTGCACGCCATGGGCCTTCAATGTCTTTCTGGCCTCCGTATCTGCCTTATAAGTCACAGTGAGCTCCCTTTTACGGGCCCTTTCTGCAGTTTCAAGAAATATCTTTTTGTGATCTGGGGGGAGTTTCTGCCATACCTTTTCATTTATATAGCATCCCCAGGCCGGGCCTTGCCATATCGTAGGATACTCTGTTATGTGTTTTGCCACCTCATACAGTTTGTAAGCCACACAACCATCTGTATTTATAATAGTTCCGTCTGCTACGCCTCGCTGTAAAGTTTCATAAACCTCAGCAATGAAGACCGATACTCCCATTCCTCCAGCTGCGGCAAACAGCCGAGGCATCTGATTGCCCCAGGCACGAATCTTCTTCCCTTTCATATCAGAAAGTCTTTTTACTGGCTCCCTGGTCACGAGGAAGTAATCATTGAGCAAATGGAAAAAAAGTGGGCGTATATTGTGACGCAGTGATTCCTCCATAAAGGCAGGGATCTCATCCATAAAAGCCCTACCAATGGCGCTGCCCTCACAAATGTTGTCAAAACCAAACGGGATAGTATTGGCGGCAGTAGTAATTGGAAGTTCAGCAGGAAAGTATGCCGGGGACATTTCAGCCATGTCGATAGCACCACTTTTCAAAAGATGAAGATTCTCCCCAGCTTTGGCAAGGGACTCGGAGAAATAGATCTTGATCTCCACCTCGCCTTTAGTTGCCTTCTTGATTTCATCGGCAAACCATGAAGCAATCTTGGAGCCTGTCATATATTCCGTCCATTGAGAACTACACTTGAGCACTGTCTTGGCAGAAACATTTGCGCTCAAAACCAAGACCCCCAGAAAAACAACTCCAAAAACTAAAAACCTTCTCGTATTTCTTTTCATAATGATCCTCTTTTCTTTGGTTATGAGTGTTATCGAATAAATCGCATCTATTTTAAGGCTCTTGGGGCTGAAGCTTCTGCTTTAGCTTTTGATCATATTCCCATCTCAACCACCTCCTTCCTTGTTTGCTGATTCATTTTTTTGCCCAAGAGCTTTACCGATGCCTTTTCTCCGCCACAGAAGGCAGCTGGGGGTTTTATCCTCTTGCCACCTCTGTGTTAGTTTACCTCTGCTTTGGTGTTTTTCAGTCTGGTTAGCCTAGCTAAGAACGGCCCTGGAAATTATCATGCGCTGAACTTCTGATGTCCCCTCGTAGATTTCAGTCACCTTAGCATCGCGGAAGTACCGCTGCATGGGGTATTCCATCATATACCCATAACCACCAAATATCTGGATGCCCCAGGTAGCAGCTTTCATTGCAAGCTCAGCGGCATATACCTTAGCCATGGCGGCGTTCGTGGAGAAGGGTTCACCCTTGTCAGCGAGATAAGCGGCCTTGTAGTAAAGGAATCGTGCCGCCTCAATCTCAGTTGCCATGTCCGCCAGTTTCCAGGCAATGGCCTGGTTTTGGGAAATAGGCGCACCGAACTGTATACGCTGTTTAGAATACTCAGTACACTTCTCTAAAACTGCCCGCGCAATACCAACTGCCTGGGCGGCAATACCGATTCGTCCACGGTCAAGGGTGGATAGCGCTATTCTCATACCCTTTCCTTCTTCCCCTATACGATTGGCCGAGGGCACACGGCAGTCCTCAAAGAAGAGCTCGGCAGTAGTTGCGGCACGCATGCCCAGTTTCTTGAATTTCTTGCCCTTTGTAAAACCAGGCGTTCTTATCTCCACAACAAAGGCGGTCATACCTCGTGGTGCTAACTCAGGGATACTGGCAAATACGATTGCAGTTTCGCAGACCTCCCCATTACTGATGAATGTCTTTTGCCCATCAAGGATGTAGTTGTCACCGTCCTTAACCGCTTTCAACTGCAAATTACTCACGTCACTCCCTGCATCTGGCTCAGTGAGTCCAAAGGCGCCTACCTTTTCTCCTTTGGCAAGAGGGGGTAGGAACCTTTGCCGTTGCTCTTCATTCCCAAAATGGTAAATTGAGTTAGCACATAAAAGCAGGTGACTGTCTAGTAAGTGGGCACTCGATGCGCAAGCCTTACCGATTTCTTCTGTAGCAATACTCAGCGAGAGTTCCCCAGTATCACTGCCTCCATACTCTGCCGGGAGAATCATGCCAGTGAGTCCGAGTTCGGCCATCCGTTTGAAGTTCTTCCAGGGAAATTCCTCTGCTTGGTCTAACTCATCGGCTACAGGCTCAAGCTCATTCTTGGCAAAATTCCGAATTGTTTCCTGCATTATCTTTTGCTCTTCAGTTAATTCAAAATCCATAATAAATTCCTTCCCTTCAGGTTAAGACAGAGCAGTCGGTCTTTCTATACAAAAAAAATATTAGCCACGTAAACTCCTTAGATGCTCAATTAAGGAAATGAAAGCTCGATCGAGGATGGTAAGAGATTTGTCCATTCCGTAGATCACTGAGGTCCCCAGCATGCCAGAAAAGATCATCTCGGTGAGGGCCTGAGTATCGACTTCAGCACGTAGTTCACCACCTTCTTGTGCTTGATCTAGTAACCTATTGATCATGTTTTTTAAGCGTATATATCCTTCATTAAGCTCATGAGCTAAATGCGGCCGCTGGTCATCCAATTCTACCGAGAGCGTGACAAAAATACAGCCCCCCGGAAAGTCGTTTGTATCTTTCAGGTATCGGTCTCGATAGTTTTCCAAGAGCTTAATAACTTTCTCGATAGGGCTCTTAATCTGGTCCAAGCCATAAAGAGTCTTTTCTCGCCAAATCTTACGTGATTCACTTAACACAGCGAAAAAAAGGTCCTCTTTGCTCTTGAAATGATTATAAAAACCACCTTTTGAGGTTGCTCCTGCTTCTAATATGTCGTTAATGGAGGTACTTAAAAACCCTTTTAAGGAAAATAGTCTTATGGCCTCGTATATGATTTTCTCTTTCAGGTTCATCTACTCTTGATTCCCTTCGGATTAGAGACAAACCAGTCGGTCTCTTAATAAGAATTACTAAACTAATTTTCTGATGTCAAGACTTTTTTTCTTTTTTTTTTAGTATTTTTTTGGGCATGTTCCATTTTTTAATCAGACTCCGTAAATTAGTAATGCGATAATGGAAAAGCTAAAAGAAATCGCTTGATTATGCGGAAAGGTAGAATTCGTATATGCCAAATCTACACTATTCGCGAGTGTGCTGTAATTCAGCAAGATTTTGGTCTCTCTTTTCTTTCTTTGCAAGCAGTTTCACAAGAACAGGGCTTCTTTTTAGACACATCCGATCGGTTTAGGCAGACCGGCCATTTTACATGCACCTCTGCCAGGTCCGGACGGGAACAACTCATAGATGTGCTTCAATTTGTAGCCGGTTACCTTGGCAAAGATCCTGACCATAGGAGGTTTTTTATGCTGC
>DATKWM010000117.1:0-6687 GCA_035529575.1 Desulfatiglandales bacterium
GTCAAATGATTCGAGTTTCGCAACCATTCGGCCTTGAGCTCATGGCCGAAAGGCCGCAACCGTTCTACGATCCCAATTATCCTGTGCACTTTAATTGCGTTATGAAAACCCTGGCCCAGACCTGGCATGCAAGGGTTAAATTTTATGGCTCCCGTTCACTTAGTGCTAAAGTGACAATAGCTTGTTATGATTATATCGCGCCAGGGCGGGCTTGTTACAAATGTTAAGATCTTAACTTATATAGACATCTAGTAATCATGGGACATAAGACTATGAAATATACTACAAACGTGAACGTATATCTTCTCTCCTTTTTGTGGATAATAGTATTATTATTTTCAGGTAGCTGCCCCGTACTAGGAGCAAGGCTCGCAGGTGAAGAAGGAGTGATATCTGTTACTCCTACACCTAGCCAACCGAAGAAAAAGCTTGCGCCGGTGAAGCCTGCTGCAGAAAAAAAACAGCCCCAAGCCCAGGTAAAGGTTCCAGCAGAAAAGAGGATCACTCAGAAAAAGAAGGTCCCAGTGAAACAAGAACCAGATACCCGTTATGTTACCATCGATTTTGACGATGTAGATATTGGGCTCTTTATCAAGTTTATAAGTGAGTTGACAGGTAAGAACTTTGTCGTTGATAAAGGGGTGAAGGGGAAGGTAACGATTATTTCCCCTACCAAGATATCAGTAAACGAGGCTTATAAAGTTTTTAAATCTGTGCTGGATGTCCATGGATTTACAACTGTTCCTGCCGGAAGTATCATCAAGATTGTGCCGGCTCTCGATGCAAGGTCTAAAAGCATTGAAACCAGGCTCCGCGAGGAAACTATTGCCCCTGAAGACAAGGTGGTGACCCAGCTCATTCCCCTTGCGTTTGCTAATCCCGAGGAACTCAAAAAACTTTTTGCCCCCTTGATATCAAAGAGCAGCCTGATTGTCTCCTACCCCCCTACACGCATGTTGATTGTTACTGATGTGCTTTCCAATATCAAACGCTTGCTCAAGATTGTAGAAGCAATTGATGTTGTAGGCATTGGTGAGGAGATATCGGTAATTCCCCTTGAACATGCAACAGCATCATTACTATCGAAATCATTAGAAAGTATTTTTCAACAGGCAGCTCTGAGGGCCAAAAAAGGTGAGCCTCTAAGCCCTGTTTTAAGGATTGTGGCTGATGAGAGAACCAATTCCCTGATAATACTGGCCACAGAGGACGATGCGTTGCGGATTAAAAAGCTTATAAGACTATTGGACAAAGAAATCCCGCGTGGGGAAGGAGATATCCATGTGTATTACCTTCAGAATGCAAATGCCGAAGATCTTGTTAAGGTTTTATTAGCACTTCCCTCTGAAGAGAAAAAAAAGGCAGAAAAAGGTAAGGCCCCTGTTATCTCTGAAGACGTACAGATCGTGGCAGATAAGGCAACCAATTCCCTGGTAATTAAGGCAAAAAAACACGACTATCTTGTCATCGAAGATATTATCGAAAAGCTTGATATCCCCAGAGCCATGGTCTATATCGAGGCCCTGATTATGGAAGTCAATGTGGATAAAGAGTTCAGGCTTGGGGTAGAATGGTTAGGAATGGAGGATTTTACGTATCGCGGAAGGAAAGGCGGTGTTTTTGCTGGCTCGGGAGGTGCTGGCGGGGCTGGGGACTACAGCGGCATTAAAGGATTGTCAGGAGGGTCTCTACCTTCAGGTTTTTCCCTGGGGGTTGTTGGCGAGGCAATCACAATCGGGAATGTGGTTTTTCCAAATGTCGCCGCCATTCTACAGGCATACCAGAAAGATTCTGATGTGAATATACTTTCAACTCCCCAGATCTTGACAACAGACAATGAGGAGGCAGAGATAAAAGTAGGGGAAAATGTTCCGTACCTGACGACGACAGGAACAACAACTACAACAGGTATAAGTTATGAAAGCTATGAATACAAGGATGTGGGCGTGACACTCAAGATCACCCCCCAGATCAACCAGGAGCGGTTTGTAAGGCTAAAGATCTTTCAAGAGAATGTAACATTAAAAAAAGGGGCTGAGGAATATAGACCGACGACCCTGAAGCGGTCTTCAGAAACCACGGTTATTGTGAAGGATAAGAATACTGTGGTTATCGGTGGGATGATTGGAGAGAGCACTGAAAGAGGAGCTTATCAGGTACCGTGTCTTGGAGATATACCGGGCCTTGGTTTGCTTTTTAAATCAAGATCTCGATCTCGAAATAAAACCAACCTTTTTGTTTTTCTGACACCCCATATCATTGAGAACCCCATTGAGGCAAGAAAGATTTATGACGAGAAGAAAGAGGAAATAGAAAAAATCAAGGGGGGTGCCATAAAGATGTATAACAAACCAGAACTCAAAGGACAGGGCTTGACTGTTAAATGAGGATACACGCCTTATGACTCATAAATTCATCGGAGAAATATTAAAAGAGATTTGCTCTTTTTCAGATGATATATTCGACGAGGCGCTTGAGATACAAAGGGAAAAGGGTGGCAGAATAGGAGAAATTCTTATTCAGAAAGGGGCAATCGGAGAAGGAGATCTGTTAAAGGCTCGTGGTGTTCAGTTTGGGCTGCCCTTATGGTATACTATTTCCACTGAGGATATGGATACCAGCTTCACAGAAAAAATCCCCATCCAGTTCCTGAAAAAATACAAGATGGTCCCAGTGGTAAGATCTGATGGTATCTACATAGCTGTCAATGACCCTACGTTGTTTCAGCCCATCGACGATCTACACATAATTCTGGGATGGGACGGTGTAGAAACTGTGCTTGCCCCCTATTCCGCCATCCTCTCGGCCATCAATTTTGCCTATGATTTGAGCGGGGATTCTGCTGAACAAGTCATCCAGGATATGCGTGAGGAAGACAGGGATATGATTATATCTGCTGTTGAAGAAACAGGGGATCTACTGGACGATACCAGCGATGCCCCGATTATCAAATTGGTGAATTTGATGCTATCTCAGGCAGTAAAGGCCAGGGCTAGCGATATACATATCGAACCCTATCAAAACAGGATAAAGGTCAGGTACAGGGTAGATGGCATTCTCTATGATATACTGTCTCCTCCTAAGCATATTCAGTCAACACTTATATCCAGAATCAAGATTATGGCTAGACTTAACATTGCTGAGAAAAGGCTTCCCCAGGATGGGAGGATTGAGATCAAAATAGGAGATAAAAGTGTGGATATCCGTGTCTCTACCATCCCTACTGCCTTTGGTGAACGTGTTGTCCTTAGATTACTGGATAAGACAACTGTATTGCTAAAGCTTTCTGATCTCGGGATGTCTGAGCAGAGACTAAAGATATTTAATGAGCTCATTAAGTCTGCCCATGGTATTATTCTTGTTACTGGGCCGACTGGGAGCGGAAAAACCACAACCTTATATGCCGCTTTAAGTTCAATCAATAATCCAGACATCAATATTATAACTATAGAAGATCCTATTGAATATCAGATCGAGGGGATTGGGCAAATCCAGGTCAATCCCAAGATCAACATTACATTTGCAAATGGGCTGCGCTCAATTGTGCGCCAGGACCCTGACGTGATCCTTGTGGGTGAGATTAGGGATCTGGAGACAGCTGAAATTGCTATTCAGGCTGCATTGACCGGTCATCTGGTATTTTCTACCCTTCATACAAACGATTCGGCCAGCGCAGTGACGCGGCTCATTGATATGGGGATAGAATCTTTTCTCGTAACCTCCTCAGTAATTGGTATTCTGGCCCAAAGACTGGTGAGAAATGTGTGCAATGAATGCAAAGAGGAATACATCCCCGATGAAGAATCTCTGGAGAATATTGGCATAACACCGGAGATGTCTTCAGGCAAAAAGATATACAAAGGTAAAGGTTGCCAGGATTGTCTCAATACGGGATACAAAGGAAGAACCGGTATTTTTGAGCTCATGATCTTGGATGATGCAATTAAGAGTCTTATATTAAAGACCTCGGATTCCAATGCCATAAAGAAAAAAGCTGTTAACCAGGGAATGGTAACTCTTCGTCAAGATGGTGCCTTGAAGGTGCTCAACGGGATTACCACCGTAGAGGAGATTCTTAGGATAACGCAGAAATAGATAATGGGCTTCGCCCAAAAAGCAGGTCTTCGACCCAATTGGAGTAATGGAGTGTTGGCCTGCCCTGGCGCGACGTGCTTGAATGAGCCTGTTAAGCCTATAAAGCGTTACATGCTCTGATCAGCCTATTAAGCCTATAAGCCAGGTCTGGGCCAGGGAGTAATGGAGGAATGGGAAAAACGAATAATGCAATACTCAAGCACTCTCCCTAAGAGATCCTTTCGAAAAAATCCTGAAGCGGGGCAAGATGGAGCAGCAATCCAATTCTCCAGCACTCCATTCCGCCAGATGAGAATTGGTTTAATCTTCTTAATACTTTTTTTCTCCCTTGCCACTTGGGCACATGCTTCTGACTTCAAAGGTCCCTGGGATAAAAATAACTCTCAAAAAATCTCCCGGAAACAAATCTATAAAAAGGTAAACCCCCTGCGATCCCTGGTTGAGGCTTACAGTGCGTATATTTCGCCAATCGATGGCAAGGATTGCCCCATGTATCCCAGCTGCTCGAAATATAGTGTACAGTGTTTTAAAAAAGATGGCTTTTTTATTGGTTGGATGATGACATGTGATCGCCTGTTCCGATGTGGCAGGGATGAGTTACGATTGTCCCCTCAGATTATAGTAAATGGGAAATTTAAATGTTATGATCCATTAGAAAATAATGATTTCTGGTGGTATCATGAACAGTAAATCCTGCAGCCCATTGGCAGGATGGGTGGCGCTCATTGTATCCCTTTTTCTCTTCCTATTCTCTTCTCCTGCGAAATCAGAAAGCATCCAAACAGAAATTAACCCAATAAACCCAACAAATCCGGCACATTCGTATGCCGATCAAGAAATTGTGATCGATCCAGAGAGCCAATTTCAGTTTGCCGAACACTATTTTCAAAATGGTGAATATTACAGGGCTATCGGAGAATATGAGCGTTTTATCTATTTTTTTCCTTTATCCGATAAGGTTGAGCTTGCCAGATACAAGATCGGCCTTTCTTTTCTTAACGGTGAACAGTACGCAGAAGCTATTAAGGCCTTTGATGAGCTTATAGAGGACTACAAGAATACAGGATATGCCCTCAAATCATATCTTAAAATAAGCAGGGCATATGTACTGCTTAAGCGCTATGATGCGGCCCTTACAGGCATAAAAAATTTGATAACAATCGCTCCAAATCAAGAAATCAAAGATGAGGCCTATTATCAAGGGGGCTGGGTATATCTGGAAATGGGTTTATGGGAAAAGGCTCAAAAGTACTTTGAAGAGATCTCGGTTCAAAACAGGAAAAAATACAATCTCAAGAAAATTGTGATGGAACTCGACAGAAAACTGCCTCTCAAGGGAAAAAATCCCACCACTGCTGGATTGCTTGCTATCATCCCTGGGGCAGGGCATTTGTATTGTGAGAGAAAAAAAGATGCCCTTATATCATTTTTGTTGAATGGCGCAATGATTTATGCTGCTTATGAGGCCTTTGATCATGACCTGGATGTTATTGGCGGGATAATTACTTTTTTTGAGCTGGGGTTTTACTCAGGAAATATTTACAGTGCAGTAAACAGTGCCCATAAATATAACAGGGATGAGAAAAGCAAGTTTTTGGACTATCTGAAAGAAAACACAAAAGTGAACATTTCTCTGGGCAAACATCACGAGGGAGAATCTCTTTTACTTGTGTGTAAATTCTCATTTTAGTATTTTACTCCTCTCACAAACCAACCTTCGGCCTCATGATTTCCATCCAGCCTGTAAATGCAGTGAGAAATTTACCACTCTCATAAATATTTTAGATGGCGTTTTTTGTGGAAAATATTATAGAGCAAGCCATTTTTTAAATACATTGACTATTATACAATTTTATACGCCTAAGGCGTATTTAGATTGAATTAACCCGGACTTTTATACACTTTTCCTCCTTAATATACCTGACTTTATGAGAAATTAAACTATGTTTTCACGATCCATCTTGGTAAAATTCAATTGACGTGAAGAAGGGAACATCCTTAAACAAGTAAATAACTTTTTTACTCCGAGCTCCTTCATTAGTGGGTGGATAGGGGTGCAGGACGGATAGACAAATGGATGGATGGCGAAACAGACCAAAAAAATCAAATTGTTTTCAGCTATTTCCGCAAGAAGACTGTGTTTTTGTTAGATACAATGTGTTTTTTCGCATGACAAGAAAAATAAATGTATTTTACAACAAATCCGAATTTCGGCAGGTATTGGCAAACATGAAAAATAGAAATGTATGCAAATGGTATGATGAAACATCTGGGATGAAGAGAGCCTATGATAAAGGTTTATTAGACAAAAAATGGATAGAAGAATATTATTGGAATGGGGGTAAAGGTTGTGTAAGGAAGAAGAGATTTGAAGGAGAAGGCTATGTATCTCCTGATTATGTGTTGCCAGATGGAACCGTAGATGAAAACCTGAAAAAATTAGGGTAAGAGAAGTGGGGACTTTATAGAAAAATCCATGCAAATACAAATGTCTAAAATGTTCACACACGCCATAGTCAGAAAGCCCGGAGATGATTTTGCTCGTGGTATTACCACATCCAATCTCGGAACACCACATTATGAATTAATGAT
>DATKWM010000118.1:0-7629 GCA_035529575.1 Desulfatiglandales bacterium
GAGGAAGAATTATGTCAACGAATGAAAATTTGATAAAGATCTTTGAGTATGCCCTCAACCAGGAGGAGACTGGAAAGGCATTCTTTGAGCACTCATTACAGCGTATGGGCATGGGTGCAGCCATTAGTGCGTTCAAGCGATTGATAGAGGAAGAGGAAAGGCATATCGAGTTCATTAACCACATCCTAAAGGATTTAAAAGAGGGAAAAGAAATCAATCCATCAGGGATAAAAAAAATAGTTCTGGAACCCACAAACTATTTTGATGCGCGAGCGAAATCGGAATTTCTTCAACAATGCATAGAGGGTTCTATGATTCCCGATGTTACTGTGTTTAACGCGGCGTGGCTTATCGAGAAGGATCTGAGTGAGTTCTACGCAAAAATGGCACAAAATACTGAGGGCAAGGCAAAGGAGGCTTTCATTATGCTCTCAGACTGGGAAAAAGGACATGAAAAATTTTTTAAAGAGTACCGAGATAAACTTTCCGAAATCTATTCAAAGATGCCATGGGGAGGGTGATGTTAGGCAATGACATCCTGCTCATATGAAAAGGTGTCGTTACATTAAGGAGGTATTAAATGGATTTTCCTGATTTTTCTCTGGATACTTCGTTTTTACAGAAGGCAAAGGAGCCAGAACCGAAGATTACCTATGACCTCCTCATCCTGGGTGGAGGTCCGGCAGCCATGAGCGCGGCGGTTTATGCTGCTAGAAAGATGTTGAACCTCGCCATTATCACAAAGGATTTTGGGGGTCAGATACGGGAAACCTCAGAGGTAGAGAACTGGCTTGGATTCCAGAGCATAAACGCTAAGGATCTTGCTGATAGCTTCGAGGAGCATGTGAAAGATTTTGATATACCAGTTAGCCTTGGAACTTCTATTACTGAAGTCAAAAAAGAGGCAGACGCTTTCAATGTTCTGACGGATAACAGCAAAATTTATTCAAGTCGAACATTGATCATTGCCACAGGCAAACGACACCGCCCACTCAACGTGCCCGGAGAGAATGAATTGCTTGGAAGAGGTGTGGCCTATTGCGCTACCTGTGATGCCCCGTTCTTTAAGGGGAAAAAGGTAGTTGTGGTTGGTGGCGGAAATTCGGCCTTCACCACAGCTGTGGATCTTTTGAAGGTGGGGGCAGAGGTTACCCTTGTAAACTTCATCAAAGGATGGCAAGCGGATGAGTCCCTTCAAGAAAGGATGAAGCGGACCGACAAGGTAAACCTCCTTGATTACCACCAGATTGTCAGAATCGAAGGTAAGGATAGTGTAGCAGGCGTAGTTGTCAAGAATCGAGAAAACGACACTGAAAAAAAGCTACGTGCAAACGGGGTCTTCATAGAGATCGGGCTCTTGCCCAACAACGAGCCGATCAAGAACCTCGTAGAATTAAATGAGCATGGTGAGATAATCGTAGATTGCTCCTGCAAAACAAGTGTAGAAGGGCTCTTTGGCGCTGGTGATGTTACCACTGTTCCGCATAAGCAAATCGTAATATCTGCGGGCGAAGGAGCCAAGGCCGCATTATCCGCATATGACTACCTTATCAATAAATCTATAATATAACGAGGTGTATCATGGGAGCACTGAAAGAAAAAGACAAGGAAAAAGTAGCAAATATCTTCAAAGGCATAGAAAAGGATGTTAGAATCGTAATGTTTACCCAGGAGATGGAGTGCCCGCACTGTGAAATGACCAGGACTATACTTGAGGAGGTCTCTGGCCTTTCAGAAAAACTCTCTCTTGAGGTGCATGACTTTGTGGCCGAGGCGGACCTAGCGAAAAAATACGGGGTAGACAAGATACCAGCTACTACTCTTTTCGGTGATAGGGACTATGGGATACGCTTTTATGGAGCTCCTGCCGGTTATGAGTTTAATGTGCTGATAGAGGATATAATGGATGCAGGAAAAAGGAACCCAGGATTGAGTGAGGAAGTGATGACCGAACTTGCCAAGGTTGATAGGCCTGTACATATGCAGGTGCTGATCTCCCCTACCTGACCCTATTGCCCAGGTGCAGTTCGCACTGCCCACAGGTTTGCCATGGCCAGCGACTATATCACCGCTGACATGGTGGAAAGCTCAGAATTTTCTTTTCTGGTGGTAAAGTACAATGTCCACGGAGTACCTCATACAGTCATTAATGAGGAGCATAGCATAGTTGGTGCACAGTCAGAAATGGGATTTGCTCATGCCATAATAAAGGCTATCGGAAAAAAGTAGAAACCACTTTTTCTAAACAACCTATTACATCTCTTGTAGAAAGCGAGACCTTTGCATAACCCATTTTTTTAAAGAGGATGGGCTTTTATTCAGTTTCCCGATCCAAGGCTTCCGGGCTGGTCTTTTCTGCAACGTATCTGCGGGGGAGTTTTGCCTTCTTCCCGCTTCTGGCGGGATTCCCCCCCCACTAATAAGTTGCGAAAAGACAGCGCCCTTCGACTCGGCCGAGCCTTTCGGCCTCGAGTCGTTCGACCTGGAGGCCGTTCGGCTCCGAGCGAGTCGACATGAGCTCGTCGACATGTCTCACGGCCGAGGGGCTCTCGACAGGCTCTAGGCCGAGAGGCTCGTCGCGGGCCACCAGTCACTTCATAAAAGTCCACCCTCTTTCTTAGGGTAGCAGGAAATGTCAGGTTTTTCAAAGGTCTCAAAGCGTTGCGACACCCATGTCATTTCAACATCTTCACAGAGCCTTTTCTATCTTTTCCTCACATACTGTACCTTGCCCTCGAATCACCATCTTACTCGCCACTGACTGGGCCTCTTCTTTGGTGTTTGACCGCCTTGGTTACGTCGTCAATTCTTCAGTATGTATTTCACTAATGCTGAGCGATAGGATCGTTAAATTTCTTCCCCTTCCGTTACCAAACTCTTGACCTTTTCCTTACATAAATTGTTTAATACATATTAGTGCTAACAATTTTACAATGTATTGTCTTTTTCTATCTTCTTACTTTATCTAAATTTTTGTTTATAAATACCATGGTAATAAAAGATTATAAAGGTAAAGACAGTGATCGGACATTAGGTCTCAAAAGGGGAAAGTCTGCGATTAAACGGGAAACCTCATCTCGAACACCCGGAAAGATAGTTATGTGGGTAGCTCTATTTGGTCTAGTTTTTTTTATCAACTATTTATTCTTTGTACATCTGGAGCCAATAAATAAAAAAGAAATAAATAGGGGACTCAATCCAAAAGAACATAACATGCCAGATAATATTGCAGAGTGGCTTGATAAAGGGTACAAGAGATATCAAGAAGGGAACCTAATACAAGCGGTTGAGGCATTTAGTAAAGCTATTATCCTAAACCCAAAAGAAACAAGAGCGTATCTTGATAGAGGGATTGTGTATAGCAATATGGGTATGTATGGTAAGGCAATCAATGACTACACAACAGTGATTGCATTAAATCCAGATTACGCAGAGGCTTACAATAATAGGGGATGGGCCTATCTTAAAAAGGCCCTATTTGATCACACGATTAAGGATTGCAGTGAAGCACTTCGCTTGAACCCAGCCATGGCCACAGCGTATTATACACGAGGAATGGCCTATAAGGCGCAGGGATTGCTTGGTATGGCAAGGAAAGACTTTCAAAAAAGCTGTGAGCTGGGCAACAATAGCAGTTGTCAGGCATATGGAGAGCTTTCAAAAACAAAAAGATAATGAAATGTGATCTGAAATTTTTCTTTGATCCAAGGGCCATAGCAGTAGTGGGAGCTACAGCTCATGCCAATAGGGGTGGAAATAATCTTCTCAAGAACCTTACCCTTGGCTATAAGGGAGCCATTTATCCTATTAATCCGAAATATGATAAGATTATGGATATAAAGACCTACCCCACCATCTCTGCAATAGATGGAATTGTTGATCTGGCACTTATATTTGTTCCTGCTGAACAAACACCAGGGATACTCAGGGAATGTGTGGCTAAAGGCGTAAAGGGAGTTATTTTGGAAAATAGCGGATTTGCAGAGGTTGGCCCTGAAGGAAAGACTTTACAGGATGAATGCATTACCATAGCTAAAAATGGAAAATTACGCCTCTGGGGACCGAACTGTATGGGCTTGATTGATGCAAAAAACCAATATGTCTTTTCTTTTATGACACCTTCTCTTTGGCATGGTCTACTGAAAAGCGGTGGTGTCTCCCTGATTGTCCAAAGTGGTCTCCTTTCAGCAGGTTTTTTATTCACAATCATGAGTCATAATACTTTGGGCCTGGCAAAGGTGTGCTCAATCGGGAACAAATGTGACATAACCGAAATTGATATTTTAGAATTTCTTTTAGATGATCTGGATACAAAAATAATTGCTCTTTATCTGGAATCATTATCTAATGGGCGTAAGTTTTTTGAATTGGCGAAATCATCTAACAAGCCGTTTGTATTATTAAAAGGGGGCAAAAGTGCAGCCGGGGCCATGGCCGCTGTAAGCCATACCGCTTCATTAGCCGGGAACTATCAGATATTACACGGTGCTATCAAACAAGCAGGGGTATTGGAAGCAAATGACTTCTTTGAGATGATGGATATTGCCCGGGTTCTGGAAAAGGGATTTGCACAAAGAAACAATACATCGAAGGTTGGCAGAGTCGCTATTTTGACTTACAGCGGGGCCTCTGGTATTGTAACGACTGACTATTTAGAAAAATTCGGCCTTGATCTTGCTGCGCTTTCACCTGCAACCATCAAGAGATTGGAACGATTATCGCCTGACTGGATGCCAATAAAAAATCCCGTGGACTATTGGCCTGCCATGGAAAAAAACGGCCCCATAGCTGCGTTGAAAGAGGGGCTATCTGCCCTTTATGCTGATCCCAATGTGGATGGTGTAATCATCAATCTTTTTACAGGCATGGGTGCATGGAGTTTTGATCTACTTGAATTAATGTCGGTGATTAAAGATCGGAAAAAACCGATTCTTACATGGCTCATAGGATTAAAAGATACACTCGAACCCGCAAAGATCAGGATGGAGAAAACTGGGTGGCCAGTGTTTAATGAAATTCATCGTTTAGTTAAGATTATGTCTACTATTTTGCAACAACGGTGAAACTGATTCATGGGACACATATTTGATGTAAAATTAGCCAAGCTCTATGAAGCATGGCAGAAATCCCCTGAGGGGATCTTGTTTGACAGATTAAGCAGTGACCTTATTGTCCGTCTTGTAAGACCAAAAAGGGGGGAAAGGGTGTTAGATATTGGCTGTGGGACAGGAAATCATCTCCTTCTTTTTTATCGATTAGGACTCGATGTAACAGGCCTTGATGCCTCTCCATATATGTTGGATATTGCGAAATCCAGATTGGGTAATAAGGCCACCTTTAAAATCGGCAGTGCAGAGGATTTACCTTTTGAGGATAACGAATTTGACGTAACTACCCTTATTATTACATTAGAATTTCTCGATAACCCGCTTGCAGCATTAAGCGAGGCAGGGAGGGTAACAAAAAACAAAGTATTTATAGGTGTACTCAATGGCCTTTCTTTAGGATGTGTATGTAAAAAAATTTATTCGCTTTTTTCTAACTCTATATTTAGAGAAACACATCTGTTTACATTATGGGGGCTTAAGGAACATGTGAAAAAGGCATATGGTAATGTGCCTATGGAGTGGGGAAGTATCCAGATAATGCCATTCTTTTTAAAAAAATATAATAAACAAATTGAGAGCCTATCCTTACTGCAATCTTACCCATTTGGCACATTTTTAGGTCTTTCCTCTACAATGACCTATACATTGAAAACAGAAAACCTAAAAGTCACTAAAAAATTGAAAAAGAGAGCAGAATCCCTAATAAGTAGCTCTCCTTTTTGACTTTTTCTCTATTTTACCTCTTGACACATTGGAGGAGAGTAATTAATCGTAAGGATACTATATTAAATAGTAAGTGCGAGAGTGGCGGAATTGGCAGACGCACTGGACTTAGGATCCAGCCCGTAATTACGGATAGGGGTTCGAGTCCCCTCTCTCGCACCAGTCATGGATATAAGCCAAAATTTTTAAATTTATATCATACCCGCCCAAAACCTGCCCGTCCCGATTATATCGGGACATGCGGGGTCCGTCAGGTGGGTCTGGGCTAGGGATTTTGGATTTTCTTAGGGACTTTGTGTATAAACAGTTTGCAATCAACCTTAGTGCTTCGATTCGCAAATACTATAACGTACTCTAATGAGTATAATCTTTGCGATTGCTCACTCAGCACTTAGTCCCGAGTAAATAAATGCGTCATCGAATTTATGAATCGAGGGACTTAGCGAGTTATGTATTTAAGATTTAGGATAAAGAACTATGGAAACAAATATTGAAGAAATAAGTCAGGTAAAAAGACAGATTAATGTTGAGATTGAGACAGAAGAAGTAACTAAAAAACTGGATCAAGCCTACAATGAGCTTTCAAAAAGGGCTAAAGTTAAAGGTTTTAGACCTGGTAAGACTCCAAGAAAGATACTTGAGCAGTATTATGGTAAGGAAATTATGACTGATGTCAAGAATGATTTAATAAAGGAATCTTTCTCTAAAGTAATAGAAGAAACTAAGCTTTTCCCATTAGGAAATCCCTCTATTGAAGATGAGGCAATACGACCAGGGAAAAATTTTAAATATACTATTCTTATGGAGATAAAGCCAGACTTTGAGCTGAAGGAATATATGGGTATCTCTGTCGAGAAAGAAATTTTAAACATTTCTGAAGATAATGCCGATAAAAAACTTGAAGAAATTAGGGAGGCTCATGCTCAGCTCGTCTCCATCAATGAAGAAAGGGGAATAAAAGAAGGGGATTATGTAATCATTGACTACGAATGTATGTGGAAAGACAAACCTATTAAAGGAATAGAGGGTAAAGATTTTATGATCCATGTAGGAGATAAAAATTTTTATCCTGAAATCGAATCAGGCATTAAAGGACTGAAAAAAGCTGAAAAAAAGGATATAAAGATAGACTTTAGTGAAGATCTTAGTGATAGAAGATTAGCTAATAAAAGTGTAACATTTCATATCAGGGTTGAGGATATCAAAAAAAAGGATCTACCTGATCTCAACGATGATTTTGCGAGGAGCCTTGGCAAAGAATTTAAATCCTTAGCAGATCTGAAGGAGAGGGTTACAAAAGAAATTACCCTTCAAAAAGAGAAAAGAATAGACAGCGAGCTAAAAAAGCGTCTTCTCAAAAAGATAACAGCCAAAGTAGATTTTGAACTCCCTCAGGCTATGGTCGAAAACGAAATTGAATACTCAATGGCTACTATAAAGCAAAATTTTCTTCGCGCCGGATCTAAACTCGAGTCAGCTGGTATTTCAGAAGATACAATGAGACAGAATTTAAAACTAGCTGCTGAGGAAAAAGTGAAAGAAGAGCTTATATTAGGTAAAATAGCTGATCTGGAAGATATTAAGCTTGAGGACAGTGATATAAGGGATGGTTTTCAGGAATTGGCTGCTCAAACAGGGCAAGACCTCACTATACTTCAGCAATACTATGAAAAAAACAATTTAATGGATTCATTCAGAAACCAGCTTTTAATTGAAAAGATCTTGAATCATCTTGTTCAAGGTGCTAAAGTTTCTGAAGTTCAAGAGATATCTGAAGAAAGCCAAAAAGATAGAAAGG
>DATKWM010000119.1:0-19906 GCA_035529575.1 Desulfatiglandales bacterium
AAGCCCCATCCATGTATACCCGAGGTAAGAGATGAGGCGAGCTGTAACATCAAATCTATGCCCTTCCAATACGCGCACCACAACTGGTGCACTCACCATAAGCACCATGAACACTATGAGGAAAATGGCAGTCACACCACTGAAGGCAAAGGCACTTCTCATCTTTAGAAATACATACAGGTGCAATAAGCTATAAAGAGATAAAATGGAAACGAAAAAGAGAATCTTCACAGTTGCTTCTCCTTGATATCGGTTTTTTGTTTTGCGACCATTGATCATATCAAGATTACACGGGATTTCCGAATACTCTTAAAGCGAGAAGTAAATGTCGCATGAGAAGTAACCACTTCTATAATAGGGTCTTAAGCGACTTTACGTCTAAGTGCTTCGATTCGCAAATACTATAACGTATTCTAAGGAGTATAATCTTTGCGATTGCCTTCGACCCAGAGCTCCATTCGGCCCGAGCTCATGGCCGAGGGCAGACCGAAGGGCTCACTCGGCTCGGCCGAGCCTTTCGGCCTCGAGTCGTTCGACCTGGAGGCTCTCGACAGGCTCAAGGCCGAACTGCTCGAGCCGAATGGAGTAAATAAATACGTCATCGAATTTATGAATCGAGGGACTAAGTTAATAAATAGTCATTTTTTTAATAGATTCAGAAATCGTATATCAATGTGGATTTAAGACCAGATCAATGGTATGTCAAGACAAAAAGAGACTAATCCTAGAATTCTTTTTCTTGCATAGAAATATTATCGTATGATAATTAAAGCAGTTTATTAAAATGTTGAGTCGTTGAGCAGTTACGTAGTGTAGTAATAAAAACCACACAAATCAAGCATTCGACGATTCGACCACTCAATCAACTTTTAATAGAGAAATATATACCTTGACGGAATTATTAAATAAAAAGGGGAATATCAAAACCAAAAAAATTACATTCGATAATAACGAATTAGCGAGAAGTCTTTATGGAGAAAGAAACAGCAATCTACGGTTGATAGAAAAAAGGCTCAATATAATACTTAATATTAGAGGAAACGACATCATTTTACAAGGTGACTTCCCTGAATTAGAAACGGCTGAAAATTTATTAACCCAGCTCTATGGATTGCTTAAAGAAGGATACCCTATCTACGAGAGAGATGTTGAGTATTCACTTAGAATCCTAAATGGTAACTATAAAGCAGAGCTTAAGCAAATTTTTTTAGACAGGATATACATCCCATCAAAAAAAAAGACAATAACACCCAAAAGTCTCAATCAGAAAATGTATATTGATGGTATAAGAAAATACGATATTGTATTTGGTATAGGACCAGCTGGCACAGGAAAAACATACCTTGCTATGGCAATGGCCATATCATCTTTAATGAAAAAAGAGGTAAATAGGGTAGTCTTAGCAAGACCAGCTGTGGAGGCAGGTGAAAAATTGGGCTTTTTGCCAGGAGATCTATATGAAAAGGTGAATCCATATCTGAGACCACTATACGATGCCCTCCATGATATGATGGATTTTGAAAGTGCTTCACGTCTTATCCAAAACAGTGTAATAGAGGTAGCTCCTTTGGCCTTTATGAGAGGAAGGACACTTAATGATTCTTTTATTATATTAGATGAAGCTCAGAATGTAACACCTGAACAGATGAAGATGTTTTTGACGCGCCTTGGTTTTAGCTCAAAAACAGTCATAACCGGAGATATTACCCAAACAGACCTTCCTGAGGGAAAGGCTTCGGGCCTTATACAGGCCAGAGATATTTTATCTGACATAAAAGAGATAAAATTTGTGTATTTCGGGAGAGAAGATGTTGTGAGGCATCCATTAGTCCAAGAAATTATAGATGCCTATGATAAACTGGATACTTGAAACTTGATACTCTTTAACTTTTGGCCTGCTCGGAACGCTCTCGCTTGCGAGGCGGGCGGGCACATTAGGCACTTATAACCCTGGCCCAGGCCTGATTTTTTAGCCTGAGCTCCACGGGCTCAGCTTCTAAAATATTGCAGCGACAATAGGATATTTCAGGCAAGTCGCGCCAGGGCCGGGCTTTAGGCACTTTAATATAGATATCATGGCAGAAAAGAAGAAAAAGATCGCCCCAATTAAAATTAAAAGGGGCAAAAAGTTGGAAAAAGAAATCACCTCACCACTGAAAAGATTTGTGACATCACTCAGGATGGTTAGCTCCAAAATTCAAATATGGATATATCTCATTATCTTAAGCGCTATTATTTCCCTTCTCCTTTATCCAAACTTGCTCGTAATACCAACAGAAGATTACTCTATAGGTGATGTAGCAAATAAAGATATCAAAGCATCTCATGATTTTCTTGTTGAAGATAAGGAATTGACAAAACAGAGGCGATATGAGGCAGTAAAATCAGCCCTTTTTGTCTATGACTTTGACAGGTCAGGTGCCAATATTAACCAGAGGATTAAAACATCCTTCAGCTATGCCAGGAAAGAGCTAGAACAGATTTCAACAATTGAGTTGGAACCAACCGTGCGCTCAGAAAAACTTGAACAATTAAGAGACAAATTCTTTGATCTTTTAGAAATCACTGAAGATTCTGTTCTCTTTGACCGGCTTGTCAAGGACAACTTTTCTTCCCATATAGATAATAGCGCATCGATCACAATAAACCAAATATTAGAAAAGGGTGTTGTAGGAAACAAGAAAGTTTTGATGACCCAGAAAGGAAAAGGGATAATCCTTCGTGATATAGACACTCAACAAGAACTCAAAATAGATGATTTTGATCGTTTTTATAATCTCGAAAGTGCTCTGCAATATTTCAACCAGGCAATTAACAAACTCATAAAAAATAAAAATGTAGGAGATATGGTTACGACAACAAAGCATTTTGCTAAATTGATCATAAATCCAAATATAACATTTAATAAAAGTGAAACAGAGCTAAGAAAAGAGAAGGCAAAAAGATCAGTAAAACCTATCTATTTCCAAGTTAAAAAGGGCGAGATGATTGTGAGAGAAGGGGAAAAAATCAACCTAACTCATCTATGGAAATTGGAGACTGAAGCAAAACTAAAAACAACCGCCCCAACACTCAGTATGGCCCTTAGCATGACCCTAATGATTGGTATATTGTTGGCCCTAAGTTACATTGTGCTTCTTAAGAGGTCAAATATCTTCAAAGGAGATTCAAAAAGTCTCATCTTCATTAGCGTGACCCTTTTATTCATGTTTTTACTTGTGCTCTTGTATAATACAGTGGCTGAAGAGGTAGCCAGGGGTTTCCATTTTTTTACTGCCCAAGTTCTCCTCTTTGCTTTGCCAATTACTCTGGGAGCTATATTAATCTCTATCTTTCAAGGATTGGAGGTGGCAATTGCCTTTTCATTGATCCTCTCCATTCTGGCCTCCATTGCTGTCGAAAGCAGGATAGAGTTCTTTGTTTATTTCCTTATGGGGTCTCTTTTAGCGGCCTATGGAGTAAGAAATTGCAGAGAAAGATCGGTATTGATAAAAACAGGAATGAAGGTTGGTCTTTTAAATATTGTTATGTCTTTATCGATCCAGTCTCTATACGGAAATCCTTACTCTCTCCTCGGTGCCATTTCTGTTGTATCTGGTTTTCTGGGTGGTGTCTTAGCTGGAGTTATAGCAACCGGTTTTCTACCATTGATAGAGATAATTTTTGGTTTTACTACAGATATCAAGCGGCTGGAGTTGTCCAGCTTGGATCAGCCCATCCTTAAAGACTTAATGGTCAAGGCCCCTGGCAGTTATCATCATAGCGTCATGGTTAGTAACATGGTCGAGGCAACAGCTGAAAGCATCCATACCAACCCTCTTTTGGCAAAAGTAAGTGCATATTATCACGACATTGGAAAGATAAATAAACCACTCTATTTTATTGAAAATCAAATGAAAGGTGACAACAAGCATGAGAAACTTGCACCTTCTATGAGCAGTCTTATATTGATCTCTCACGTTAAAAATGGTGTGGAGCTTGCAAAACAACATAGGCTTGGAGAGGAAATAATAGATATTATCCAGCAACACCATGGCACAAGTCTAATCTCCTATTTTTATCAAAAGGCCAAGGAACAAAGCAAAAAAGGGGGGAGTAGGTCCTCGCCTGTTAAAGAAGAAGGTTTTAGATATCCTGGTCCGAAGCCTCAGACTAAAGAGGCTGGGTTGGTTTTGGTAGCAGATGCAGTGGAGGCGGCATCCAGAACTTTGGTTAATCCTACTCCTGCAAGGATTCAAGGAATGGTTCAAAAAATCATAAATAATATCTTCTCAGATGGACAGCTGGATGAATGTGAGTTAACATTAAAAGATTTAAACCTGATAGCCAAAACTTTTTCTAAAACATTAAGTGGAATCTTTCACAGTAGGATTGAATATCCAGAACCAATAGCCAAAGGAAAAACAGATAAAAGAAAAGAAAATGGAGATTCAAATAACTTGTCAGCACCCCATGAAAAAAATGGATCCCGGGAAAATAAAAATGAAGTTAAAGAGGATCTTAAAAGACTTGGAATGTCATGATGCTGAGCTGAGTATACTCATTACAGATGATAAACATATAGCAGAACTAAACAGCCGCTTTCTTAAAAGAAAAGGCCCCACAAATGTTCTCGCCTTCCCGATAAGAGAGGATGATCCTAACGAGCCTGAGACATCAATGCTCGGAGATATTGTCATATCATTAGACGCTGCAATGAGGGATGCAATAAAAACTGGTGAGAGCCTTACTAAAATGACTGATAGACTCCTAATTCATGGCCTTTTACACCTTTTGGGCTATAACCATGAAAGATCGGAGGAGGCTTGGAGGATGGAAGAAGAGACGGAACGACTGCTGACTATGGTAGAAAGATAAAGATGCCTGTTGTTCATGGACTGTTGTCAGTTGCACAAGACAAAAGATAAAAAAACAACGACAAAAACTCAACAGACACAATAAATTAAACAAACTTATTTGATAAGGAGTTAATACTATGGCCCTTTTATCAGTTAACGTTGATCATATTGCAACAATCCGTGAAGCGAGAGGAATAAATGAGCCCGACCCCGTTTTGGCTGCAGGTATAGCTGAGTTAGCCGGCGCCGAAGCTATCGTATGTCATCTGAGAGAAGATCGGCGACATATTAAGGACAGGGATTTAGAACTGCTCAAAAAAACAGTCAAGACCAAATTAAATCTGGAAATGGCACCCGTCAAAGATCTCATTGATATTGCCCTTACCATTAAACCAGATTTGGTAACCCTTGTCCCTGAAAAAAGGAAAGAGTTAACCACTGAAAGTGGCCTTAATGTTGTAGGCAATAAAAAGGAATACAAAAGAGTTACCGGTACATTAAAGGAGGCTGGTATTTCTGTCAGCTTTTTTATTGATCCAAACCCTGATCAGATACAAGAATCTCTTGATGCGGGTGCAGATATAATTGAGATTCACACAGGACTTTACAGTGAAGCAGTATCTGAATCAGAGATACTCAGGGAATTTGAAAAAATAGATGAGGCAGCAAAATTAGGAGCTGAGCTCAAGCTGAAAGTACATGCTGGACACGGCCTTAATTATGTGAATATAAAAAGATTTTCATCTATTCCCGAGATAAAGGAATACAGTATTGGCCACAGCATTATCGCGAGGGCTGTAATGGTGGGACTGGATCAGGCTATTCGCGAGATGATTACACTGGTGTCCCAATTTTAGTGTTTGTTGTGTTTATTGAGTTTCTTGTGTTTTTGAGTTCCCATAATTCATATGGTTTTAATTTCCCCTGCGCCAAAACAACTTTTAACTTATAACTTTAGGCACTTTTATGATTTATGGTATTGGCGTAGATATTGTAAATATAATAAGAATGGGAATAGTAGTTGATAGATGGGGAACAAGGTTTTTACGGAGGGTATTTACTGAGCAGGAAATTAATTTCTGTTTTCAAGGTTCAAAACCAAAGCCTTCCCTTGCCTTGCGTTTCGCTGCCAAGGAGGCCTTCTCAAAGGCGATAGGTTTGGGTATGAGAAAGGGCATCAGGTGGCATGATATAGAGATTGTTCACAATAAAATGGGGCGCCCGGATCTCAATCTAACTGGAAAGGCACTTAGTTTCTGTCAAGAGGAGGGAATAATGAGCTGGTATGTGAGCCTTTCAGACGATGGTGACTATGGAATAGCCGTAGTAGTACTTGAAAAACATGCTCCATAAAAAAACTCAAAAGCCTTGAGATTGAAAGAAATTTCTATAAAATACCTAACAACGTCAGTCGAAAGAACGGTGTGGTTAGGCCAACAATTGGGGATTCAATTAATCAGTGGCGATATTATTGCATTGATAGGTGACCTCGGCGGTGGTAAGACATGGTTCACAAAAGGAGTAGCCATTGGACTTAAGATTGATCCAAATGATATAGTCAGTCCAACATTCACCCTTGTTAATGAATACCAAGGTAAGAATCAAATTTTTCATATAGACCTTTACCGGCTGAAAAACAAAACTGAAATTCTGGCCTTAGATCTTGAAGATTATTTTTCAAGGGAAGGAATAGTTGTTATAGAGTGGGCTGACCGTTGGCCAGGGGAGCTTCCCGAGGAAAAAATTCAGGTTGAATTGAAGATGATTGATGAGCATACAAGGGAACTTAAATTTTCTGGAAATCATCCCAGGGCTAAGGAAATTATAGGGTCATTAAAAGAGAAAGTAGGTCGAAATTTAACACAATTACAATAGGAAAATGTAATAGGGGGTATAATTATGTTTTTAAAAAAATTATCTATTTTGTTAGTTTGTGCAGGTATCATAATCTCTTTTAGTTGCGCTGGGATAGAGAAAGGTAAGGATTTTGCCACAGGAATTATTCCATCTGAGGTAGATGAGAAACTTTTCAGTCAAGTCCCAGACGAAAAAAAAGATGCTATCAACCCTTTACTTGATACGGTTAAGGATGCCGAAGATCATCTTGAACTTGCTAAGGCCTTGGTAAATAAAAAGGAAGCCGAATTAGACCTGGAAAAAGCTAAAAAGGATTTGGCCAAGATTCAACTACAGATAAGTGAGGCCGAGCTTAATTCAGAGAAGATGAGAGCTGTTCAATCAGAAGGCCTTGGGGACCCAAAAAAGGTCAATCAACAGGTTGCTAAACTTGAGGCCAAGGTCTATAAATTAAAGGGTGAGGAAGCCAAGCAAAAGGCCAGGGTAGAAAATGCTAAGTTGGTTGTTAAAGAAACCCAAGAGAAAATCGAAAATTTGGAAACGAAGACTCAAAAAGAAACTACTGAGATTGAAACAAAAAAAGAAGATATAGAGACTAAAACTAAGAAATAGGTTCATTAACAAAAATGGCATTAATAGTACAAAAGTACGGCGGCACCTCTGTCGGGAGCATAGAAAAGATAAAAAAGGTTGCTGAGAGGGTAATCGAATATTGTAAAAAAGGAGACAGGCTTGTGGTGGTTCTCTCAGCAATGGCCGGACAGACAGATTCCTTGATTAGGCTTTCTAAAGAGATAACGGATACCCCTGATACAAGAGAATTAGATGTTTTGATGGCAACAGGTGAACAAGTGAGCGTATCCTTGTTTGCTATGGCAGTAAAGTCCATGGGCTATGATTGTCGTTCCCTTCTTGGCTTCCAGGCAGCCATTCATACAGACCAAATATACGGTAAGGCAAGGATCAGGAAGATTGAAACTGATCGGATCCTAAGGGAGTTAGATGAAAACAGAATTATAGCTGTAGCAGGTTTCCAGGGAATCGATGAAAAAAAAAATATTACCACCTTAGGGAGAGGGGGATCAGACACTACCGCAGTAGCTCTGGCAGCAGCACTAAAGGCAGATCTATGTGAGATTTTTACAGATGTTGAAGGTGTATTCTCAGCTGATCCAAATATCTGCACCCATGCCAGAAAACTGGAGAGAATATCCTATGAAGAAATGTTAGAGTTTGCCAGTTTAGGGGCCAAAGTTTTAGATATACGATCAGTTGAATTTGCTAAAAAATTTAATGTGCCCCTGCATGTTAGATCATCTTTTATGAGGAGTGAGGGAACAATGGTAGTAGGAGAAAACAAGGAGATGGAAAAGGTGATGGTCTCAGGTGTTGTCTATGATAAAAATGAGGCCAGAATTACAATAGCCAAGGTGCCTGATAGGCCTGGAATTGCTTTTAAAATATTTGATCCTGTTTTCAAGGCTGGGGTAGTGGTGGATATGATTGTCCAGAATACCAGTGTTGAGGGTTTAACGGATCTCACATTTACAGTCACCAAAACAGATTATCAGGAGACCATAAAATTGCTAAAAGAAGTTGCCCGAGAAATAGGGGCAGAAAAGGTGCTCGGAGATCAAAATATTTCCAAAGTATCTATTATTGGATTGGGTATGAGAAACCATGCTGGAGTTGCCTCCAGGATGTTTGAGGTCCTATCAAAGGAAAATATCAATATAAGCATGATCAGCACCTCTGAGATAAAAATTTCCTGTATTATAGAAGAAAAATATACCGAACTTGCAACAAGGGCCTTGCATGAAGCCTTTGATCTGGGTAATGAAAACGAAACAAAATAGCAGTCAGCACATAGGCCTTTTCATTCTTATTCTAATCCTTCTTCTTGGATGGGTAATAAATAACCTGTTTTCTGTACAAGGAGACCTTGGCTCTATCGAAAGGGAAAACAATATTTTTATCCTTGTCACTGGCGTTGTAAAAAACCCTGGCGTCTATGTGTTTGATAGAGAACCTTCTTTAAAGGAATTGATGGCTCAAGCCGGTTATTTGAAGGCAAAACTGATCGACGCAAAATTGTGCGATACATATCCTTCTGTTGCTCAGGGGACAAGTGTTCAGATCAGCTCAGAGAATGGGCACATACATATCTCAACTGGACCTATGCCCGCAGCATATAAAATCACCCTTAAAATCCCTGTATCTGTAAATACTGCAAGTCTGGAAGAACTGGATACAATACCTGGTATAGGGCCAACGCTCGCTGAAAAGATCATTAATTATATATCCCTTTACGGTCCATTTAATACAATAGAAGAGATAAAAAATGTACCTGGCATGGGAAAACTTCGCTATCTACAAATAAAGCCTTATATTTCAATTTAGAAAATTGAGGGGGAATGATGCCATTTAAAAAAAGTATTCCTCGATGGTCAATAGGCCTGATCCTTACCCTTCTATTTATACTCATGTTCGTCACAGGCCTTGGTGATTTTACAGACGTTATAGAGAAAAAAACATTTGACCTCCGATCCAAGCTCAGTGCCTCTGGAGAAAGAAATCCAGATATTGAGATAGTAGTTATTGATGATGAGGATTTAGATGAAATCGGTCGTTTCCCCTGGCCGAGAAACATCCTTGCCAATGCTATAAACAATCTTGCAATGGCTGGTGCCAAGGTTATCGCCCTGGATATTATGTTTAATGAGCCAGAGGAAAGTTCTGGCCTCAAAACGATTAGAGAACTAAAGAAAACATATGCTGATCTCGATTTAAAAAATAAAGATTTATCTGCCAAAACATTTTATCAATTATTAAATAAGGCAGAGGCCAACCTGGATAATGACACCAAACTAGCTGAATCTTTTAAAAAGGCCGGCAACATAGTTCTGCCCATTTATTTTGATACAAGGAGTGCGGGAAGAGACGATGAGGTTCCTGATTATCTTGCCAAAAACTCCTATAAAATTATACATGGCCTTACGGATGAATGGGCAACAAGCTCCGTTATGTGGCTTTCCAAGATAAAGCCACTTCTTCCTTCTCTTGCGAATTCAGTTGCAGGAATTGGCCATATAAACCTTTTTCCAGATAATGACGGGTCCACCAGGACTCAGATTCACGCCATTGGTTATTTAGACAATACCTTCATTCCATCATTTCCTATTGCAATAGTAAAAACCTTCAAGGGATTAGACTACAATCAGATCAGGCTTATCTTGGGCCAGGAAATCAATATAAAGGTCCCCCCATCCAAGACAGTCAAGATTCCAGCCACAGATTTAAACATGCCAACACTCATTAAATGGAATGACGGGCCAGGGATTGCATTTCACATGACGCCATTCAGAAAGGTTCTCAAAAATGAATTTCAAACAAGCCTCTTCAGAGACAAGATAGTCATCCTTGGACCCACTGCCCCGGGAATTGGGGACCGCTTTGTAACACCTATATCGAGTAATTTACCAGGCGTGGAGATAATAGCGAACTCGGTGTCAAACATCTTAAAAGAAGAATTTTTTATGCGGCCTCAATGGACCTCATTTCTTGAGCTAGGCATTATCCTCCTTTTTGGACTCTATATTTCATTTCTCCTGCCCAGGCTAAAGGCTAGTACCGGTGCAATCATCACACTAATCCTCCTTCTCTCTTACGGAACAGTGGGAACAATTCTATTTTTTCGCTCAAATATATGGCTTAAGATTACACCTCAATTAGTTCTTTTGATTCTGGGCTATATCTTAGTTGTTAGCAGAAATTTTTTCATCACTGAAAAAACCAAAGAGAAAGTAGAGGCTGATTCTGTTGAAACAAACAAGGCCCTTGGTCTTTCTTTCCAACAGCAAGGAATGCTTGATCTCGCCTCTGAAAAATTTCGAAAATGTCCTACAGATGAACCAGGGGTTAAGGATCTTTTATACAATCTTGGCCTCGATTATGAAAGGAAAAGGCAATTTAACAAGGCATTATCAACATATAATTTGATTATTGAGGGTGGCAGTGATTTTAAAGACTTAGGCGAGAGGATACCTAAATTAAAAGGTGCTGAATCTTCTATGATCTTTGGTGCCAGTGGCATCCATCCTGGTGATATTGGGGCAACAATAGACGGCCTTGATACTAAACCAACACTTGGCAGGTATGAAATTTCAGGGGAATTAGGCAGGGGTGCAATGGGGATTGTTTATAAAGGAGAAGATCCCACTATACATAGGACTGTTGCTATAAAAACCTTGCGATTATCTGAATTTGAAGAAGGAGAGCTGGCAGATATAAAGGAACGCTTTTTCAGGGAAGCAGAGTCAGCAGGTCTGTTAAACCACCCCAACATTGTGTCTATATACGATGCTGGCGAAGAACACGACTTGGCCTATATAGCTATGGAATACCTACACGGAGAAGATTTAGCAAAATATACCCATAAAGGAAAGCTCCTCCCCTTGAGAGATGTGCTTCACATCATAACCCAAGTAGCTGATGCCTTAGATTATGCCCACAACAACAATGTTGTTCACAGGGACATAAAACCAGCTAATATTATGTTACTTAAAGATACAGGCACTATAAAGGTTACGGATTTTGGTATCGCCAGGATCACATCATCATCTAAGACAAAAACAGGTGTTGTTTTAGGCACTCCCTCTTATATGTCTCCTGAACAGGTAAGTGGGAAAAGGATCGACGGACGTTCAGATATATTTTCATTAGGGGTAGTTCTTTTTGAGTTGCTAACAGGACAAAAGCCCTTTGTTTCTGACGATATGACTTCACTCATGTTTCAGATTGCAAAAGAAAAACACACCTCAGCAAGGAAGTTTAATCCAAAAATTCCACTGATTGTTGAAAAGGTAATAGATAAAGCCTTAATTAAAGACGTTAATCAACGCTACCAGAATGCTGTCTTAATGGCTGAACATCTCAGAAAGATTATAAAACGAATAGATCAGTTGAGAAATAAAAAGGCCTCTAAAGAATAATAGAAAAGTTATAAGCGCCTAAAGTTTTAAGTTAAAAGTTAAAAAAGAAGATGATGGATAATTCCTTCATCTGCCAAAGGCAGAACAACGGTCTACAAACAACTTTGAACGTATAGCTTTAGAGCTTTGCAAAACCTGACAATTTTTGTCATCCCAATGAAGAGGGTGGACTTTTCTGAAGTGACTGGTGGCCCGCGACGAGCCTCTCGGCCTAGAGCCTGTCGAGAGCCCCTCGGCCGTGAGCTCGGAGCCGAACGTCCTCCAGGTCGAACGACTCGAGGCCGAAAGGCTCGACCGAGTCGAAGGGCGCTGTCTTTTCGCAACTTATTAATGGGGGAAATCCCGCCGCAAGCGGGAAGAGGGGCAAAACTCCCCCGCAGATACGTTGCTGAAAAGACCAGCCCGAGAGCCTTGGAACTGAAGAAAAGCCCATCCTCTTTAAGGAAATATGAGTTATGCAAAGCTCTCAGCTTATAGCTTACGCTTGAATATGATCATACTTGGAATAGATACCTCCTGCGATGACACCTGTGCTGCAATAGTGGAAAATGGAAATACATTATTATCTAATATTATTGACTCTCAGATTATTGTTCATCACAGATACGGAGGGGTAGTCCCAGAAATTGCCTCAAGAGAACATTGTAGAAATATTGTTCCTGTTGTAAGGGAATCACTAAGGAAGGCTGAACTCACCAATAAAGATATTCATGGAATAGCAGTTACTGTGGGACCTGGTCTGGCTGGGGCCCTCTTAGTTGGTATTCATTTCGCCAAAGCCTATAGCTATGCTAACACCAGTCCTCTCATAGGAATAAATCATTTAGAGGGACATATCCTCTCTGTCTTTTTAGAAAAAAGGGTCCCCCCCTTCCCATTTCTGGCCCTTACTGTTTCAGGTGGCCATACAAACGTTTATCATGTCCGTGACTTTGGGGATTATACCGTGTTGGGTCAAACACTGGACGATGCTGCAGGTGAAGCCTTTGATAAGGTCGCAAAACTTCTTGAGTTAGGCTACCCTGGGGGCCCTGTAATAGAAAAACTTGCTGCCACAGGCCGCCCCGATTCCATTAATTTTCCAAGGGCCTACCTATCCAAAGACTCCCTTAACTTCAGCTTTAGCGGTCTCAAGACTGCTGTTGCACTTTATGTCAAAAAATGGCGCAACCACAAAACAGAAGAAAATAAAATTACAATAGCAGATATCGCTGCATCATTTCAGGCTGCTGTTGTTGATATCCTCACTGATAAGGTAATTACAGCAACAGCGCAAGTAGCAGTAAAATCAGTCGTGCTTGCAGGAGGAGTAGCTAGAAACAACTATTTACGCAGTAAACTGCAAAAAGTAATGAATAATAAAGGAATCGATCTTTATATCCCAAGTCCGCAACTCTGCACAGACAATGGGGCTATGATTGCTGTTGCCGGGTATCACAGGTTAATGAAAGGCCAACAAAATGATCTAACCTTAGATGCGAGATCAAGATTTCCACTAGATCAACTCAATACCTAACTAGTGTCTTCCTCCTTGTCCTGGCAATATATTGCTCCTTAACTGACTTTCTCTTGAGCTTCCTTTATCTGTAATCTCTCAAGGATAAGTTTTTTCTCTTGCAGGATACAACTTTAACATTTATTATCTTGTACCTGCTTCATTGCACGTAACTTTTTATTCCATAGGACCCTGTCTAATTCCTGCTCTTCGGAACAGCACCTCCTAACAGGGTAAACACTAAAATCCTATGAACTCTCCTCTGTTTGGCAAGGCCCTTTGCTCGTTCCTTGCAAAACGGGAGGTGGGCGTGGCGAACAGACAGGTCCGCCGGACGTATGGCGGGCAGGCAACAAAGAATAGAAACAATAGCAAAAAATAAGCAAAAATGCGTTTTAACCGTCAATTCCGATATATATATCTTAGGCTTATTAGGCTCAGAGGTCATCCTCATGAGTTAGCCTTAGGCATGGCCTTTGGTATATTTATGGGTATGACACCAACTCTTCCCTTTCACACAATCGTTGCTATAGCATTGGCCTTAGCCTTTAAGGCAAGTAAGATAACAGCAGCGCTTGGAACCTGGATATGTAATCCTTTAACCATATATTTTATTTACAATTATTGTTATAAAATAGGGTCACTTATCTTAGGATTTGATCACAACACAAAACTCCTAAGGCCAGTAGTTGAGGCAATTAATCATGGAGAGTTTTTACATATCATAACGACAATCTTGGGTGGTGGTGGAATAGTAGTCGCAACATTTCTCTTGGGAGGTATTGTATTGGGCCTTTTATTTGCTGTACCTTCATATGGTATCTTCCTTTATTTTTTTAAGGCCTTTATTTCATGGCGCAAATCAAGAAAGTTGATCAAGGCCTGATAGCATCTAAGGCCTTGTTACGTAAATCAGGGATTAGGCCCAGAAAAAGACTGGGGCAAAACTTTTTAGAAGATCCTGCTGTAATTGAAAAAATCATTACCCATGCAGGATTTGATACAAACGATGTGGTTATAGAGATAGGCTCGGGTTTAGGTGCATTAACGATCCCAATCCTCCCCTACATTTATCATTTGGTTGCTATAGAAAAAGATCTATTATTGATAACCATATTAAAAGAAAGGTTGTCACTGAAAGAAAAGGAAAAGATAACTTTTATTTCTGGGGATGTACTGAAATTAGATTTTAAAGAGATCTATGATACATTTAATCAAAAGATTCGGATAATAGGCAATCTGCCCTATAATATCTCATCTCCATTCTTGGAAAAGCTTATCATCAATCGGGATTATATCAAAAATGCAATCCTCATGTTTCAATACGAATTTGCACAACGTTTGACTGGAAGGCCAAGAAATAAAGAATACAGTGCACTTAGTGTTATCAGCCAATACTATGCCACAATATCTCCTCTTATCAAGATTAAAAGGGATGCCTTTTATCCTAAACCAAAGGTTGATTCTATGGTTTTGGAGATGGATTTTACAAAACCATACCCTCTTCAGGCGGAAAACGAGGTGATGTTTCGTAAGACTGTCAGGGCGGCATTTAGCTGCCGGAGAAAGACAATCCTTAACTCTCTTGAAAGGGGAATGGTGTCTCTATCCAGAGAAATAATAGCAAAGGCCTTAACAAAATGCCTCATTGACCCAAAAAGAAGGGCTGAGACCCTCACCATAGATGAATACATACATTTGAGCTCTGTTGTAATGCCAGATAAGACAATTCCTTGACACATAATATAGTCAATGATATTTAGCTTTTGAAATGTTCATAGGATTAAAAGTGGTAATTGCTCAAAATTGAGCCAATTTCAAACTGCTTGTTTTTGGGGCATGGGTATCTTTTTTTGCTTATGCCCTTATAAATATAGTTCAGCTTAGTTGTCGTTTCAAAAATGGTTTATATAGGCGGAATATATGATTCTAATGCCAAGTTGCCCTTCGGCCTCGAGCTCAGGGCCGAGAGGCTATAAACCATTTTGAAACGACATAGCAAGGCACCCTGTTTGAAGGGCATAACAAAAAAAGATACCCATGCCACTACTTCAAATTGTAAGTAGATATAAAAAGTGCGTCAAAAAAACTATATAGTTGTTGAAGGTCCATTAGGAGTAGGTAAGACCAGTTTTGCTATGCTTCTGGCCGAAAAGATAAATGGCAAAACCATCTTGGAAGAAACTGAAGGAAATCCTTTTCTTGCCAACTTCTATAAAGATCCAATAAAATTTGCATTTCAGACACAACTCTTCTTCACACTAAGGCGCTTTCAAAAGCAGGAGGAGATAAACCAAATTGATATCTTTAAAAGAGTTGTTATCTCAGACTTTCTTTTCGATAAGGACAGAATCTTTGCGAGGCTTAACCTGGATGACAGAGAATTCAGCCTATATGAGCAGATATTTCACCTATTAAAGGTGAGAATATTAAAACCGAATCTGGTGATATTTTTGCAGGCAAGAACAGATATCTTGAAAGAAAGAATCAAAAAGAGAGATAGAGATTATGAAAAATCAATAAATATAAAATATCTGGATCAAATAAATCAGGCCTTTAATGAATTTTTTTTTCATTATACTGAGACCCCACTTTTAGTAATCGATGCCTCAGAAATAGATTTTGTTAATGTACCATCTGATCTCGATAACCTCATTGTCGAAATAGAAAAGATGGAAAAAGGAACAAAGTATTACGTTCCGCTTGGATCAAGGCGCTAAGTGAGGTAGAATAGTAGATATGGACACTTTGCCGGAGTAACCATTGTGGTTGCAAAGCTCTTTAATATAACGAAACCTCACCTGGCCATCTTTGGTGAAAAAGACTATCAACAGCTTGCTGTTATTAAACAGATGGTAAGGGATTTAAACATGGACATTGACATTATTGGTCTCCCAACAGTAAGGGAACGAGACGGTCTTGCTATGAGTAGCAGGAATAAGTACCTGAGCCCAGAGGAAAGGTTGTCAGCATTAAGCCTGAAAAAGGGCTTAGATTTAGCCAAAGCCATGGTAAAAGATGGGGAAAAAGATTCTGCCACAATCAAAAATGCAGTAAAAGAATTGATCCTCACTCACCCATTTACAGAGATTGATTATGTAACCATCTGTGACCCAGCAAAACTTACAGACATGGAAAATGTAGATGGGCCTTCCCTTTTGGCATTGGCTGTAAAGGTGGGAAAGGCCAGGCTGATAGATAATAGTATAATAGCGTGAGGGCACATTGAAAAGACTCAGAACAAGTCTAAAGAATTATTTCCTTACAGGTCTTCTGGTAATTCTCCCAGTCTTTATAACAGCCTATGTTATCTGGTTTTTAATCCGTGCCATGGATGTCGTGCTTAAGTACGTCCCTGCTAAATACCTACCGGATACCTACGGCGTTCATATACCTGGGATTGGCCTTATTTTAGTGATTATTATTATCTTTGCTGTCGGTGTTTTATTTAGAAACCTGGCTGGCAGAAAAGTAGTAAATTTTTGGGAATATTTGGTAGCCAGGATACCGTTAGTAAGAATCCTCTATTCAGGAGTGAAACAGCTCTTAGAGTCCTTTTTTTTACAGAAAAACGATGCCTTTAGAAGGGTAGCTCTGTTAGAATACCCCAGGCGAGGGATCTATGTAATTGGCTTTATTACAGGAGAAAGTAAAGGGGAGGTGCAGAGTAAAACTGACAAAAATATGATGAATGTCTTTGTACCCACAACACCTAATCCTACGAGTGGATTTTATATTCTTATACCAAAAGATGAGCTGATAATCCTCAATATGACTGTTGAAGATGCATTTAAACTTATTATATCTGGTGGTATTTTTAGTCCACCTGAAAATTGTAGACGCTCATAAAGGGTATCATTCCTCTATCGGTCAACATTGTATCATTTAAATTTTTGTTACTTTTTTGTATATACATTGCTCATCTTTTATTTTTTTATTTAGCGTAGAGAGGAATCAAACATGAACACTGATTTTTTATTCACATCCGAGTCTGTAACTGAGGGGCATCCGGACAAGATAGCTGATCAAATCTCTGATGCCATACTTGATGAAATTATAACTCACGACAAAAATGGAAGGGTAGCCTGCGAGACCCTTGTCACTACCGGCATGGCAGTTATTGCAGGGGAGATAACCACCTCGTGCTACGTGGAAATACCGGAAATCGCCAGACACACAATAAAGGAAATAGGATACAACGATTCATCCATGGGCTTTGACTGGGAGACATGTGCAGTTGTTACGAGTATTGACAAGCAGTCACCTGACATTGCACAGGGAGTCAATGGCTCTGGTCTATTCAAAGAACAGGGGGCAGGTGATCAGGGACTCATGTTTGGCTATGCGTGCACCGATACACCGGTTTTTATGCCAATGCCTATTTATCTTGCCCATAATCTTACCCAGAGGCTTGCCCATGTCCGAAAATCTGGAAAACTCCCATGGCTGAGGCCAGATGGAAAATCCCAGGTAACTGTGAGGTATATAGACTTAAAGCCTACCACCGTTCATACAGTTGTTATAGCAGCACAACACTCCCCTGAGGTTGATTACGATACCCTGAAGGAGGCAATTATTGAAGAGGTGATAAAGAAGGTTATACCCCCTGAAATGATTGATACACAAACACAATTTTTTGTAAATACGACTGGGAGGTTTGTTACTGGTGGTCCATTAGGTGACTGCGGTATGACCGGCAGGAAGATTATCATGGATACCTATGGCGGATTTGGTTACCATGGTGGCGGTGCATTTTCTGGCAAAGATCCATCCAAGGTGGATAGGAGCGCCTCCTATATGTGTCGCTATATTGCCAAAAATATCGTTGCTGCGGGTTTAGCTGAAAGGTGTGAAATCCAGGTAGCATACACCATCGGAAAGGCGCAGCCAGTTAGTTTACTCGTTAATACCTACGCAACCGGTGTTGTGCCCAGTATTGAGATGACAAAAATGGTGGAAAAGGAATTTGATATGCGGCCAGCTGTTATAATTGAGCAGTTGGATCTTTTACGACCCATATACAAAAAAACAGCCAGCTATGGGCACTTCGGGCGTGAATTGGATGAGTTCACCTGGGAGAAGACAGATCTGATTGAAAAACTTAAAAAGGCTTTGTAATCTCTCACAGAGTTCTCAGAGACTCAGAGATTGAGTTGAATTCCCGAGAGGGTAATTCAACTCAATCTACATGCCTCTTTCTCTGAGATATGTATACAGGATTATAACACTATAGCACCTGTACTGCGCATTATAAATAATTTATCGCTAAATCAATCAATGTCCACCAGCGGTGGACTGATCGTTTGTCCTGATTTTTCGTCCCTGCCCTGTGAAATGCTTTTAGTTTCTATTTCACCAGGGTCAAAAAATCAGGACAATATAATAATTATCTTTGCAACCTCTGTGGCTCGAGTGATCCCGATAAATCGGGAGAGTGGGCGAGAGAATCTTTTGACAGTGTATCAAAATAGTTTAACCCATTAATCAAGGAAAGAAACCATGGACTATGACATCAAAGATATTGCTCTTGCAGATAAAGGACAACTCAGAATAGAGTGGGCAGGCAAAAGCATGCCTGTGTTGAATTCTATCAAAGAGAGGTTTTTTAAAGAAAAACCCCTCTCAGGTTTGAGGATTTCTGCCTGTTTGCATATAACCACAGAGACCGCTGTCCTGGCACAAGCACTCAAAGCAGGCGGCGCCTCTGTAGCGCTGTGTGCCTCTAATCCCCTTTCAACCCAGGATGATGTTGCAGCCTCGCTGGTGGCCAATGATGAAATACCGGTCTTTGCCATAAAAGGAGAAGACACCGATACCTATTACAGCCATATACTGTCAGCCCTAAAAAAATTCCCAAACCTCAGTATGGATGACGGAGCTGATCTTGTCAGCTCTCTTCATTTTATTGCCCTTAATAAATGGGACGATGTTTCCCAGGGAATACGAGAATGGGGTCTTTCTTTACGTCAAGATGAAAGGGACACTCTAATTTCCGATGTTATGGGAGGGACAGAGGAAACAACCACTGGTGTCATACGTCTCAGGTCTATGGAGAGAGATAACGTGCTTCAATTTCCCGTTATCTCTGTCAATGATGCCAATACAAAACACCTTTTTGATAACAGGTACGGCACAGGTCAAAGCACCATTGATGGAATCATTCGAGCAACAAACAGACTTCTCGCAGGAAGCTGCTTTGTTGTGTCCGGCTATGGATGGTGCGGGCGCGGGGTAGCTACCAGGGCAAAAGGGCATGGCGCCAGGGTAATTATCTGTGAAGTGGATCCTTTAAAGGCCTTAGAGGCGATCATGGATGGATTTGAGGTTATGCCAATAGCAAAAGCTGCCACAATAGGTGATTTTTTCTGTACCCTGACTGGCGATAAAAATGCGATTACCAAAGAGCACTTCCTTGTTATGAAAGATGGTGCCATTATCTCTAATTCCGGACATTTTAATGTAGAACTCGACATTCCCGGGCTAAATGAGACATCCACCTCTCAAAGAAAGATCAGGGAATTCGTTGAGGAATATACCCTCTTAAATGGAAACAGGGTCTATCTTTTGGGTGAAGGAAGGCTCATAAACCTGGCTGCGGCAGAAGGCCATCCCTCTTCTGTCATGGATATGAGCTTTGCAAACCAGGCACTGTCTATGGAGTACCTATCAAAGGAACATAAAAATCTTGATAAAAGAGTGTATCCTGTTCCCCCTGCTATTGACAA
>DATKWM010000120.1:0-27115 GCA_035529575.1 Desulfatiglandales bacterium
ATGGCCAATAAAAGCCTTATTAGAGGTACCCACCAGAAGCGGTTGTCCAAGAGAAGAAAATGTATGTAAATTGTTTATTATCTTGAGATTATCATCAAAGGATTTACCAAAGCCAATACCGGGATCAATGATAATAACATCTCTTTTTATGCCTGAACTGATAGCCTGTTCTATGGCCTTGCGTAAGAAATCTATTATTTCACCAAAAAGGTCTTTGTAGGTAGGGTTTGTCTGCATATTTTTTGGTGTTCCTTTCATATGCATCAACACAATGGGTACGCCTGCATCTGCAACCAATTGACCCATTGCAGGATCAAATTTCAGTGCACTTATGTCGTTGACCATTGTTGCACCAGCCTCTATGGCCTGACTGGCTACCTCACTCTTATAGGTATCTATGCTTATTGGAATGTCTATCTCTTGGGCGAGAGTCTTGATAACAGGTATTACTCTCCTTACCTCTTCATCAAGTGGGAGGGGATCTGAAAAAGGCCTTGTTGATTCTCCTCCTACATCAATAATATCAGCACCCTCGGCGGCCATTTTCAAACCGTGCTTCACTGCATCATTTTCGCGGAAATAAGTGCCTCCATCAAAAAAAGAGTCAGAGGTAATATTCAAAATACCCATAATAAAGGTTTTCGAATCAAGATCAAAATTATAGTCTAACCATTCTAAAATATTAGCTTTTCTTGCCTTGTGAATCAATTTTCCTTCTTCCTGTTGTTTTTCTTGATTGTCTTTTTCTTTTCTTTTTACCCACTATTTCATCGATCTCACTGCCATTGAGGGTCTCTTTTTCTAAAAGGGCATTGGCTAATTTGTTAAGGGTATTTAGGTTATCACTTATAAGTTTATGGGATTTTTTGTATGTCTCACCTACAAGATTATTAACCTCCTGGTCAATTTTTTGGGCTGTTTCTTCACTATAATCCCTGTGCTGGGAAATCTCACGCCCCAAGAATATCTCTTCCTCTTTCTTCCCAAAACTCAGTGGGCCGAGTTTTTCGTTCATACCATATTCACAGATCATCTTTCTTGCTATCTCCGTTGCCCTTTCTATATCATTGCTTGCTCCAGTAGTCTGGGTATTTAAGGCAATTTCCTCGGATATTCTTCCTCCCATCAGGATGCAGATGTTATTGAAAAGATACTCTTTTGTATAGGTATGTTTATCATCTAAAGGGAGTTGCTGTGTCAGGCCAAGAGCCATGCCTCTTGGAATTATGGTCACTTTATGTATGGGATCGGTATTAGGGAGAAGTTTTGCTATCAAAGCATGTCCTGCTTCATGATAGGCGGTAGTTTTTTTCTCATCATCGCTTATGATCATGCTCTTCCTTTCTGCACCCATAAGCACCTTATCTTTCGCATCTTCCATGTCTTGCATATCTATTTTGTCTTTGTTTCTTCTGGCTGCAAGCAACGCTGCCTCATTCGTCATATTTTCAAGGTCTGCACCGGTAAAACCTGGCGTTCCCCTAGCAATTACAGAAAGATCAACATCATCGCCAATCCTTGTTTTTTTTGTGTGTACCTTTAATATATTTTCCCGTCCCCTGACATCAGGCACGGGTACAACTACCTGCCTGTCAAATCTTCCTGGTCGTAATAATGCAGGGTCAAGTACGTCAGGCCTGTTAGTGGCTGAAATAAGGATAACTCCTTCATTAGATTCGAATCCATCCATTTCCACTAAGAGCTGATTTAATGTTTGTTCTCTTTCATCATGACCCCCTCCTAATCCAGCTCCTCGATGTCGACCGACAGCATCAATCTCATCTAAGAAGATGATGCAGGGGGCATTCTTTTTGCCCTGGACAAAGAGATCCCTCACCCTGGATGCTCCGACACCTACAAACATTTCTACAAAATCAGAACCACTTATACTTAAGAAAGGGACACCTGCCTCTCCTGCTATAGCCCTGGCTAACAAAGTCTTGCCTGTTCCGGGGGCACCAACTAGAAGCACACCTTTTGGGATTCTGCCTCCTAAACGGGTAAATTTCTTTGGGTCTCTTAGAAATTCTATGATCTCTTGAAGTTCTTCCTTAGCTTCTTCAATGCCGGCGACATCATCAAATGTTACCTTATTTTTTCCGTTAGTTGCGAGTCTCGCCCGACTTTTCCCAAAAGAGAGTGCCTTGCCTCCTCCTGCCTGCATTTGGCGCATAAAGAAAATCCAGACACCAATTAAAAGAAGCATGGGGAACCAGGATACAAGAATTGTCATATACCATGGAGACGTGTCATCCGGTTTTGCAGTTATTCCGATCTCTTTATTACGTAAGATTTTTATTAGCTCAAGATCCTTAGGTGCAAATGTTCTAAAGAATCTGCCCTGATTTGAGTTACCAAATATTTTGTCCCCTTGAATGGTTACCTGGGTGACCTCGCCTTGTTCTACCATGTTCAAGAATTCACTATAGCTTAACTGTCCAGTCTGTTTAGTTTCTTTTTTAAAGATTTGGAATAGCAGGATCATCATAAGGCTGATAACCAGCCAGAGAGTAAGATTTTTAGAAAATGTGTTCAACTGTGTTCTCCTTTATGATTACTTTTAAAATAGACAAATTATAAAAAACGTTATTTAAAACGTTTAAATATAGCACACTTTATTCAACTTTACATCTTAAAATCCTTTTTGTTTCCTGTTTGATCTTGTATCTGTCATCAATCCTTATGCCATAAACCCACACTATATCATCACAGCTTACAAGAATAGGAATTTTTTTTCTCTCCTCCGATGGAATTTTATTATCAATAAAGATATCTTTCACCTTTTTAAACCCATTCACACCAAGGGGTATAAATTTGTCTCCCGTTCTGAAGTTTCTTGCTCTCAGAGGCCATTTGAGCTTGTCAAGGTCAAGGAATGCCTCTTCAGGCGAAGCAGTGGACAACATGAAATCATTTTTAGATATCTCCGTGAAAGAGATTGTTTTATTGATCTCCTGAATTTGAAATCTCCCCATATTATTTATAGAGTAGGAGAAATTGTGAGTTTCAATCATATCTCCTAAAGAAAATCTGAGCCTGTTATATATCTTCTTTACTATAATATTTTCGGGAAGATTTACTTTGATTTGAGGTTTATCCTTATTGGCACAATCTATGATTGTCTTAATATGTCCTCTGTCAATCTTTCGAAGGTTTCCCTTTATTTTTTTTATTGCCTGCCTGATAATACGATACTGAAGAGAACATGAGAGGGTATTAAAGGTGGTAAGGGAAAGGTCTAAGGAATACTTTGAGGAATCAAAAGTTATCATATCCAACAGTTTTGTTGCCTCTTCATCTATAAATTTGGTTTCTTGTCTACATTGAAATGCAAGTTCACCTAAGTGTTCGACAAGCTTTGGTTGATAGTCAAGAAGTAGTGGTAGCAACTCTAAGCGTATCTTGTTTCTTAGATACCTTGTTTCAAGGTTTGAACTATCTATTATAAAAGATTCGTCATTTTGTTTTAAATAGGTATGGATTTCATCCCTCGTTGTATCTATAAGAGGTCTTATAAAACAATTTTGTCGAATTGGAGGTATTCCGGATAAACCGGTTAGCCCAGTCCCTCTTAGAAAATGCATAAGAACTGTTTCTGCCTGATCATTCATATTATGGCCAAGGGCGAGCTTTTGGGCATGATTCTCATCTAGAGCTTTTTGAAAAAATTGATATCTCATCTCTCTTGCTTTTTCCTCAATAGAGCTCCCATGTGCCTTTGTTATGTTATTGGACGTATCACAGATCAAAGCCAGATTTAGTCTTTTGGCTAACTTGGCAACAAATTCTGTTTCTTTTTCATCTTCTTTCGGTCTCAATCCATGATTAAAATGGGCAACAGTTAGCCCGATATTCAAGTATTTCTTAAGTGCGTAAAGGATTTTTAAAAGGCACACAGAATCTGCTCCTCCAGATACAGCTACAATGATGCTATCCCCTCTGGTAATCATTCGATATCCAAGGATAGCTGACAAAACCTTTTTTTCAGTAGGATGTAGGTTCATTGTTAAGTGAGTTAAATTGTCTAAAATGCCTAAAGTTTAAAATTATTTTATCTTTAACGTTAGTTCACTTTAGGTTTGTACGCAAACCTCTCGATTGCGAGATGGGCGTTCTCGTATCATTTTAGACACTTGATCAGGATATAAAAGAAGATATATACTATAAAGAAAATTTCAAGGTTAATTAACTAAAATTATATTGACCGGGGATAATAATTTCTATTAACATTTCCATATCGTTTGTTTAATTTTATCTTTATGAGCTGCAGGGAGTGAGATGAATAAGGCCAAAATCTTAAAAGATATTAAACAACAACTCCGTCTTTTAGAAAAGGATAGGCTTTCTCCTTATGCTACCTTGAGTACTCAGGCTGTCAGACGAAGAGACGAGCCAGAAATTATTGATAGTCACAGGGATAATTTTTCTATTGATACCGATCGGATTCTCCATTCTTTAGCCTATTCCCGATACATTGATAAGACCCAGGTTTTCTATCTTATAAAAAATGATCACATCACTCATCGTGTTCTTCATGTGCAATTAGTCTCCAAGATTGGCAGGACGATAGGCCGTCTTTTACGATTTAATGAGGATCTTATTGAGGCTATTGCTCTTGGCCACGATATAGGTCATACACCGTTTGGCCACGATGGTGAAAGGTTTCTCTCAGATTTATCTCAGAAATATGGACTGGGTAATTTTTTACACAACGTACAAGGTGTGCGTTTTTTAGAGGCAATAGAAAGGAAGGGAGTTGGTTGGAACTTATCTCTTCAGGTTTTGGATGGCATCCTTTGTCATAATGGCGAGGTGCATAATCCTGCCTTATATCCTGATAAAGATAAAGATTTTACTCGATTCGAAGAAGATATAACAAAGGTAATAGAGGATCCAAATGCACCTATCTGGCCTATGACAATAGAGGGATGCACCGTGAGGATGGCAGATACCATTAGTTATATAGGGAGAGATATAGAGGATGCAATCAGACTGGGTTTGATAAAAAGAAATGAAATGCCGGCGGATTGTCGCCGTATATTGGGAGAAACAAATGGAACTATTGTATATACCTTGGTTGAGGATTTGATCGCGGGAAGCCTGGAAAAACCCTCTCTCTCATTTAGCCCTGAGGTTGCACAGGCCTTAAAAAGGCTTAAAGATTTTAACCAAGAGTCTATATACACCAATACTAAGGCGAAAAACCAAACCGATAAGTTACTACTGATGTTTGAGATGCTTTTTAACAAATATTATAAAGATCTAAAAGCTGGTAATGATAATTCAGTTATTTTTAAAGAATTTTTAGATGGGATGTCCTCTCAGTATAGAGATACTACGCCTCTTGCTATGATTGTCCGGGATTTTATCGCTGGAATGACAGATGATTATTTTTTGTGCCAATGTCAAGAGAACCTCATGCCTCAAATTTTATCAGGGCGGTATTAAAAAATTTCGGAACTTCTACAACCTATTGCATAAACCTCTTAGTTTCAGTGGATTTATACGATCCCTGCCCGCTCGTGCCTTGTGTGGCAGGCGGGCCATTACTCCAATTAGTGCGAATGCCCCAAATTCATAGCTGAGAAATAGCTATTTTAAAGCTACATTGTAACTATTTGTTATTATTATAATTTTCTCAAATATTTTTCCAAAAAGTTGTTGACAAATAAATTATAAAAAAGTAAACAACCAAGATTAATCTCTCAGTTGTTAGAAATAATCCTTTCATCACAGTAAATATGCTCTCATTATTATATATTTCTTATAAGCTTAAAGTAGTCTTTAGAAATAAAAAATCATTAAAGATTATAGAAGAACCAAAGAACCTGTTATGTAATTTAATTTTACATAATAGGTTTTTTACTTTTTATTTATCCAATTATCATAAATTTAAATAGCTAAATACGGAGGCTTAAAACGTATGAACACCGCAGGTGAAGTAAAAGAAGGGGATGTTCTCCTAAAACTCGAAAATATTCATATGGCTTTTGCGAAAGTTCAGGCCCTGAATGGTGTTGACTTAGAGGTAAGAAAGGGAGAGATACATTCTATTATTGGGCCAAATGGAGCAGGTAAAACTGTAATGATGAATTGCATTAATGGCCTTTATCGCCCCCAGCAGGGGAATATTTTTTTCAAGGGGCAGAGAATTAATAATCTTGCTCCTCATAAGATTGCTGCCCTTGGGATAGGCAGAACTTTCCAGAAGCTTGAGCTGTATGGGGGAATGACTGTTACTGAAAATATCAGGATGGGATCCCACATACATCTCAAAACTAACATCCTGAGCGGCTCTATTTATGTCGGTAACCCAAAAAGAGAAGAGATAGAAGACCGGAAATTCATCGAGGAGGAGATCATCGATCTATTAGAGATCGAGTCTATCCGTGATCAGGTTGCACACATGCTTCCTTATGGCTCACAGAAGAGAGTTGAGCTCGGAAGGGCCCTGGCACTCAGGCCAGAGATTATCCTTTTGGATGAACCCATGGCAGGCTTGAACTTAGAAGAAGTTGAAGACATGGCCAGGTTTATTCTCGACATAAACGAAGAGAAACGCTGGAAGATAACCTGCATATTAGTAGAGCACGATATGGGTGTGGTAATGGATATCTCCCACAGGGTTCTTGTCCTTGATTTCGGCAATATAGTCACTGATGGAGCTCCGGATGATGTTGGCAAAAACCCCCAGGTTGTTAAGGCATATTTAGGTGAAGAGGATCTTTACATATCAAGGAGATAAAATGGCAGAAAAGATAGAGGTAACAAAAGACCTCACTATCCCGCAAGTATTTTTGAAAAGATGCAAAGAATATGGAACTGAAAAGGTTGCCATGAGAGAGAAGGAGTTTGGGGTATGGCTGCCTTACACATGGCAGGACTACTATGAGAGGGTAAAATATCTAAGCCTGGGAATGGTCAGCCTTGGACTAAAAAGAGGGGACAAGGTGGCCATGATTGGTGATAATAGGCCGGAAGGTGTCTGGGCAGAGATGGCTGCTATGTGTGCTGGAGGCATACCGGTCTGGCTCTTTCAGGATTGTATGATGGAGGAGGTCAAATATATAATAGATCATTCAGATAGCAAATTCTTTGTAGGAGAAACTCAGGAGGAGGTTGATAAGGCATTAGCAATTATGCCTGATTGCCCAAAATTAGAATACGTAATATGGGATGACCCAAAGGGGATGAGGCGCTACCATCAGCCAAATTTAAATAGCATAATAAAGGTCCAGGAGCTTGGCAAGGAGCTTGATGAGAAAGAACCAGATCTATTCGAAAAAATGATAAATGAGGGCCACGGTCAAGAAATCTGCCTCCTGTTTTATACATCCGGCACAACTGCCCTCCCCAAAGGGGCCCTCTTAACCCATTACAATATGCTGAGCATGGGTAAAAATCTCATGGCAGTTGACCCATGTTATGACACCGATGACTTTGTATCCTATCTTCCCTTTGCCTGGATCGGGGAGCAGATGATGTCCATATCCTGCGGCCTCCTGATAGGCTACACACTTAATTTTCCGGAGGAACCGGAAACATCCCAGCATAATATTCGAGAGATCGGGCCTCATGTAATGTTTGCTGCGCCACGGCTTTATGAGGGCCTGACCCGTCAGGTCCAGGTAAAATACCTGGATGCCACCTGGATAAAGAGAAAGGCACATGAGGTGGCTACAAAGATAGGGTATCATGTAGCAGATCTAAAGTTTGAAAAGAAGCCTATTCCATGGTACTGGAAAGCTCTGAATTATTTTGCGTATGTGATTATGCAGAAGAAGCTCAAGGACCACCTTGGAATGTCGCGACTCCGGTATTGTTACACGGGCGGCGCTGCAATGGGTCCCGAGCATTTTCGTTTTTTCCATGCCCTGGGTGTAAACCTAAAACAGATATATGGGCAGACAGAGGTAGCTGGAATATCCGTTACACACAGGAATGGGGATATAAAATTTGACACAGTTGGGACCGCGATACCTGAAACTGAGGTGAAGATCACAGAAGATGGAGAGATCATCTGCAAAAGCCCATCAGTGTTTCAGGGTTACTACAAAAATGATGAAGAAACAAAGAAGACATTAACGGATGGGTGGCTTCACTCCGGTGATACCGGTTTTATTGATGACGATGGTCATTTAGTTGTCTTTGACAGGACAAAAGATGTTCTGATCCTGAATGATGGCAAGCCTTTTGCCCCCCAATATCTCGAGGCCAGGCTCAAATTCAGTCCCTATGTACAGGATGCCTGGGTTATAGGGGATAAACTACCCTATGTAACTGCTGTCATGTGTATTGATTATTCTGTTGTTGGTAAATGGGCAGATGAGCATAAGATTAATTATACAAGTTATCCAGAACTTTCCCAGGACCCAAGGATCTATGACCTTGTTCAGAAACAGATAGAAGAGGCCAATAAAGCGCTTCCTGAACCAGCCAGAATAAACAAATTCGTTAACCTCTTCAAGGCATTTGATGCAGATGATGATGAATTGACCAGGACCAGCAAACTAAGGAGGGGTTTTATGAAACAGCGTTACAAGGATATTGTAGAAACCCTTTATAAGGATGCAGACAAGGTCCACCTGGATATGACTATCACCTATGAGGATGGAAGGGAACAGCCTATAAAGACAGATCTGCATATTCAAGAGATAAAAGTGTAATTACGTTGCAGATTTAGGGATTCAGGAATTGAGGAATTCAAAAATTCTGACAACTTTAGTCATTTTAACTCACTTTAGTGATAAGAGCACATAAACAAAGGGGGGTAGAAGAGAATGGAATTATTTTTAATGACTTTAACTACCGGGATTATGGTTGGAGGGATATATGCCTTAGTTGCCTTGGGCTGGGTTTTAATCTACAAGTGCTCTGGGGTATTAAACCTTGCCATGGGAGAACTGACCCTTATCGGGGCCTATGTCACAATTTATTTTTATTTAATGGGCGTTCCCTTTATCCTGTGCATCTTATTTACCCTGATCATTGGTATTATACTCGGTATTTTGGTGGAAAGGATCTTCCTGGACAAACTTATTGGAGAGCCGATCCTGGCAGTAATAATGGTGACCGTGGGACTCTCTTTTTTCCTTAAGGGATTGGTTGGATTCGTATGGGGGACAGATACAAGGGTGTTCACTCCTGCTATATTTTCTCTTAAGCCATTTACCATCGGTTTTTTAAAAATCTCTACCGTATACTTCTGGTCCTTTGTGCTGGCCATTATTCTCTTTCTCGTTTTTGTTGCATTCTTTAAGTATACACGCTGGGGTCTTTCCATGCAGGCAACAGCAGACGATGAGACAGCCGCCCTATCCCTTGGAGTAAGTGCCAGGTTTGTCTATGCAGCATCCTGGGCTATTGCCTTTATGGCAGCGGGAGTCGGAGGAGCACTTTTAGGAAATATCAACGGGGTTAATATATCTATTGGCTTTTTAGGATTATTGGTACTGCCAGCCGTGGTGTTAGGTGGTCTTAACTCCATTCCCGGTGCCATAGTAGGTGGATTATTAATAGGAGTTTTGCAGAATTTTGCCGGCACTTACTTAGATGCCTATTTCCCCGGAGGGGTAAAGGAGATCTTTCCCTTTGCATTTATGGCTGTATTTTTACTCTTCATGCCATATGGGCTCTGGGGTTGGATAAAGATTGAACGAATGTAGCTTGTAATTTTCAATTTTCAATTGTCAATTTTCAATTGAAGGAGATGAGTTTATGACAAAAGTGTGGCTTCCGTGTGGATATTACCATGAAAACTATGCAAAGGATCAAGGATGGTGGCAGACCCCGGTTATAAAGGGGAAGATGATTGCGCTTCTCCTGATTGTTTTTGTTGTATTTCCCTTATTTTTAGACGAATACTGGATCGGTGTTGCTAATATGATTGGCTACACTGCCCTTGGCGCCCTTGGCGTACAGCTTTTGATCGGCTATGCCGGTCTGATAACCCTGGGCCATGCCGCCTTTATAGCCGTAGGTGCATATACAAGTACACTTTTAATCCTGCAATTTCCCTGGCCTGAATTTATTGTTAACTGGGGTCTTGCCTATCCTATAAGCATTGTAATTGCTGCAATTGTTGCCGGCCTGTGGAGTGTTCTCTTTGGGCTCCCTTCGGCCAGGGTCAAAGGATTTTACCTTATTTTGACTACCATGGCCGCCCAGTTTATCACAGTGGATTTTATCCTGACCCAGTATGTAAGCCAAATTGGCGGCAGAGGACAGGCATTTTCCCTTCCGCCAGGCACAATTAAGATAGGTCCCTGGGTTATAGATACGGATTTGAAGATATATTTTTTGATGATTATCCTTTTGACCCTTACGGTTATGATTATGGCAAATCTCCTGAGGACCAGAGTTGGAAGGGCTTGGGTTGCCATAAGGGACAATGACATTGCTGCAGAAACCCTTGGTATTAATATTATCTGGTATAAGCTATTAAATTTCTTTGTGGCAGGATTCATCGCTGGTATTGCAGGTGCATTCTGGGTAGCCAATTTAGCGGCCCTGAGCCCTGAGCATTTTCCCTGGTTCTGGTCGCTATGGCTGGTAGGTGTGATATTGATCGGTGGTGGGGGTATTGACGGCGCAATATTTGGATCCATATTTATGGTCACGGTTATGGAACTTTTGCAGATGGCAGCCATACCAGCCTCTGAAATATTTCCAAAGATCCTGGTTGATTTTGCCTTTTTAAAGGAGATGGCCTTCGGCCTTGCAATATGTGCCTTCTTGATCTATGAGCCTCGAGGACTTTCTTATCGATGGTGGCAGGCTAAAAACTATTTTAACCTGTGGCCGTTTTCGTATTAGGTAAGGTGTAGTTAAATAATCAAGTGGTTTAATTTTTGAATGGTAAATAAATTAACGAGTTAACCATTCAACTAATTAACAATTTAACCAGCGATTGAAAGGAGGTGAATGTTCAAGATATAAATAATACTATTGTTTAGGGGAGTTTTAACTCAGGAATATTTTTTTAAAAGGGGGAAGCTATGAAGATGAAAAAGATTTTAATTATTTTATGTGCCGTTGTATTCTTGTTTGGCCTATCATCTATGGCCTTGGCCAAGGTGATAATGGTAGGTGGTCTAAAGGACACTACAGGCGTTACGTCTGATGTGGGAAAAGACGCCGCCATCGGTCAGGCGGAGTTCTGGTCACACTATGTGAACGATAATGGTGGCATTAACGGGAAAAAAGTAAAATATATCTGGTTTGACTACGGTTATCGAATCCCTGAGGCCATTACCAAATATAAGCTCCTTAAAAGGATGAAAGTTCTCGCTATCATGGGATGGGGGACAGGTGATACCGAGGCCCTTTCGCCGACAATAAACAGGGATAAGATTCCCTATGTATCGGATTCCTACTCTGCCTACCTAACACGGCCAAAAGACTGGGTAGACAAGGATGGAAAAAAACATATAGGCACAGCTTATAATCTGTTTTTTTCATCCGATTACTCCACCAATGCCAGGTCATGTCTAACAGCCTGGTATGACAAGAAATGGAAACCAAGGGGAGAGAGCAGGAAACCGCGCCTTGCATGTTCCTTCCAGTTTAGCTCTCCTTATGCAAGTTCCCCAATTGCAGCCATCAAGAACCATGCTGAATTGCTTGGTATTGAGGTAGGTCCGGATCAGGATGTGAGTCTCACCGCTTTGGATACCAAGAGCCAGATCATGGCGCTTCAAAAGTTTAAGCCGGATATCATCTGGCACTCAAACACAACTATGTCAGTTGCTGCCACCATTAGGGATGCATATGCCCTGGGGTTAAGGGCGGATCATATCGTTAATAACTGGGGTATGGATGAAAACCTCCCACTCCTGGCAGGAGAAGCCATGAATGGACCGGATGCCCTGACTGTAATGGGTGCCACTCCTATGGCATTTTTTGGCCAAAAATCCGATTTGATGGATGAGGTGGTAAAGTATGCCAAGAAAATCAATCCTGGCATTCCCCAGGAAAAGCGTATATGCAGAACCGTTCAGGGCTGGGCCAACGGCCTTGTGCTCTGGGAGGCGATGAAGCGGGCAGATAAGGCAGGCGATCTAACCAGGGTGGGGATCATGAAAAAAGGCTTTGAGACCATGAGAGATTTTCACATTGGGTTAGGCACTGGTGACGTGACCTATACTCCTACTGATCATAGGCCAGCAGGAGGTTGCTGGGTTCAGGAATGGAACAGGAAAGATCAGAAGTTTCAGAAGGTGGACTTTGTTGATGTAAAGGGCCGGTGGCCAAAACAATGGAAGGAAGAATGGTTCGGATGGTAAGCAAGGAGGTTTCCAATTGGAAGCAGCAGAAAAGATATTAATGGTAAATAATATTGAGGTCAAATACCATGAAGTGATCCTTGTGCTTAAAGGTGTCTCTATTGAAATCCCACGAGGTGGTATTGTGGCCCTCTTGGGCGCTAACGGGGCAGGTAAAAGCACAACCCTGAAATCCATCTCCGGACTCCTTAAGGTGGAAGTCGGAGAGGTTACTGATGGGGCCATTCAGTTTGAAGGTGTGAGGATAGATAAGAAAACTGCGGTAGAGATTGCCAAAATGGGTATTATACAGGTAATTGAAGGCCGCAGGGTATTTGAGCATCTCACAGTTGAGGAGAACCTCAAGGTTGGGGCGCATTTGAGAAAGTCAGGGTCTGTCAAGGATGGATTGGAGCTTGTCTACCATTATTTTCCCAGGCTAAGGGAGAAAAGGAGTGAGACTGCAGGATTCGTAAGTGGGGGGGAGCAGCAGATGTGTGTTGTCGGCAGGGCCCTTATGACAGAGCCCAAGTTGGTACTTTTAGATGAGCCATCTATGGGACTTGCTCCTATGTTAATCCATGAGATATTCAATATCTTAACGAGGCTTAACAAGGACGAACACATATCTATCCTCCTGGTAGAGCAAAATGTAAAACTAGCCCTGAATGTGGCCCCATACGCATATGTAATGGAAACCGGGCGTATTGTCATGGATGATACGTCTGAGAGATTAAAGGAAAATGAAGACATAAAGGATTTTTACCTCGGGCTCTCTGAAAAAGGAAAGTCAAAGAGCTTTGCAGAGGTGAAACACTATAAGAGAAGAAAGAGATGGCTAACGTAGCCCTAAAATTTAAATAGGGAGGTTTTTATTATGCCTAAGAAATATACTGTATTATTAATTGCGCTTTTTTTTGGTATGGGGGTGCTATTTGCCTCTTGTGCCGGTGTACCAACCAAGCCGACTGCAGCCAATTTTAAGAATCCAGTGATAACGTTAGACTATATTGGAACAAGTTATTACGAGGGATTTTGGTATTACGGGAAATCAAAAGTGGCTATGGGGAAAGCCCCAGCGGGCGGAGGCTCTTCTCCGGTTACACTTGAATTTGTTTTTGAAATCGCAAACCCTAACAGTTATCCGATTCTGTTAGATTCTTCCCAGTTCTTCTTATACTTTGACGATTATGAATTACGCATTGTCAAGGATATGAATGAAATGTGGATACCTGCCGGGAAAACCAATTCAAAGGTGCTCCAAGTAACGCTGACCCCGTTTTCCACATATGCCAAATTTTTATTGGCCGGTAAGGAATTGTCTATAAAGAGAGGGGATAAGCCTTGGGATAAAATTACACAATGGTGGACCGGGCTTCCAGATATGTCGTTCAAGATTGATGTGAAAGAAGCGTCATTCAGCTTCAGTGCTGATGGTGTCTCTACGGTGATGGGTTTTAGCGCCACGTACCCCTAATAATAGGGTAGAAACTCTAAAGCGGACCGCCAAAGGTTACTGCCTTTGGCGGTTTTTTTCCTTATCAATGTTTAACTATTCACCACAGAAGCACAGAGATCGCTGATCTCTGTGACCTCTGCGTATGTGCGTTGATATGATATTAATTTGAAAGAGGTAACCTATGGGATTATATGATTTTACCTTTTACAATATGATAAATCGGAACGCTTTATGTTTCAAGGATAGACCAGCATGGTATGAAGTGGATGAGGATCTCACTCTAACCTTCTCAGAATATAAGGCAAAGGTTGATCACCTGGCATTGGGTCTTCAAAAGACAGGGCTCAATAAAGGAGACCGAATCGGTATTTTGGGGAACAACAGTCTCGAGTTTTTCCTGCTTTACGGTGCAGCCGCGGCCCTCGGCGCCATAATGCTCCCGATCAACTGGAGGCTCTCCGCTGACGAAGTGGCATATAATCTGAATGATTGTGAAGCAAAAGTGTTGTTTGCCGACCAGGAATATCAGGAAATCGTTGAAGGAATGCAGAACAAGCTTCCTACTGTGGAGAAATACTTCAATCTTGGACCTTCAGGGGGCACGTTTGCGGATTTTGGCGCTTTGATGGAATATCAGGGTGACCTTGAACCGACTGATGTGTCTACTGATGATGGTTTTGTTATTATCCATACGGCTGGCGTGGCAGGCAAGCCGAGGGGCGCATTGCTGAGCCACGGCAATCTGCTTTGTTTGGATATGCATTTTGATTATATCTTGAATCTGACACCAAAAGACGTCCACCTAAACATCCTTCCCCTATTTCATATAGCGGGACTCTTCCTGACTGCCGCAGGCTTTCATGCAGGCGCCTTAACTATCAATATGAGCGGATTCGATGAGCTAAAGGCAGTGGAGCTCATTGAGGAGAAAAAGGTCTCTTTTATGTACGATTTTACGCCGATCCTTGGTCGAATACTCGAACAACATGAAAAGACAGGGAAGGATATCAACTCATTAAAGGCTGTGATGGGCTTAGAAGAACCCAAGACCATAGAAAAATATCAAGAAATAACTGGTGGTAACTTTTATGTCTTATACGGTCAGACAGAGACCTCGTCCTTGACGACCATTGCACCTTATAATGAGAAACCAGGCTCAGCCGGCAAAGTACTTCCCCTGGCTGAAGTACAGATTTTGGATGATTATGATAATCCGATCTCTGTGGGTCAGGTGGGTGAGATTACCATGAAAGGACCGATGATTTTTCAAGGTTACTGGAATCTCCCCAAAGATAATGAATACACCTTTAGAGGGGGCTGGCATCATACTGGCGACATGGGCCGCTTTGATGAAGATGGCTATCTATGGTATGCGGGTCGCAAGGCAGACAAAGAGCTCATTAAGCCCGGAGGTGAAAATGTCTATCCGGCTGAGGTGGAAAAGGTTATTCTTGAACACCCTGCCGTAGAAAAAACCGTGGTCTTTGGAGTTCCGGATCCCAAGTGGAAAGAAGGGATAAAGGCAGTTTGCCAGTTGAAAGCAGGACAGAGCCTTGAGCCACAGGAGCTTACAGATTTTGTCGGTGAACGTATAGCCAGATATAAGAAACCTCAATATGTGGAATTTGTTAAAGATTTTCCTCTCCTTAAGGATGGCTCACCAGACAGGGTCAAGATTAAGGAACTGTATGGTCAACAATAGCTAATTCATTAGAATTGATTGTTTAAGGCCCTGCTTCAAAATTAGCAGGGCTTTTTAATGAAGGCCATCATTAAGTCCGGAATGTAAGAATTCCTCTTGACAAAATAGAAATTAAAAAATAAATATCATTTTAATTCTAAATAAGATTAAAGATTGGGCCCAAAGGAAAGAAAACCCAGGAATTGGATTATCTAAAGCTGGACCGCTAAAGCCATCAACTTTGGCGGTCTTTTTACTTATTAACCTGAAAGAAGGAGCTTTGCAGAATACTTTTAAGCTCATTGCGAGCGTATTGCTTCGTCACTATGCTCCTCGCAATGACTAACAAATAATTATTCAATGCTATTAAAGAGGGGAGATTATGGGTTTATATGATTTTACAATTTATGGTGTTATAGAGAGGAATGCCAGGTGTTTTAAAAAGAGGCCAGCCTGGTTAGAGGTATCAGATGGCCGGGAATTAACATTTGGCCAGATCAAGGATATGGTTGATCATCTGGCAAAGGGTTTACAGGATCTGGGTTTAGGGAAGGGTGATGTAATTGGAGTAGTTGGGAAGAATAGTCTTGAATATTTTCTTCTTTATGGGGCTGCTTCTGCCCTGGGACTTATTGTTCTTGCTATAAACTGCCGTTTGTCCGCAGATGAGGCAGGGAACAACCTGAAGGATGCGGCGCCAAAGGTAGTCTTTGCTGATCCCGAGTTCCAAGAATTGATTAACGGGCTAAAGGATAAACTGACATCTGTGGAAAAATATTATAATTTGGCTGGAAAAGGGGGCTCTTTTGAAGATTTCAGCCAGTTGCTTGATAATAAGGCTGATTTTAACCCACCAGAGGTATCTACAGATGATGGCTTTGTCATAATCCATACAGCAGCAGTAGCAGGTAAGCCAAGGGGCGCCCTTTTAAGCAATGGCAATATTATTTCCGAGACCTCCCAGCTTAGTTTAATATACAAGACAACCAACAAGGATATTCACCTCAACCTCCTTCCACTCTTCCATGTGGGTGGTCTTGCCATTGCCATGACAGCATTTCATGCCGGAGCCCTGAATATCAATATGGATAGATTTGACGCAGATCAGGCCGCGGATCTTATTCAGGAAAAAAAGGTTAGCATGATAGTAGATTTTGCTCCAATACTGGCCTCAATCCTTGACAGCCGAGAAAAGAGCGGGAAAGATATTAGCTCCTTAAGACTGGTGTCTGGTCTTGACAGCCCTGAGACCATAGAGAGGTATCAAAAATTATCAGGTGGGGAGTTTTTCCCGGCCTATGGTCAGACAGAGACTTCCTGTCTAATAAGTGTTGCACCTTACAATGAAAGGCCGGGTTCTATTGGAAGCCCTTTGCCACTTGCAGATGTACGGCTTGTAGATGACTATGATAAAGAGGTGGAAACCGACCAGGTGGGTGAGATTGTGGTTAGGGGTCCCATGGTTTTTAAGGGTTACTGGAATTTACCTGAGGAGACAGAGTATACATTCAGGGAAGGGTGGCACCATACAGGAGATCAGGGCCGCTTTGATGAAGACGGCTTTCTCTGGTATGCAGGACGAAAAGCAGAGAAGGAACTTATCAAGCCGGGAGGTGAAAATGTATATCCCGCGGAGGTGGAAAAGGTGATCCTTCAAAATCCGGCAGTTGAAAGAACTGTTGTTATAGGCGTGCCTGATCCCAAGTGGGGAGAGGGGATAAAGGCAGTCTGTGAGTTGAAAGAAGGGCAGAGCCTTGAGGCCCAGGAACTTATAGATTTTGTCGGTGAACGTATAGCCAGATATAAGAAACCTCAATATGTGGAATTTGTTAAGGATATTCCCCTTCTTGAGGATGGCTTACCAGACAGGGCCAAGGTTAAGGAACTGTATGGTCAAAAATAGCTAATGCATTAGTGATTGATTAAGGCCCTGCTTCAAAATGAGCAGGGCTTTTTTCTAAGTGAACAAAGAATTCTTTTTGTATCTCACAGAGGACACAGAGACTTGATCTGAATTCCTGAGAAGGGAATTCAGATCAAAGTGCTATCCTGCTACTGCAGGAAAAATTATCTCAGTGCTCCCTGTGTGCTCGAGCGATCTACCGAAAGGCGGGAGAGAGCGGGCGAGAGCGCGCCATAATCTGTACTTTTTATAGTAAGCTGGGAACAGAAACCATGGAGCCAAAAAAAACAGAGGCGATTATTTTAAGGACAAAAGATTTTGGCGAGTCTGATCTCATCGTTACTGTTTTTTCCTCTCTTTTCGGAAACCTAAGAGGCGTGGCCAAAGGTGGCCGCAAGAGCTCCAAACGATTTGTTAATTCTCTTACTACTTTTTCCTTGGTAAATCTTGCGTTTAGAGAGCGAAGAAGCGGTGATCTTGTGTGGCTTGAAACGTGCGAATTAGCTGAAGGTTTTCCTGCAATTCGATCAGATTACAATTTATTGTTAAAGGCCAGCTATATGGTGGAGCTGACAGAGACCCTTTTTCCATCTAATGTACGAAGCTCTGAGATGTTTCAGTTGTTGAAATTTGGCCTGGGTTCTCTATCAGAAAAGCAAAATACCGAACAGACTATGATTATGTTTCAGGCACGGGCCATGAAGATAGGCGGGTTTGGTATTAATTTATCTCAGTGCAGCCTTTGCAATCGACGTTATGATGGAAAGGGTAGGGCATTATTCCATCCCCCAAGTGGTTCAATAGTATGTTTGGGCTGTGAGAAGGAATCGGTTTTAAATCCTGGGATGAACCCAAAAACAGTACAAGTCCTTGAGGATTTTCAGTCTACTGACCTATCACTATTACAAAATGTACAATGCGATGATGATATAATAACTGAGCTGAAAAGGGTTTTAATGGTGCATGTTGAGCATCGTTTAGGCAAGAGACTAAAATCTGCTAAATATCTTTAAGCCATCAGTTTCTAATAGACCGTTGCCATTTAGCCGTTATCTTTGTGTATGTAACTCGGTTCCTTTCTTGACATCTTGTAAGGCAGGTGATATTTTTCGCAGAACTTTACGTGAGCTACTGTTTATTATGTTTAAAAACCCAAAAAACAGTCAACAGACAACCAATAACGAGTAACTATTATTATGACATTTCAGGAATTGATCATTGACTTGGAGAGATTCTGGGCGGACCGGGGATGCCTCATCCAGCAGCCGTATGACATTGAGGTTGGGGCAGGAACCTTTAACCCGGCTACTCTTTTAAGGGCATTGGGTCCTGAACCGTGGTCTGTTGCCTATGTAGAGCCTTCCAGGCGCCCTACTGATGGCAGATACGGTGAGAATCCCAACCGTCTGGGGCATTATTATCAATATCAGGTGATTATAAAACCTTCTCCCATTGATATTCAGGAAATCTATCTCGAAAGTTTAAAGGCACTGGGAATAGATCCGCTGGATCATGATATCCGCTTTGTGGAGGATGATTGGGAATCCCCCACAATTGGAGCATCAGGTCTTGGGTGGGAGGTCTGGCTGGATGGCATGGAGATCACCCAGTTTACCTATTTTCAATTGGCAGGCGGCATTCGCCTTGATCCGATTTCCGTGGAAATAACCTATGGTCTGGAAAGAATCGCTATGTATTTGCAAGAAAAAGAGAGCGTTTATGATCTTGCATGGAATGAAAATGTTATTTACGGAGATGTTCATAAAAAAGGGGAGTGGGAAAACTCTGTATATTGTTTTGAAATTGCTGATATAGATATGCTTTTAAAGATGTTTGAAATGTGTGAACAGGAATCTCTTACAATAAGCAAAAAAGGGATTGTCCTGCCAGCATATGATTATTGCCTCAAATGTTCTCACATTTTTAATATACTTGAAGCGAGGGGGGCAATCAGTGTTACAGAAAGAACATCTTTCATTGGAAGGATTAGGGAATTGGCTAGTTTGGTAGCAAAAAATTATTTAAAGCAGAGAGAAGAGATGGGCTTTCCGCTGATGAAAAAATGATAAAGTATCGATGAAGAAGAAGTCAAAAAATTACCTAATTTCAAATGTCAAAACCCAATTTGAGCTTTGAACTTTTGCATTTGATATTATCATGATCAGTTACAACGAAACTTGAAGAGGATGCATTAAGGAGTTATTAGCAAATTATGAGTGAATTACTTTTAGAAATAGGCACAGAAGAGATTCCCTCAGACTATCTTGAGAACGGTTTAAAAGAGCTTAAGCGATTGGCGGAATTATATTTAAAAGATAACCGAATCGAGATCGAAGGAGGTCTTCATACATACGGAACTCCAAGAAGATTGGTTTTAGTCGGTAAGGCCATTGCTGATACACAGGAAGATACAATCCAGGAAATAATAGGGCCTCCTCAAAAGGCTGCATTTGATGAAGAAGGAAACCCCACAAAGGCAGCATTTGGTTTTGCTAAAAAACAGGGAGTTTCTGTGGATGAGCTACAATTATTGGAAACACCAAAAGGCGTCTATCTCTATATTAAACGTAAAATGCCAGGAAGGTTTACAATAACTATCCTATCTGAAGTGTTACCAAAATTAATAGCGAATATTCCCTGGCCAAAGTCGATGCGTTGGGGAAGTGAAGAGTTTTCATTTGTTCGGCCTATCCACTGGATACTCGCACTTTTTAACGGTAATATTATTCCCTTTGAAGTAGCTGGGATAACGAGTGGGACTCAAACCAGAGGTCATAGGTTTATGGCACCCCAGAGTATGGAAATAGAAGGCCTTGAAGATTATCTGCAAAAAATGAATGAAAGCTCTATAATTATTGATCAAAAAGAGAGAGAAGATAGGGTTGAAAAAACTGTCATCACAGCAGCGAAAACTGTGTCAGGCTTACCTGTGATAGACCCCGAATTATTATTCACAGTGACCAATATGGTGGAGTTCCCATCTGCCATTTGCGGTGGTTTTGATAAGGCATTTCTTGCTCTCCCTGATCCTGTTCTCATAACAGCAATGAAAGAGCATCAGAGATATTTTTCTGTTCGGGACCACGAGGGAAATCTGATGCCAAATTTCGTGGCTGTTAACAATACGATTGCACGGGATGAATCTATTGTCAGAAAAGGGCATGAAAGAGTTTTGCAGGCAAGACTGGCTGATGCGAATTTCTTTTTTAAAGAGGACAGAAAAAGGCTTCTCGAGGATAGGCTGGAGGATTTGAAAACAGTTATCTATCAGGCAGAGTTAGGGACATCCTTTGATAAGGTACAACGTTTTACCCGATTAGCCGAGTACTTAACTGAACAGATAATTCCAGAAAAGATACATGATGTCGGACTTGTAGCGAAGCTGTGTAAATGTGACCTGGTTACTGAAATGGTCACGGAGTTTCCTTCCCTTCAAGGTGTAATGGGGAAAGAATATGCCCGATTGGATGGCTACTCTGAAGATATCTGTATAGCTATTTCGGATCATTATTTACCTATTCAAGCAGAATCTCAACTCCCTGAATCTCTTATTGGGTCAATTGTTGGCATAGCTGATAGGCTGGATACTATTGTAGGTTTTTTTTCGATGGGACTTGAGCCGGATGGAACAGCAGACCCCTATGCACTCAGGAGGCAGGCACTGGCTATTATCAGGATAGTGAGAGATAAAAAGATTGCTATTTCCTTTAAAAATTTCATTCATAAATCAGCATCTATTCTTAATGAAACTATTTCATTTGACCAAAAAGAGGTTGAAGATTCGGTCAGTAATTTTATAAAAAATCGCTTTAAGAATTTATTGTTATCTGAAGGAATTACTCAAGATTTTATAGAGGCAGTAATTTCTATCGATTTTAATTTCCTCCATCAAGTAGAGAAAAAAATAGAAGCATTACAAAGATTTCGAGACATTTCTGAAGACTTTGAAGCCTTAGCGATAGCGTTTAAACGGATCATTAACATAGGAAAAGGTTTTGAAGAAACGTATAGTGTGAATCCTGATTTATTTGAGCATAAAAGCGAAGAAGGTTTATGGAAAACATTTCAGCTAGTAAAAGATGAAGCAAAAAGAGAGATAGATAGAGAAAATTACTTTGAGGCATTGAGTATAATATCCAGAATAATAAAGCCGGTAGATGAATTTTTTTCCGAAGTAATGGTCATGGCAGAAGATAGAAGGATTAAAGAAAATAGGCTTAGAATTCTAAAAAGCCTGCATCAGTTTTTTCTTCAGGTAGCTGATTTTTCAAAATTTTCTATTTAGTAGTTAGGTGTGAAGTGTCTGAAGTGATCAAACCAGACAAACTCATCACTACGCAACTCCCTCCTGTCTCTCATTCCTAAATATCTCAATTCACAATTTCTGAATTACAAAAATTTTGTTAGTTATCTGGTCTTTTTACTAAAAAATACATCTCTCCGTTATGTTTAAGATTGCCTGCAGCTAATTCCGCGTATGGGTCACTTCCCCAAAAAATGTCTGCGCGCCCTGTGCCTTTTATAACCCCACCTGTATCTTGATTCAAAAGAAATCTTGAAAAAGGAACCCATCCAGTTATATTTCCATCTTTCCCCATAATGGGTTTCTGGCAGCGAATATATACCAAGGCCCCTTTTGGAAATAATCTGTCATCAACGGCTAAAGACCGTCCGGGTGTTAGAGGAACACCTATATTACCGAGAGGTCCACTCTCGAGTAATCGAAAAAAAACGTACGATGGATTATAATTCAATATTTCATCTTTAATATCTGGATTTTGCTTTATGTAAGATCTGATGGTCTGAAGGGATAAATTATCAGCTGTGATATATCCATTATCGATCATATATCTGCCGATACTCTTATAGGGATGCCCGTTTGAGGCACTATATCCAGCTCTGATTATCTCTCCAGTGGGTAATTTTATCATACCTGAACCCTGAATTTGTAATATGGCTACGTCGAGAGGATCCTTTAGCCAGGCAATTTCAAGGTTTTTTTTCTCTAAAATCTTGCGTTCCATTATATCTTTTCTCGTGTAATAAGGGACAAGACTATTGCCCTGTATTCTGGCCATAATACGCTGTCCGGAAAGTGCAGGGCGGAAAAGCCCCAAATGAATTGTCAATAGATTATCTGGTCTTCTATATATTGGATATCTGTGCATAGAATCACGCTCAAGGCTTCCATCAAAGATTGGTTCAAAATATCCAGTGAAGAGTACCTTTTTGCTTCCCCAAAAACCTGCCGCCTTATATAAGTAAAATTTTTTCCTTAAATATTGATTGAATTTTTTACTATCTGAGCTTTGCTTGAAAATTGATAAAAAGGTTTTTAATGATTCTCTCACATGTTCGGCGGGAAATTTATCAGGACCATAGGTGAAAAGTGTATCGTCCTTCAGTTGGTTCAAATATTGCAGATCACTTTCAATAGCCAACGAAAGGGAATCTATATCCATGTCATCCTGAAATTTTGGCCAGAAATATTTTACCTTTGTAAGGGCTTTGGCTGGTTCCTCAACCTCTTTTTTAACTAAAGGATAGCAACCGCCAATAATAAGGAGGATTATTATTGCCGAGAGATAGCGATAAATCATATGCTAAATATTAGATTTAAACCTTTCTAAAATACAAGAAAAAAAGTATTGACTTAAAAGTTTAATGCGCCTTAGGTGCATTTATGAGGTCTACCCTGGCGCGAATTTTCTGAAATATCGCACAATCTCTATAGTATTTCTATGCTTAGTGCTTCGATTCGCAAATACGCTTACGTATCTTTATGAGAATAGTCTGTGGGATTGTCTTCGACCCAGAGCGACTCGACATGAGCTCGTCGACATGTCTCAAACCGAAGGGCTCACTCCATTCGGCTTGAGCTCATGGCCGAAAGCAGCACTTAATCCCGAGGGTTTCGACTGAGCTCAACCGAAGTCTAAATAAATACGTCATCGAATTTATGAATCGAGGGACTTAGTGTGCATAGGGTTTTTACTCTGTGAAATGCACGAAGTGAACTAAAGTGCTTAAGGTAAATACCTCCTTAAACTTTCTTTTAAAACGAGCTCAACAAACTCAAGAAACACTGCAAACCCAACAAATTACCTATGTTCTCTCGCCCACTTGTTCCTGCACTGTGTATAACCATTATTGGTATCCTCATTGGTCACAATATCCTGACCAATGTTAACCTCCCTGTATTTTTATTCCCTTTGATCATTTTACTTTGTCTGGGTATAATCTTTATTATCCCTTTCAAATTTTCCATTGTTTGGTTGATGGCCATCTTTATGTTGATAGGTATCAACACCCAAATCAGCAGACCCACCCTGTCAGAATTACCTCAAATAATCCTCAAGAATGAAAGAGTAATTATCGAGGGAACAGTCTATAGACCGCCGAAGATACAATTCAATACGGCAAGTTGCCCAATCCATGCAGAAAAAATCTTTTTTACTAAAAAAGACAGGAGAGTAAAAATCAATCTTTTATTAAAGATATATGGATATAGGGGCGATCTAAAGGTAGGCGAACGGATCCGATTTCCTGCTAAACTAAAAGAATTCGAAAACTTTAATAACCCAGGCAATTTTGATTACCGGTTTTATATGAAAAGCCGAGGGCTTTCCTTGGTAGCCATAGTTACTGATGGACGATATGTTGTTCCAATGGGAGAGGGAAACCTTGGTTTTGCAGGAAGTATATTGGAGAAGGCCAGAGGCCCTTTGAGACAATTTTTTCATGAAAGGCTCTCTAAGACAACAAGCCCTATTTATACTGCCCTTATTCTTGGAGAAAGGCAAGGTCTTACATCTAAACTAAGGGAGCCATTTGATAGATCAGGCGTAAGTCATATAATGGCTGTTTCAGGTCTCCATCTTGGTTTGGTAGCCTGGCTCTTCTTTATTTCTATAAGATGGCTATTATCTCTCTCCTATCGTGTAACTCTTGTGACAGACATAAGAAAATTAGCAGCAATTATAACTACTGTGCCAGTGATTGCCTACGCCTTACTTACTGGACTCCAAATTTCTACCCAGAGAGCTATGGTAATGGTTCTAATATTCTTATGGTCCTTTATTATAGGCAGGGAAAAGGATGTTTGGTCCAGTCTTTCCCTGGCAGCCCTTATAATACTTACCCTTAATGGGGATGCCCTCTTTACCATTTCCTTTCAGCTATCCTTTGGGGCTGTGGCTGGCATTCTATGGCTGGCGCCTTTAATCTTTTCTCGAATAGCAAAATTTAAAAAGGGCAAGGAGTTTTTTAATAAAGGCCAGATACTACATTCAATTCTTACGTATACCCTGGGTCTGATTGCTGTGACAACTGCTGCTACGATTATGACAATACCCTTGATCGCCCACCATTTCCATCGCTTTTCTATAGTGGCCCTTCCCGCTAACCTGACAGTAGTCCCTATAATAGGGCTGTGGGTCATCCCCCTTGGATTACTATCTTCCATTACCTTGCTCCTTTCTTCTACTCTGGCAGGGTTTCTCCTTTCCTTAGGTGAATTTGGTCTCAATCTGGCAATCTCTTTAGTTCAATTCTGGTCAGATATTCCTTGGAGCTCAATCTGGGTGATTCGACCTAGTTGGTTGGAGATTGTCTTATTATACGGTGTGTTTTTCCTGAGCCTTAATTTCACTCTCTCAAGACTCTACCGAATATTTTTACTACTCTTTTTAATCGTATTTTTTATAGATATTGGGTGGTGGGTCTACAAAACACGTTGTAATAGCAATCTAAGAGTAACAATTCTGGATGCTGGAAATGGAGATGTATCTCTCATACAGTTTCCAGGCAAAGAGAAAATGCTAATCACAAATAATGCATTTGGTCAAAACGGCTTTAATCTGGGCAGGATAATAGTGGCTCCCTATCTCTGGCATGAAAAAATCCAGCGAATTGACCACCTTTTTCTAAGCAGCCCTCAGGTACACCAGACAGAGAACCTTCAATTTATGATCAAAAATTTTCATCCTAAAGGGGTATTTTTTAGCCTATCCACAGAAAGGGTAATTAAAGAGGTTAAAATTAAAACAGGCAATGCACAAGAGATTATGTTGGATTATCAAGGGTGGTCCTTACACTTCTATGAGCGACAAGTGCAGATTGAAAACAAAAATAAGGAGGTGAGAAAGCAATGGCCAAAATTTTTCATAATAACCAAAGAAACAAAGAAACAGCATTCCTCTTTTCCCACTCTCAACATACGTCAGACTGGTGCACTCACAATAACCATAGACCCAGAAGGGAATCTCAAAATGAAAAGTTTTCTAAATAAGAATCTGAATGTGAATGATATTATAACTATTCATAAGTATTGACATTTAGGATATAGCGATACCCACACTAAAGTAACTTCTTAGCAAGACGCTAGGAAGTTTTATTTGTTCCAAAATTAGAACATATTAAATTAGGTAAGGAGGCAAAATGGTAATAGAAGTTACAGATCAAAGTTTTCAGGAAGAAGTTTTAGAATCAGATGTTCCAACTGAAGTTGATTTCTGGGCGCCCTGGTGTGGCCCTTGTAAAATGGTTTCACCCATATATGATAAACTTTCAGAGGAGTATGAAAATTTTAAATTCTGCAAGATTGATGTGGATCAAAATCCCTAGACGGCAATGCAATACCATATTGTCAGTATTCCAATGCAGGTGTTTTTCAATAGTGGTGAGAAAGTAGATGAGATTCTCGGTGCTGTCCCTGAACATATGATTCGCTCAAAGGTTGAGGAAATTCTTAACAGATTCCCGTCCGATGAAAAGGGAAGGCTTAAAGTTATCTTAAATTCTTGGATCGATCAAAACAAAAGGCATAGTGAAAAATTCAGAAAATGGATGGAGAAGATTGAGAATGATGGAAATTACAGCCATATCTTACAAGCAGTAAAAGAAGTGGAAGAAGTAAATGAGCATTTATACAAGGCCTCTATAGGCCTATAAGAAACCTATCACCATTCATTTTGCATCCTCTTGGGTATAACTTGACTAATACGTCGGCACTTTGCCTCATCAAGATCGTTAAAAAGAAGAAACATGGCAGTTGGTAAAGATTAGGATAAGAAAGATATATGAACTTTTGCCCCACATAAACTGTAGTCTTTGCGGGTATGGCAATTGTGGCCAATTTGCAAAGGCAGTAGCAGAAGGCAGTGCATCACCTTTTGGCTGCCGGCAAAATCCATGGGTAGGCTACAATATAAGTGAGATTATTGGGCTGGAAGTTTCAGTTTTTGGATACCAACAAAGATCTTATCAGCATTTTATTGGGCCAAGATTAGGGCCGGTTCCTTCTTTGGAATTATTAAGAAAAGAGGTAGGAGAATTATCAAAAAGGATTGAGGGTATCTTGAATAGAATTGATAAGTTAGGAAAAAGAAAGGGCTCAACTTTCAGTATTTCTCAATACGGTGGGTATGGATAAATCTAACGAAAGTATTGTCTGACTGACATTGATACCCTACAATATTTTCTATTGTCGCTGGGAGGAGAATCAACTGTTACATATATAGCATGGTGGGGTAAGGAAAAGCATATGAGGTTCTTCTCCAAATTAGTTGGTCAAGATTAAGGCTTAAATCTTATTTGATTAATGATTTCAGTAGGTATAGCTTTTAAAAGGAACTCCGATAATGGGTACCTATCAGGCTCATCATAGCAGTTGCCTATAAAAGTAATTTCCTGTTAATACTTAATTTCTGGAGTAACATTATCGCCTAACAATATGGCCTAATTAATCAAAAAGGTTAATGGTGAAATTACATTTAATTTCAATATGTTGTATTTTGGTAAATCATTTT